>NZ_QPEX01000028.1 GCF_003335505.1 Bremerella cremea
CTGCTGTTGATCCTGCTGCTGTTGATCCTGCTGCTGTTGATCCTGCTGCTGTTGATCCTGCTGCTGTTGATCCTGCTGCTGTTGATCCTGCTGCTGTTGGTCCTGTTGCTGTTGATCCTGTTGTTGTTGATCCTGCTTCTCTTGCTCCTCTTCTTTCTGGAGTTGGTCGATCAGCATTTGAGCCAGTTGGGCGTTGGCTCGGGCGTCGGTGTCGTTTCCGTTGGCGGCCAGGGAGTTGCGATAGTGATCCAAAGCGGAGTTCAATCGCTCGATAGCCGCTGGCTTATCCTTTTGGGCAAGCTGAACTGCTTCGGCGTAATCGCAGTTGCCCAGGTTGTAGCGGGCTTGGGCATCGAGTGATTTATCGCCGGTGGCCAAAGTTTGGGTGAAAAGGTTACGAGCTGCCTCGAACTGGCCTCCTCGGTACTGTGCGACCGCTTGGTTGTAAAGCAGTTGCGGCGAGTTGGGCACTTCTGCGGCTGCTTGCTGATACGAATTCAACGCGGCTTCGACGTTGCCAGCGTGCAGCTCTTCATTTCCTTTTTGCACCAGGCTTTCTGGCGGAGCAGCTGCGGCGATGTTGGTAGCCACCAGGCAGAAGGCGATGGCAGCGGCACTTGCCGATTTGCCAAACATCCGCGAACGGAACCATGCTCGCTGCGGAGCACGTGCGGTCGTGGGGAGTAAGGTATCGATCAGCAGCAACAACAAGCCTGCCCCCACGAACCATTGAAAGCGTGGGATGTAGCTGTTGATGCGGGCCGTTTCGAAGTCTTGTGCTTCGACCTGAGCGATGTAATTGTGATAAACCTGATCCATTGCAACCTGTTTCGTGCCAGCGGGAATATAAGCCCCGCCCCCTTCAAGGGCGACTTGTTTGAGGGTGGTTCCGTTCATCTTCGACCAAACCTGTTCACCGTGATATTCCACGAACGAACGGCGGGACTGGCCATCGGGGATTCGGGCTCCTTGGTCCATGTCGCCCAGGCCAACGGTGAAGATGCGGATATCTTTATCATCATGCAATTGCTGGGCCACTTTGACAGGATCGCTCTCTTGATCTTCGCCATCGGTGAAGACGACGATAGCGCGGTGGTTTCCGGTTTCGTCGAGGAACCCATTGGCGGCCATTTGCAAGGCATCGCCCAGCCGCGAACCTCCGACGGTCACATCTTGCGGTCCCACTTCAGCCAGCGTCTTTTTGAAATCGTGATGATGGCTGGTCAGGGGAACCATTTGCCGCGAGTCGCCCGAGAAGACGACTAGGCCGACGCGGTCGCCCGCCATGGCATCGGTCATGTCTTCAATTTGCTGCTTGGCTCGCTGCAGACGGTTGGGGGTGGCATCTTGAGCCAGCATCGAGCGGGAGACGTCTAAGACGAACATGACTTCGATCCCTCGCTGCGGCACTTCTCGCCACACCTTGCCCCAGCGAACGTCAACTAAGGCCGCGACCAGGGCGATCATCGCGGCGACGACTAAAAAGCTTTTCACGAGGTAACGCCGCGAGCCGTTCTTGGCCGCAAACCGGTGCAGGAGGTTCGCCGTGGCGAAGCGTGCCAAAGCACGGTGCCGGGCGACGATAGCCACTGCCAGTACACCGACCACAGCCGCGACAATCCAAAGCCAGTTCAGGCTCGACAAGTTGCCAAATTGAATATCCATTCTTTCACTCACTCGGTTATCTTGCGGAAGACGGTATTACTAAGCACGATTTGGGCGGCCAACAGCCAGAACGCGATCAAGACGAAAGGAGGAAGGGTTCCTATCCCGGCATGAATCGGTTCGATGGCCAACTCGCGGTAGTCAACAAAGTGCTGGGCTTCGACCCGGCTTTTTTCCAACTGGTCGATCTCGCTATAGATCTTCTCCAGTGACTCGGTATCGGTGGCTCGGAAGTACTTGCCACCGGTGGCTTCAGCAACTTTCTTCAGGGTGGCTTCGTCAATATTGACTTGGGCCATCTGGAAAGTCTTCCGCCCGGTGAACGGATCGATCACCGGCACCGGGGCTTGCCCTTTGGTGCCAACGCCGATGGTGTACACCTTCACGTCCATGGTGGCGGCTAGTTCGGCGGCGACGACGGGATCGACATCGCCAGCGTTGTTCTCGCCGTCGGTCAACAGGATGACGACTTTGCTTTTCAGCTTTTGCTTGTCGCCATCCCCCAGGGCCGAGAGTTTCTCGACTGCCAGGCCCAGGGCATCGCCAATCGCGGTACCGTCTTCGTTGCGGTCCATGGCGATTTGTGTGTTATCTAATTGCTTGATCATGTAAGGATGATCGAGCGTTGGCGGCGCGATGCCGTCGGCATGCCGGGCGAAAGTCACCAAGCCGACCAGGTCGCTCGTACGGCCTGAAAGTTGGTCGTCGCCAGAGATGAACTTCGAGGCGACATCTTTCACTGCCGTCAAGCGATCGACCGGCTGGCCGTCGACTTGGAAGTCCATCGCTTGCATACTGCCGGAACGGTCGACCACCATTTCAATGGCGATCCCTTCGCTGTCGACCACCGTGTGCTTACGGCCTTCTTGCGGCCGAGCGAGGGCGACGATCAGCAGGACAATCGCAGCGACACGCAGAGCGTTGGGAACCCATTGCAATCGCTGTTTCCAGGTCGGGGAAAGGCCTGCCAGGAGGCCGGTCGAACTAAATGAAATGGCCGTTTTACTTCTTCCTTTCACCATCCACCAAATTAGTAGTGGCACTAAGAAGAGAAGTAGCAAAAACCAGGCCGAAGGTCCGTGAAACATTAGGCGTTCTCCTTAGCTGCCACCGGCGGCGGGGTAGTGGGTTCGACTGCCGATTGTTGAATGAATTGACTGGCCCGCTCGATGGCCTGATCGGCGTCTTTTTCGCCCGGTTGGAACTGGGCAAATTTCACCAAGTCGGCCAGCGATAGGAAGACACGCAATGTGCCACGCTGAGCGTCGTCGAGCAGACTGCCGGAGGCGATCTGGTCGAGGAACTCGTCCGTTGTCAATTTTGGGGCGGCGATGCCAAATTGGTTTTCGATGTATTGCCGCACGATATTGGTTAGGCGAACGTAATATTGCTCGGTCAGGCCAGCTTGTAAGAGGCTGCTGTGACGCAGTTCTTCCAGTTCGGCCAACGCTTGAGCCTTCGGGGAAAGCTGCTTGCGACGATTGGGCCAAGCCAACAACGCAGCGCCAGCCAATGCCAACGCGGTGCCACTACCGACCGACCAATAAACCCACGCATAGCTTGGTTTCTCGACGACCGGCAATTCGACCACGTCTTTGATATCGCGAAACTGCAGCGGATCTGGCGTTCCTTCCAGCACACTGGTGATCGCCACATTCATCGCAGGCGTTTCGACCACGTCACTGGAGAGAGCCGCTTCACGCCGATCGGAATAGGCGATCGCAATCGGCGGAAGCGTTTGCTCTCCAGGCACAAGGCTTTCGACCTGGTACCGGCGAATCCACTGTCGCCCGTTGGCGGTCGGGATATCGGCCGTGTCGTTCATGCTGAGGACATGAAACGAACCAAGTGTTTTCTGTTGTTGCGGTAAGGTGACCAGCACTTTTTCTGGGGCGTTCACGGTGACGGTTAATATCAGCGGCTCGGCGATTTGGGCGGTTGCTTTGTTCAAGGAAACTTGCACTTCGACCGGCCCTTGCGATTCGCTGCGTGTGATCGCGGCAGTGGCGTTGTCGGCCGCGCTGACTGCTGCCGAGGCCAGCGCGACCAACAACAAACTGAGTGCGGTGAGAGTCTGGTAACGTGAAATCATCGACGGCACTCCCTTTGGTGAAAAAATTTGCGTAGCGGATCGACGAAATCTTCCCCAGTTTGTACGTGAATGGGGTCCATTCGCAGACGTTTAAAAAGTTGGTCGCGTTGGTCAGCCAAGGCTTTGGTTTGTTCGGCGTAAAGCTGACGTTGGTGACGGTTGGACGTATCGATCATGACGACCTGACCCGTTTCGGCATCGACCAGGTCGAGCAAGCCGACGTTGGGTAGTTCAAACTCGCGGCGGTCCGCAACAACAATCGGGATGATGTCGTGCTTGCGACGGGCCACCTTCAATGCACGTTCGTAGCCGGTGTCTTGGAAATCGCTGACCAGAAACACGATCGAACGACGTTTGGCCGTGTGGTTGAGGTGTTCTAGGACGCGCGAAATATTGGTGCCGTGCCCCATGGGTTGGCAGTACAGCAGTTCCCGAATCACCCGCAACACGTGACGTGATCCACTGCGGGGGGGAATCGCTTTCTCGATGTTGTCGGTAAACAAGGTCAACGCGATCTTGTCGTTGTTGCTGATTGCTGAGAACGCCAATGAAGCGCCCAGTTCGGCAACTAGCTCTCGTTTCGATTGCCAGTTTGTGCCCAGCCCTTGCGAAGCGCTGAGGTCGACTAGCAAGGTGGCGGTCAGCTGGCGTTCCTCGCGAAACAACTTCACAAACGGTTCGCCGGTGCGGGCGGTCACGTTCCAGTCGATCGTGCGGATGTCGTCGCCGATGCGGTATGGCCGAACTTCTTCGAATTCGACACCCCGTCCTTTAAAGGCCGAGTGGTACTGACCGGCCAGCATGTTGTCGGCCAGGTGCGAGGTGCGAATCTGAATTCGGCGAATGTTTTGTAAGACTTCGCGGGGGATCATAAGTGGTTTCTCGTTAATACAACGTGTGTGAAGTGCCCTCGAATACGCCGCCGAGAACTGGTCGAGCTAGAGGGGGACTGACCAATTCTCGGACGACGTCTTCGCGTCTAGGGTACGGCAACGTGATCGAGGATCGAGCGGACCACGTCGTCGGAGGTCTTTTCTTCCGCTTCGGCCTCGTAGGTCACAATCAAACGATGGCGGAGCACATCCGGAGCAATTTCTTTCACGTCGCCAGGCACCACATAACCACGGCCGCTGAGGAAGGCGTTGGCCTTGGCTGCCAGGCTTAAGCTGATCGTCGCCCGAGGGGACACTCCATACTGAATCAAGTCGGCCAGCGGCAGGTTGTAAGCACTTGGCTCGCGGGTTGCCATGACCAAGTCGACGATGTAATCGCGGACCTTGTTATCGACGTAGATCTCGTCCACCAAGTCGCGGGCGCGGATGATTTCTTCCGGCGACAAGGTCGGCATGACTTCCAGCGAAGTCTTGGTCCGTGACATCCGTTCGAGAATCTGAATTTCTTCGTCTCGGGTTGGATGGCCGACGAGAACCTTAAGCATGAACCGGTCCATTTGAGCTTCGGGAAGCGGGTAGGTTCCTTCTTGCTCGATCGGGTTTTGGGTAGCCATGACCAGGAATGGATCGTCGAGCTTGTAGGTCGTGTGACCGATGGTGACTTGACGTTCCTGCATCGCTTCCAGCAAGGCACTTTGCACCTTGGCCGGAGCACGGTTGATTTCGTCGGCCAAAATCAGGTTCGAGAAAATCGGGCCTTTCTGAATCGCAAACTGCTGGTCTTGGGGACGATAAATCTGGGTACCAATCAAGTCCGCCGGTAACAAGTCGGGCGTGAACTGGATCCGCTGAAACCCGGTGCTGATGCCCTTGGCCAGGCAAGCCACCGCAGTCGTCTTCGCGAGGCCAGGTACCCCTTCGATGAGCAAGTGCCCGTTGGTCAAGAGGCCAACCTGCATGCGGTGGATCAATTGACGTTGTCCCACGATCACGCGACCAATTTCATCCAGCAGACGACGAAAAGGCGTACTGCGAATCTTGATTTCTTCTGTAAGTTCGTTGATTCGACCGTGAGCCGATTGTTGGGTATTTGTCACCACGTTGATGTTCCTCGAAAAAGAAAACAGGTTGAATTCGCCTGACAGTTGGTTGTCTCAAGCGGCTCAAGCGAGGTGCGGTAAACGATCCAGCACCGAGCCGCCACCTAGTAAGGCAACTTGTGTGCCAGAGGCGAATGAGCCTAGAAAACTAGGGTTTTCTTGTAAGTAAGGCCCGGCAGACTGGGGCATTTTGCCCCACGGTGTCAAAGTGCCCCAAAACCAAACGAGACATTTAGGACAGAGAAAGTTGGTCAGAGTGGAAAGATCGTGACCGGCGAAGAGGTTGGGCTATGTTGTTGAGAAAAGGAGAGAAAGAACCGCTCAATTCACGGATTAGAGAATGGTCAATCTGGTGTGCCCCGGGCATCTTGCCCGGGAGTCCCTGGTACCAGCTTCGCCCGGGCAGAATGCCCGGGGCACACACGATTTTCAAGCTATAGGATCGATGATCTTTGTGCTAATCATCAACACCGTATTGTTTCAGCTTGCGGTAGAGGGTCTTGCGGTCGAGTCCTAAGATTTGGGCGGCGATCGATTTGTTGTTGTCGACGGCTTGCAGCACGTGCAGGATATAGCGTCGTTCGACTTCTTGGACTGGGACTAGTTCGCTAGGGTCGTCGCCGCCGATGAAGACCTGGGAACTGCGGTAGTCGCGAATCTTCTCGGGAAGATCGTCCACGGCAATCTTGTCGAACGGGGTCAGCGCGACGGCCCGCTCCATCACGTTGCGTAGTTCGCGGACGTTGCCTGGCCAGGCGTAGTTTAACAACCGCTCAGCAGCCGGTTCCGAGATGCCCACCACGTTGCGGTGCGAACGCTTCGAGGCTTGTTCGACGAATTTCTGAGCGAGCAGCAAGGTGTCGGTACCACGCGCACGCAGTGGAGGAAGGTCGAGCTGAATCACGTTGATGCGATAGAAGAGGTCTTCACGAAAGCGGCCTTCTTCGACTTCGGTGAGCAGATCGCGATTGGTGGCGGTGACCACCCGTACATCGAAGGGAATCTCTTGGTCGCCACCCACCGGTCGAACGCGGCTTTCTTCCAAGGCACGCAGCAGCTTGGGCTGCATGGCCAAGGGAAGCTCGCCGATTTCGTCGAGGAAGAGCGTCCCTTTTTCGGCTTGAAAAAAGAGCCCGCGCCGTTCGGCTTTGGCATCGGTGAATGCCCCTTTCGCATGCCCGAACAGTTCGCTTTCGAGTAAGGCTTCCGGCAGGGCGGCGCAGTTGACCGGGATGAAGGGGCCACCGCTGCGGTGGCTGCGGCGATGGATCGAACGAGCGACCAGTTCCTTGCCGGTACCACTTTCACCACAAACGAGCACGGCCGTTTCGGTCGTCGCAATGCGAGAGATTTGGTCGTACAGTTTCGTCATCACCGGGCTGCCGCCGAGCATCTCTTCAAATTGATCGCTTTGGGCGGTGCTTTCACTGAGGAGCTTTACTTTCTCTTGCAGTTGCCGATGCTTGACGGCGCGAGACAAAGTGATTGCCAGCAATTCCATTTCGATTGGCTTGGTGACAAAGTCGTAGGCACCAGCGCGAATGGCTGCGACGGCTGTTTCCAGGCTGCCGAACGCGGTCATGACAATCACCGGGATGTCAGGGCGATTGGCGCAGACCCGTTCGCACAGTTCGGTGCCGCTCATGCCTTTCATGCGCAGATCGGTTAGTACGACGTCGAAGTCAGCGGACTTGACCAGCTCGATTGCTTCGTCCGCAGCGGTACGCCAAGTGGGCTGGAAACCACGCAGACGCAGGTCGGTTTCCAGCAGTTGGCACATATTGGCTTCGTCGTCGACGATGAGTATGCGGCCGTTGTGATTGGCTTCCATTTAAGCTTCCTGGGCAGGCAAATAGACCGTGAAGCGACTTCCTTCGCCGACTTGGCTTTCGACATCGATCCAGCCGTGATGGTCTTCAATGATACCGTACGAGACCGAAAGCCCTAGCCCGGTTCCTTCTCCCACATCCTTTGTGGTGAAGAATGGATCGAACAAGTGCGGCATGGCATCGTCCGCAATGCCGGTGCCCTGGTCTGCTACGCAAATACAGCAGTATTCGCGCAGGGGGGCTTTGGTGTCGGTCGGAGGGGTGGCTTCTTGTTTGAAAAGTGAAACGCGAATCTGATCGCCAGGAGAACTCGCATGGATGGCGTTGACAATCAAATTGGTAACGACTTGTTGAATTTGAGCAGGGTCGACTGCCGTAATCATCGGTTCGCAGTCGGTGGTGGTTAACTCGACATCACGTTGATGGGCCATCGGCTTCAGCAAGTTGATCGCGGTGGAGACGACATCGCCGATGTCTAACACCGATTGTTGGGGAGGACGACGGCGAGCGAAGTCGAGCAGTTGCCGAATGATGGTTGCCATTCGGTCGGCCTCCGATTTGATGACCAGGGCGCTATCGCGAACTTCGTCTTCGCTGAGGCGGTTGGATGCGATCAAGCCAGCACGCCCAGAAACAACATTAAGGGGCGTGCCAAGTTCGTGGGCCATGCCTGAAGCCAGGCGACCGACCGTTTTCAAACGATCGACATGCCGCAACTGTTCCATGGCCGAAATCCGTGCGGAGGAAGCGGCTTCCAACTCTTGCTGCTGCTGGGAAAGGGTGTCGCTCATTTGATTCAACGCCGCGCCCAGTTCCGAGATCTCGTCGTCTCCTTTGATTTCGACAGGCTCAGAAAAGTCGCCTTGGCTGATGCGTTTGGTTTTTTCGACCAGCTTATCGAGCCGCCGACCGACCATGCGAATGCCGAGCGTGATGATCATGAGCCCGCATGCCAGCATGCCAATGATAATCGCGGTGGTGCGGTACGTGGTTAGACGCGTGTACTCGGCCACATCGTTGAGTGGGACTTTAAATTCGACGTAGCCAGCCCGACTACTTTCGATGTCGATTGGGTAATAAATGAGGTACTGCTCGTTGCCGTCAGAGTCCTCGGTGGTGATGGTCGCCACGGTTTCAGGGGTGGCCAAGGCCAGCTCTTTGCTGGGGATGTCGGCTTGCGAGGTGGGCTGGTTTTCTTCGGTGGTGACCCAGCGGATGAGCATTTGCTGATGGCGGTTGGCGAAGTCTCGCACGAGGCGGATCGCCCCTTGATGCCCTTGGCTTTTCCAGGCTACCACCAGTGTCTCGCGGAATTCTTTGCCCAGCGAGGCGGCGTTCTGTTCTTTGATTCGCTTGAACTGCTGGTATTCGCTTTGGACGGTCAAATAGCCGAAAAGTGCCGTCAGCATCACGATGCCGAGCAGGAAAATGCTGACTATTTTCGCGGTTAATTTCATAAAGCTTAGCGAAGGTGAAGTGGATTGGCGTTGGCTATCTGGGATGGATGCCTACTGAACGGTTGCCGTCTTCTCATGAACTTTCGGGGTAATTTTTAACTATCGGCAAGGTACGTTACGTTTTTTTTCGCGAAGCGCCGAACGATGCTGAGGGATGGGCTATTGTTATTGAAACGATCGCCACGTGGTGTATTTTTGCGTTTGTTACGGATGCAAGAAAGCAACATGCAGGCGAAGAGAACGAAGCCAGCTAAGTGTTTTTCAAGCCAAGGGTCACGTTCATTATGAGGCCCATTTGTTGTCGGAATCGGTACGACAGCGAGAAAAGCATCGATTTTTTATCGTGAGAAAGACACTTTTTTTTCGCTCTTAGATCTCGTTTGGGAACGAATCGTGCAGTTGGTTTGTCAAGACGTGATAACGCTAACACTGCGGAGAATGTTGCCAGCGATGGGAATTGGTGGAGTGCTAGGGGGCGTTCTCCGATTCGTTAGGATCGAATTTGGCCTGCCGGGAACGTCTGTTGGACAAGTTGTGATCGGGAATTACGAGAATTTTGGCAGTAATGAACAATTATTTTCGACTTGTCTAAATGATGAACCCGATTTAATATTCACACAGCTAAATAGTTCGACGGATCGATAGAATAACCTTTTCTAGAGACGATCGTGTTCGGTTTTCCTTGCCAATCTGATGCTCTTGCTAAGTCTGCCCCGGCAGATTTTAGGAAGCTTTTGTCGCTCCGGCGGCTAGAGCAGATTGGTAAATCAAGTGGACTTGGTGCGTGGAAAGCGATCCTCGTACTTCTTTATACCGCTTGGTTGATCGGTGGGCTTTCTCAAACCCACCACCTACCCACAGGCAAACCTTCCCATCCTCATTCCGATGATTCGCTTTGTGCGGAAATTTCGGAGTTTGGCCACGATGAAGTCGAAGCTGAGATCGTCTACCTGGCAACGGTACCCGATCGGGTGACACCCTACATGCAGGTCATCTCCGAGCATGTGGTTAGTTGCCCCTTTTTGTATAGTGCTGACCAGCCTTGCAATTCTCATCTTCTCCGCGGCCCTCCGGTTGCTTAGCGCGCCGATACTCTAGCTGCAATGTGCCATATGAGTCGTGAATTCAATCGCACTGCGTAGTTTGGGGTCCCTCTCATGCTCCCCATGAATACCCCCTGATAAAACGCAGGTGGTTTGCCGCACTCGGTGCCGAAAGTTGCCTTTCGAACCCTACCGTTGTGATGGCTGTCGCAAGTGTTTTTTCACGAGGGGATTCCTCCCGATGTTTCCTCCTTCGTACTCTATGTCCGTGCCAGATTGGTCCGGGACATTCTCGCAATTAAGAGGTTTGTAACAAAACGATGAAGACCCCAGCCATTATGACCATCATGTTGGCGTTGGCTTGTCTTGCGTTCTCTGGCTGTGAAACAGCTGGCGAATCGCAAGAAGCCCATGCCTCACCCCATGCTGATGCTCACGGCGAAGAAGCTCATGGTGAAGAAGCTCACAGCGAATCAGGTCACCCGCAACACAAACTGATTGTCACAAGTCCTGTTAGAAAGGACGTGATCAGCACTCAGCAGTACGTTTGCCAGATTCACTCGTGCCAGCACATCGAGGTTCGCGCCTTGGAAGGTGGGTATTTAGAAGAGATTCGCGTCAAAGAAGGACAAGCGGTAAAGAAAGGGGAACTGATGTTCAAAATCTTCCCCCCTCTTTACAAAGCCCGACTTGATGCCGAGGTCGCAGAAGCCAATCGGATCGAAATCGAGCTGCAAAACGCCGAGAATTTGAACAAGAAAGGAATCGTGTCGCCGCAGGAGCTGGCCATCAAACGCGCCGAACTGAACAAAGCGAAAGCCAAAGTTGCTTTAGCTCAGGCCGAATTGAACTTCACCGATGTGAAGGCACCGTTCGATGGGATTGTTGACCGCCAGCGGAGCCAGCAGGGAAGCTTGATTGAAGAAGGAGATGTGCTAACGACCTTCTCAGACAACAGCCTGATGTGGGTTTACTTCAATGTGCCAGAAGCTCGCTACCTCGAGTACAAAGAAGAACTCGACAAAGACAAAGCGGAAGGTACCGGCGAACATCATTTGCAAATTGAATTGAAGTTGGCCAACGGTCAGATCTTTCCCCAGCATGGCGAGATCGGGGCGATTGAGGCCGACTTTAATAACACGACCGGTAACATTGCTTTCCGAGCCGACTTTCCCAATCCGACCAGCCTGCTACGTAACGGTCAGACCGGTACGATCTTAATCCATCGCACCTTGAAGGATGTGATTGTTATTCCACAGCGTGCCACTTACGAAATCCTTGCCAGACGTTATGCGTATGTGGTGGACAAGGACAACGTGGTTCATCAGCGCGATATCGAGATAGAGAGCGAACAGGACGACATCTTCGTTATCAAAGATGGACTCAAAGAAGGAGAGAAGATCATTCTGGAAGGCATTCGACAGGTTCGCGATGGCGACAAGATCAAATACGAATTCCGGGATCCCAAAGAAGTTCTCGCTCACTTGAAATACCACGCGGAATAAGGGGACCGGAAATATGTTTACCAAGTTTTTGCATAGGCCAGCGCTGGCCATCGTGATTTCGCTGCTCATCCTGTTTATGGGTGGGTTGTCGATCGCATCGCTACCGATTTCCCAGTTTCCGTCTGTCGCCCCGCCGAGTGTGGTGGTTGCGGTTTCGTATCCTGGGGCTAGTGCCAAGATTCTCGTGAATTCGACGCTCGTGATTCTGGAACGTGCCATCAATGGTGTTCCGAACATGCGTTACATGACCTCCGCCGCGACCAGTGCCGGTGAAGCGTCGATCATGATCACGTTCGAGCCAGGTACCGACCCGAACGTGGCCGTTTTGAACGTGAACAATCGTATCCAGATGGTCAAAAACCGTCTGCCACCGATTGTGGAACGAGAAGGTATCATCGTCATGCAGAACATGACGAGTATGTTGATGTACGTGAACGTTTACAGTAAAGATCCGAATCACGACCAGAACTTTCTTTACAACTATGTGAGCGCGAATCTGCTGCCAGAAATTCAGCGTATTCGTGGTGTTGGTCGGGCGAAGATCTTAGGGAACCGTGCCTATGCGATGCGTGTCGAATTAGATCTCGACCGCATGCGTGCCTACAACGTGTCCTCGGCTGACATCATGGAGGCGATCAAAGAACAAAGTATGATCGGCTCGCCTGGTCGACTTGGTCAGGCAACGGGTACAACCTCGCAAACGATTGAATATGTGTTGACGTGGGTCGGGCGCTATAACAAGCCCGAACAGTATGCCAATATGATTCTGCGAGCGAATCCCAACGGCGAGATTTTGCGGCTCAAGGACGTGGCAAAGGTCACGCTCGGTTCTTCTTTCTACGATTTGTACTCAGACATCGATGGCTATCCTTCCGCCTCTATCGTGTTGAAACAGATTCCAGGGTCGAATGCGTCGGACGTGATCGCGCAGGTGAAAGAGAAGCTGAGGGAGTTCAAGAAAGAGTCCTTTCCACCAGGCATGGATTACGCGGTGAGTTATGACGTCTCGAACTTCCTGGATGCATCGATTGAGAAAGTGTTGCATACACTGTTCGAGGCGTTCGTTCTCGTTTCGTTGGTGGTGTTTCTCTTTCTGGGAGACGTCCGTAGCACGCTCATTCCGACGTTGGCGGTGCCGGTTTCGTTGATTGGTACCTTCTTCTTCATGAGTATGTTCGGGATGTCGATTAACCTGATCACGCTCTTTGCGCTGGTGTTGGCGATCGGGGTTGTGGTGGACGACGCGATCGTGGTGGTGGAGGCGGTGCATGCGAAGATGCATGAGAAACACCTTTCCCCCTATGCCGCTACGAAAGAAGTGATCGGAGAAATCGCCGGGGCGATTATCGCGATTACCTTGGTGATGACCTCGGTGTTCATTCCCGTGACCTTCATGCCGGGGGCGGTGGGCGTGTTCTATCGCCAGTTTGCGTTAACGATGGCCATGTCGATCGTGCTCTCTGGGGTGGTCGCTTTGACGCTCACGCCGGTTTTGTGTGCGATGATTTTGAAGCCCCATTCCAAGCACGAAAAGCAGACGGGCTTGGTTGGCTTTGCCAATCGCTCGCTGAAAGCGGTTGGTGGTCGTTATGCCTTTGTGCTACGTGGTTTGTTAGCGATGATTTTAGGGGCAGCCACGGGATTTGCCGTGTACGAAGTGCTGCATATCAAGATCGTTCACGAAGTGATCTCTGAACAGTTCACCCTGACACCCATGCGGATGATGATCATTGGTGGTGTGTTGTCGGTTCTGTTTTTCTTTTCGTACCGAGCCGCCCTTTCCGGGAGCGAACCGGGGGAGAAAAAGAAACGGGGACCGATTGGTATCTTCCTGCATGTGTTTGACCGAGCGGTCGAAAAAGTGACGGGTGGGTATACCGGCATCGTGGGGCTGATTGTCACCCGCCGAGTTCTTACCTTGGCGGTCATCGGCGCGTTTAGCTACGGAATTCTCGTGGTGAACCAGGTTCTTCCTTCGGGCTTTATTCCCTTGGAAGACCAAGGCGTTATCTACGGGATTATTCAAACGCCGCCCGGTTCGACGTTGGAATACACCAACGCCAAATCGCACGAACTTCAGGCCATTTGTGAAGAGTTTGACGAAATTACTTCGGTGACTTCGTTGGCTGGTTACGAAATTTTGACCGAAGGTCGTGGATCGAATGCCGGTACATGTTTGATCAACTTGAAACCGTGGGCCGAACGAAAGCTGACCTCGAAGCAGATCATCGAGGAGTTAGAAGAAAAAGGACGTGAAATTGCCAACGTCAAACTTGAGTTCTTCGAGCCTCCGGCGGTTCCCGGTTTCGGTGCTGCAGGTGGTTTCTCGCTCTGTTTGCTCGACAAGACCAACAGCGGCGACTACGAGGCGTTCGGCGAGATTACCGAGAAATTCCTAGAAGATCTTGGCAAGCGGAAAGAGCTGAAAGGTATCTTCACGTTCTTTGCCAATAACTACCCACAGTATGAAATCATCATCGACAATGATGTCGCCATGCAGAAAGGGGTTTCTATCGAAGATGCGATGGAAAATCTCTCGATCGTGGTGGGTAGTACCTGGGAGCAAGGTTTCATTCGCTTTGGCCAGTTCTACAAGGTGTACGTTCAATCGTCACCGGAGTTCCGCCGTTATCCGGAGGATCTCGAGAACATGTTCGTCAAGAACGACGAAGGGGAAATGGTTCCTTACTCGGCATTCATGAAGCTCGAAAAACGCCAAGGGATGAACGAAATCAATCGTTACAACCTTTACACGACTGCGATCATTCAGGGGTCTCCGGCTGCCGGTTATAGTAGCGGTCAGGCGATTGACGCGATTAAAGAAGTGGCCGCCCAAACGTTGCCGCACGGCTACGACATTGGCTGGCAAGGTCTTTCGTACGACGAAGCCAACAAAGGGAATACGGCAATCTACATCTTTGCGATCGTGGTGTTGTTCGTGTACTTGGTGTTGGTGGGGCAGTACGAAAGCTTCCTGCTACCGTTGGCGGTACTCATCTCGTTGCCGGTTGGTTTGTTTGGCTCGTTCCTCTTACTGAAAGCGATGGGCTTGTCGAACGACGTGTACTGCCAGATTGGTCTGGTGATGCTCGTTGGTTTGTTAGGTAAGAATGCGATCTTAATTATCGAGTTCGCGGTTCAGCGGCGGCATGAAGGGTTGAGTATCAAGGATGCGGCGATCGAAGGTGGTAACCTGCGGTTCCGACCGATCGTGATGACCTCCTTCGCGTTTATTGCTGGTCTGATTCCGTTGGTGCGTGCTACTGGCCCTGGGGCGATTGGTAACCGAACCATCGGTACGACGGCGGTTGGCGGTATGCTGATGGGGACTCTGTTCGGAGTCTTGGTGATTCCTGGGTTGTATTACCTGTTTGCGAAGATTTCTGACGGCAAGAAATTGATTCGCGATGAGCACGATGACCCCTTGAGTGAGCTTGTCGAGCGGGAAGGAATTCACCCGCATCCAGAATAGTGCTTGCTGGTTAAATCAGAAAAGTCCGCGTAATTGATTTACGCGGACTTTTTCTTAGGTAGGTAGTCATTTCACGAGAACCTGATTTGCCTTCAGCGGCGGCCTTCACGCTGCGGCTGAAGGCTTTCATGGTAACCGCGACAAGGATGTCGTGTTCGTTGCTAAGAAGCGTCTAAAGGAGGGCCTCGGTGGGCCCAGACCATCAAGACGTTTGCTTATTAGGTCGACAACGCAGGAGGCGTTTTCTTCAAGGCATGCAACGACTTAGGCAATTCTTTTCGTTGCCAAGCATGGGCGAGTTGCAAAGTTCCATTTCGCTGCTCAGAAGCAGCCAGGGCACGGCTGCGCCCCAGAGGTTGCGCGATTCGAAAAGACAGCAAATGTTAATTTGGTAAAAATACGGGCGATAAGGGGACGATCGTAGCGATTCTCTGTCTTTTATCCAAATTACTACCGATAAGAACCATGCCGGCTATTACTGCGCCTACGGTTTGACAGGTATTGGCGATTGATTTGTCAGGGCATAGGCATTTGGTTTATGCGGCCGCAGTACCGGCAAAAGATGAAACGTTGGTTTCAACCACGAAATTGCCAAACCCCACGAATTTGTATTTTTTTGAGCTTTCGGCGATTTGATGATAGTGCAGGGTGAACAATGATAAGACAGAGCAACGCCTCCCAAAAATGCTGGGGGGTAATACCTCAGCGGCATCGGATTGTGAGTGCAATGGCCTGCGCCATGCTGATGGTTCTGTCCGGCTGTTCCATTCCGCAGCTTTGCTGTCCGCAGCCAGGACCAGCGATGCCGAACGACTTCAACGGAAAGTCGAGCGCGGAGAACACAGCGCAAGTGGGGATTGATGAATTCTTCAACGATCCTGTTCTGACGAATCTGATTTACGAGGGTCTAGCCTCGAATCAAGAGTTGAAGATACGGAACCAGGAAGTCCAAATCGCCCGCAACGAGATTTTATCGCGACGCGGTGCTTATCTTCCGTTTGTAAGTGTGGGGGCTCGTGGTGGCTTCGATCGGACTAGCCGCTACACGCCGCTGGGTGCTGCCGAAGACCAACTGACTTACCCAGGCGGTGGCCGGTTCCCCGATCCTTTGGGGAACGTAGGGCTTTCGGCCAACCTCTTCTGGCAGGTCGACATTTGGCGTCAATTGCGAAATGCTCGCGATTCGGCCACACAACGCTATGTGGAAGCGGTTGAGGCACGAGATTACTTTGTGACTCGCTTGGTTGCTGAGGTTGCCGAGAACTACTACGAGTTGGCGAGTCTCGACAAACGCTTAGTCTTCCTCGATCAAACCATCGAGATTCAAAAGCAGAGCTTGCAAGTTGCCGAGGCACAAAAAGAAGCTGCCCGCGGTACCGAACTGGGTGTGCAACGATTCTTGGCTGAAGTCCGCAAAAACGAAAGCCAACGGTTGATTGTTCAGCAACGGATCATTGAAGTTGAAAACAAGATCAACTTCCTTGCTGGTCGTTATCCCCAACGGGTCGCGCGTGAACAGTGGGATTTCATCAATCTCGATTCGCGGATACTCAATGTGGGTGTGCCTGCCCAACTGTTGCAAAATCGCCGCGACATCCGCGCTGCCGAACGCGAACTGGCCGCGTCAGGACTCGATGTGCAGGTTGCACGTGCCAATTTCTATCCACAGCTAAATATCTCGGCTGGCGTTGGTTTCGAGGCGTTTAACCCACGATACTTGTTCGATCCAGGTGCGTTCATCGCCAACACCGCCGGTGACTTGGTTGCTCCGCTGATCAACAAGAAGGCGATTCGTGCCGAATACCAAAGTGCCAATGCACGGCAGTTGCAGGCCGCCTACGATTACCAGCGAACAGTCCTCAACGCGTTTACCGAAGTGGTCAATCGCATGGCGAAAGTCGAGAACTACCGCCAGAGTGTGCTGATCAAACAAGGCCAGGTCAAAGCGTTGGAAGAATCGGTTTCGGTGGCGACCAACTTGTTCCAGAACGCTCGTGCCGAATACGTGGACGTGTTGCTCTCGCAGCGTGACTTGCTTGAAGCTCGTACGGCCTTGATCGAAACCAAGCAGCAACAGCTTTCTGCGATCGTCAATGCTTATCAAGCACTCGGTGGTGGTTACCTGCTGACCAGCGGGGGAACGACCTATGCCGACATTCGCTGCTTGCCGCCAGAAATGCTGCCGTCGATGTTGCCGATGGGTGAGGAAACCCCGGTGCCGCTGCCTGGTAACGAAACTTTGCCGGTCCCGCCGGGTGGCGATTCGTTGATGCCAGCTCCATTGGCTCCGGCTGCAGATCCCGCACCGGTTCCGGCCCAGTCCCCTGTCCTTGAACCGGCAGGGATGAGCCTGTTACCACCAACGACCGGTGAAGCAGTATTGCCGGTTTCGTACGGCCAGCACGAGCCGGTCATTCGGATGCAACATCTGCCAGAATCAACTTCGCAGATTCCCACGAAGTTTGAGAACTCGTTGCGGAACCCTCAATAAGAGGCCCGGCGACCGTTCGCCGCCAGTCCGAAAGCGATTTGTCGAAAGGAGCCGACCTATCCAAAAAGGTTGGCTCCTTTTTTTGCGCGCGATGGGTTGGTACCCCGCTTTGCGATTCAGGAAATCTGGCTTAGCGATTGGTTTCCGCAGGCGAAACCACGGAGGACGGTTTCCACCAGGTGATTAAATCCATCACCAAGCTGAATAGCAGCGGAATGACCAAGAGCGTAAAGATCGTGGCGAAGACCAGGCCACCGACGACAATCGCTCCGAGGCCGCGATAAAGCTCGCTGCCGGAACCGGGGGCAATCACCAGGGGAAGCATGCCGAACACACTGGTGAACGTGGTAATGAAAATCGGACGCATGCGAGTCCGCACCGATTCGCGAATCGCTTCCCTTGGAGGCATCGGTGGGATGTTGTTTCCTTGCTCGTCTTGTTCACCTCGCATGAAATTAAGAGCTTGATGCACGATCAAGATGGCATTGTTGACCACCACCCCAATCAAGATCACAAAGCCGAGCATCGTTAGCACATCCATTTGCTGGGTAGGATCTTGCTGGTGAACGATCCACAGTCCGAAGAACCCACCGATTGTGGCCAAGGGAACCGTAAACATAATCACGAAGGGGTGAATGAAGTTCTCGAACAACGCGGCCATCAGCAGGTAAGTAATGACCAACGCTAAAAAGAAACGACTCATCGCGACACTACCGAGCGACTGCCAGTTCCAACCGGTCCACTGCCCCATCAAGGTCGAGCGAACTTCGGATAAGCGGTCGGCATTGCCAGAGAGAGAAACAAAGATATCGCTCCCCATTTTGCCTTCCGCACGAGCTTGAGCCACGATATCAAGGATGCGGGCTTGGGCATCTTCCAGGGCAACTTCGTTGGGTGGGGTAACCGTCAAAGCGATGGCCCGCTGTTGTTCCACCCGCCGAATTTCCTGAGAGGCTTCGCTGGGAATAAAATCCGCGATCTGACCGAGCGAGACCATCACCACCGAGCCATCAGCCTCGCGCACGGCGATCGGTAGCTCGGCTACTTCTTCCGGCGAAATGCTGGAGGCTGGATCGCGAATCAACACTAAATCGATGTTGTCTCCTTCGAAATCGAAGTCTCCAACAAACGATCCATCGATCATGGAACGGGCCGAAACGGCCAGATCGCTGACGCTGAGGTTAAGCCGTTTGGCGACCTCTTGTTTGATACGCAATTGCTGCTCGGGGCCTGATTCACTGAAGTTCTCAGGCGAGGTTCTGACGGAGAAGCGTGAGAATTCTTTTTGCAGTGCCCCTTCCAAATAGGCACAAGCGGCCTTCAAACGATTCATGTCGTTGCCGCTAACTTCGATTTCCACCGCGTTCGAGCTACCGGCACCGCGGCCAAAGATCGAACGTTGTGAGGTTACCCCTTTGCTGGCCGGGATCACCTCGAAGGCCTTGTTGAAGACGGCGGCAACCGGCTTCACGTTGTTGGGATCGTCGCTGATGCCAATCATGAAAACACTTCCCCGAGCGACCACAAAGAAGAACTCTTTGAGCGCCGGGATGTCGTGATACTCTTTACCGGAACGGAGGTCGACAACCGGGCCATGCTGCGAAGCTTCTTCGCTGTTCTGGGCACTCCAAAACGGTTTCAACTCTTCTTCAATTCGCTGCCCGACGTAGAAGTTTTCCATGATGGAATAACCTGCTGGTGTCGACATGCGGCAAAACGTGAAGTTTTTGTTGCCGTTGGGCAAGTAGCTGGCCGGGGGCATCATCAGATAGCTAAAGCCGACTGACGCGACCATCAGCAATGTGATCACCATCATTCGAAGCCAGGCACTGGCCAAGCTAGGGAACGTAAGCAGATGAATAAACGACGCCCAGGCATTGCCCAACCACGAGAACAGCGGCACGAGCCCAAACAGGTTCGTGAATGGATTGCCAGCTTTCTCTGACTTGGGGCTATTGCTCAGAAACAGCGAAGCCAGCATCGGGATAACGGAAATGGAAACGATTAAGGAAAGGGCGACAGCAGCGCAGATGGCCAGCACCAAGTCGTAGAACAACTGGCCTGCTTCGTCCTGAATCGTTAGCACCGGGGCGAACACGGCAATGGTGGTTAGGGTGGAAGCGAGAATCGCGCCCCAAACTTCACGGGTTCCATGATACGCCGCCCTGAACGTACTGGCCCCCATTTGACGATGACGATCGATGTTCTCGAGCACAACAATCGCATTGTCGACCACCATCCCTACGGCGAAGCTGAGCCCCGCCAGCGAAATCACGTTCAAATTTCGCCCAGCGAGCCACATGACAACAAACGTGCCAATGATCGAAATAGGGATCGATACCGCAATGATTAGAGTCGAACGAAAGCTACGTAAGAACAAAAACAGAATCAACACGGCCAGCCCGCCGCCGATCAGCAAATTATCGCGCACCAGGCCGATCGCGCTGTAGATGTAGTAAGAATCGTCGAAGGCAGAACGAAGGCGTAAGCCGTAGCGATCGTTCTTGAACGCACGCAGCACGCCTCCTTCGGCGTTCATCTCGTCGACCACCACGTTCACTTTCTCGATGATGTCGAGCACGTTGCTGCCGGTCTTCCGTTTGATGAAGATCGTCATCGAGGTCTTGCCTTTGCTTTGATCGAAGTGATCTGATTTTTCTAAGGCAAGTTCCACATGGGCGACATCCGCTACGCGAATAGGACTTCCCTGTTCGTCGTACTTGATAATGGTGTCGCGGAGTGGTTCGAGGGAGTCGTACTGACCTAAGACCCGGAAACGAACATCCTGGCGATTGTTGGCTAAGTCGCCCGCCGAAGCGTTCACGTTGTCGAGTCGTAACGCGGCGTTCAGTTCGGGAACGGTAATGCTACGTTTGGCGAGGGCCTTGGGATCGAAGCGGATTTGAACTTGATGTTGTCGCCCTCCTTTGATATCGACCTCGGCGACCCCTTCAATCCGTTCCAAACTGGGCTTAAGGTAGCGATCGGCGTAATCGTAGAACGTGGCGACTTCAAAATTCGGGTCTTCGGCTTGGAGTAGCAGATAGGCGATCGCTTCGTCGCTGGCCGTGTCGGCGACATCGATGATGGGGCGGTCAACGTCTTCCGGGTATTCAGGAACTTCGTCGATCTTATTCGAGACTTCTTGCAGAATTCGATCAGGCGATGCGCCCACATTGAATTCGAGAGTGATCGTGGCCCGTCCTAAGCTGGCCAGCGAAGTCATTTTCCACAGCCCTTGAACCGACTTCAGCTTCTCTTCCTGTTCCAGGATGATCGACTTTTCGATTTCTTCGGGGCTGCGTCCGTCCCAGGTGGTTCGGATGGTGATTACTGGTCGGTCGACGTCCGGCGTCAATTGCACCGGAATTCGGGCAAAGGCGATCGCTCCGAACATCAAGATTAGGATCACCCCGACGGCGGTTTTTACCGGGTTTTCAATGGCAAACTTGATCGGGTCCATCAGTGGCTCTGAAGTCGTAGGAATAGTGTTCGCGAGCGAGGAAGACGAAGCGAAGCTGGGGCTAGTTGTCGGTCGAACTGCCTGGTCGGTCGACCATTTGTTGACCGGTGCGGTAGGTTCCCGGGACCGGCTGCAGGGGCGACTTGTCTGCATCAACCCGCACCAAAGCACCCGGCACCAAGCGTTCGAGACCTTCCGTAACGACTTGCACGCCGGGCGTCACAAGTTGACGATCGCTCTCGCGGACGCAGGCGATAGCGTACGCGTCTCGCGTGTGCGAAAGGATCCGCACTGGCACCGGTTGGACGACAAAATTGATTTGAGGTGACTTGGCCGTCCCCTGCGGATCTTGCTCGGTCAGCACCCAAATGGTCGATTCATCTGGCCGCGTGAGGACCGCATCGCGTGGGACAAGCAGTTCTGTCGATTCCCGGCTAAGAGGAACAAAGACACTGGCTCCCATGCCTGGCAACAGCTTGCCTGCCTGATCGTCGAGTTCAATACGAACAGGGAACGTACGGCTGCCGACAGAGCCTTGGGCATTGATGGACGAAACTTTGCCTTTGGTTTCGACCTTCAAACTATCGATGGCTACGTCAATCGTGTCTCCGACTTGGAGAATGCGAAGATTGTCTTCCGGCACCATCACGCGAGCATAGATCTTACCGGTGGAAACGATCACCGCAATTTGGCTGCCGACCGGAACGTACTCGCCGACTTCCGCTATTTTCGATACGACGGTTCCGTCGAACGGTGCGACGATATCAAGACGCTTTTTACGTTCTTGCACTTCTTTGAGCATAACTTCCAGATGTTGAACCGAGGCTTCCAATTCCTCCATCAAGGCGCGTTTCTGGGTTGTCTGACTTTCTGAAACCGCGTTTCGTTCCAATAGGTCAACATAGCGTTGGTAGTCCGATTTCTCGAACGTCAGGCTGGCCTTCTTTTCGGCGATTTGCGCGGCGATCTTATCAGCTTCCAAGGCGGTCCATGTTCCGTCGATGCGTGCCAGAATCGTTTGGCCGCCGATTACCTTCGCCCCTTCGTCGACGGGTAGTTCAAGAATCTTGCCGGCAACTTCGGTGGCAATCGTCGAGCTTTGAACGGCCATCAGGTCGCCAACTAAGGCACGTACCGGCACGATTGGTTTCTTTTCGACAACGCCTGTGCGGACGAGTTGTGCTTTGGGAGCGTTCCCTTTGCCAGAGCCGGCACCCTTGCTCGCTTCGGCTGCTGTGGTGTCGTGGGGGACAAGCTTGCCAAACGCCCAGGCTCCGATAACACCACCAACAAGGAAGGTGGTTAAAGAGATGGAAAGGACGAGCACCACAAGCTTTTGCGATTGGGATTCACTTCGCTTAGATGGGTCTAGCATATAGGAAAGTCATTGCGTAGGAGGCGGGGGAATAAAGCAGATGTGCATACGTAATATGACTGGTAATGCGTTATTCTCAGCAACCGAGTGCCAAAAAAACGGCAGAAATATTATGTGTTCCGCCCAGGGGAGGGGCTCTACAGAGACGGAAAGAAATACAAGATTCCTGTTATTTGTTGATTGCCACCAATTTGACCCATTTTTCCTCGCTTCGCAAATGGGGGTAACATTAGGCGAATATGCCCTGTCATGAGGCTTTAAGGTGCGGTGAGACAATCGCAATAGATCTCTGACCGGCAGCTAATTCTTTGCTGTTTGCTCTGTTGATAACAGGTGACATCCGCTTGGTGGCTTCCTTGATATTCATGTTGCAATTCACCAGAGGATGGTTGATATTGATCTAGCCCACCTAATCCCCGCACTAGCTGCGGTTCCCTCCCGCTTGCCCAAGCAAAACAAGACCTGCCATGTCTACTACTCCGCTTTTCGGATTGGATCGCCGGAATTTTTTGCGAGTTGCCGCCGCTGGTGTTGTCGGTTCGACATGGCCTACGTTGTCGGCTTCTGCGAACGATGCGAGCAAGCGCCGACCGCCTGGATTCGGCCAAGCGAAGTCGGTACTGATCGTGTTGTTAAGTGGTGGACCGAGTCAGCTTGATATGCTCGATCCGAAGCCTGAGGCACCAGCGGAAGTTCGTGGTGATTTCTCGGCGATTGGGACCACCATTCCTGGCGTGGCGGTGTGCGAACACTTGCCGAAGCTGGCAAAGCAAACCGACCGCTGGGCAATTGTTCGTACGTTAGCCCATCGCGAACATAACCATCTGCTGGCTACCCACGTCGCGCTGACAGGTCGCCCTACTCCGATACCACGTGGTGGCTCGGATTTAGATCGGGTGGAAAGCAGAAACGACTTTCCGAATTTCGCGGCAGCGCTCGACTTTATTCAGCCCCGCACCGACGGAATACCGAGCGGCGTTTCGTTGCCCAATTATTTGATCGAAGGGCCTTTGACTTGGCCTGGTCAGCATGCTGGTTTTCTCGGTTCCAAACATGATCCTTGGCAGATCAACGGCGACCCGAACGACAAAGACTTTCGTATGCAAGCCTTGTCGATGCGGGAAGGCGTTTCGACTGGGCGGTTGCAATCGCGTCGCCAACTGCTGGAAAGTTTAAATCGAGGACACACAACTCTGGCCGGTAGCGAGGCCAACTCTTTGCGCGATCAACAGTCGATCGCTTACAACTTGCTCACCTCTGGAAAGCTCACCCAGGCTTTTGAAATCAATCGCGAGTCGGACGAAACCCGCGACCGATACGGGAGAAACAAGTTTGGCCAATCGTTGCTCCTTTCCAAACGAATGATCGAAGCAGGCGTCCCTGTGGTGCAAGCCACGATGGGAATTGTGCAAACGTGGGACACCCACATCGATAACTGGGGCAGACTTAAGAACACGCTCTTGCCGCAACTCGACCAAGGGCTCGAAGCATTGACCGATGACTTGGCGAGTTCTGGCTTGCTGGATGAAACGTTGTTGATTGTGATGGGCGAATTTGGACGCACTCCGAAGATTTCGACCTTGCCAGGCCAAACCATTCCTGGACGCGATCACTGGGCGCATGCCTATTCTGGCTTATTCGCCGGTGCAGGTGTACAAGGTGGCCAAGTCTTGGGGCAAACCGACGCTCAGGCAGCCTACCCGATAACCAATTCCTGGTCTCCCGCCGACATTTGCAGTACCGTGTTCAATGCGTTGGGGGTCGACGAAGAAGCGACGATCTCCGACCCTCTGCAGCGTCCGCATTACCTGCTCAACGGGAAGGTGATTTCCAACCTCTATACCGGAGCGAGTGCATGAGCCGAGCCGCGCAGCGAAATCGGACGCACGGTTGGAACCATTCTCTGGTCACGCGGCGCGAGGCGCTGCAAGCCGGAGCGATTGGTATTCTTGGGCTGGGAATGAACCATCTGACAGGCCTACGAGAAGCGAACGCTGCGTCCGCTACTAAGCCGCACGGCAAAGCGAAGAAGTTGATTTTCATTTTCTTGTCTGGTGGATTAGCTCAGCACGAAAGCTTCGATATGAAGCCAGATGCTCCGGAGAATATTCGGGGCGAATTCAAACCCATCTCGACCAAGACCCCAGGTCTGCAGATTTGCGAACACTTGCCGTTACTGGCCCAGCGAAGCGAAAGCTGGGCTTTGTGCCGCTCGTTAACCCATGGATCGAACGAGCATTCCGCTGGGCATCACATGATGCTGACAGGGCATTCGACGCTGCCGACGGGGTTTAGCCCCAACGCCCCTAGCCGCAAAGATCGTGCCTCGATTGCCGCGATCGGCGGGTATGCTTTACGCGAGCGCCAAAAGAATAATCTGCCGACCGCCGTCGTGTTGCCAGAGAGATTGGTACATAGCAGCGGGCGAGTCATCCCTGGGCAACATGCCGGCGAGATGGGGCCGCGGCACGATCCGTGGCTGATTGAAGCTTCTCCATTTCACAATGCTTCGTACGGTGCTTTTCCGGAGTTCGCGTTCGATCATCAACAGCGAGGCAAAGCGGATAACCGCCTGTTTCAGGCCCCGCAACTTTCGCTGCCGAGTGGCTTGGGAATGGAATCGGTCGAGGGCCGCTTAACGCTGCTTAAGTCGATGAAGCGACAACGTCGCGCGTTAGGCCATCATGCGCAAGTCGAGAACTTCGACCGTTTACGCCAAGGGGCCGTTTCGCTGTTGACCGAGTCGAGTGTTCACGAGGCACTTGATGTTACCCACGCCGATAGTAAAGACCTCGATCGTTATGGGCGAAATTCATTCGGCTGGTCGCTGCTGATGGCACGTAAGCTGGTGGCGGCCGGGGTGACGCTTGTCCAAGTTAATTTAGGAAACGACGAAACCTGGGACACGCACGGCAATGCTTTTCCCCACTTAAAAGACAACCTGTTTCCTCCTACCGACAAAGCGTTGTCGGCCCTGCTCGATGATTTGCAAGCAAGTGGTGAGCTCGACGAGACGTTAATTGTCATGGCAGGGGAATTCGGACGGACTCCCCAAATTACTTTGCTGGAAAAACACTACAAATTGCCCGGTCGCGACCACTGGGGTGCGTTGCAGTCGGTGTTTTTCGCTGGCGGCGGCGTGCAAGGGGGGAACGTGATTGGAGCCTCGGATGCGATGGGGGCCTACCCGACCGAACGCCCTGTGAAACCTGAAAACTTCGCGGCCACCATTTACAGTGCCTTGGGCATCCCCGCGACGGCCGCCTGGCATGACATTGAAAATCGTCCCCACCAGATTTATCACGGCGAACCGATCGCCGAACTGTTTTAACGAATTTCCCTTCCCACGATTAACTAAACTGCAAGTTCATACACGAACGGCTTGTAGTCTTGCTCACCTCCACTTCCCTCCCCTTCCTGCAAGCAAGTGAATAATGTCACGGCGTAGATCAAATCAGACCAGTGGATGCGATGAGTTTCGCCAAGCGTCCCAAGTGAATCGTCGCCAACTTCTCCAAGTTGGGGCGCTCGGCGCCTTGGGCTTAGGCTGGGGAGGCTTACAGGCCCAACTGGAAGCGGCCAACTTGAGTCAATTGACACCCCGTAAAAAGCCCGCCAAGGCTTGTATCTTCATTTTCATGTGGGGTGGGCCCAGCCAGCTAGAGACCTTCGACCTGAAGCCCGATGCGCCTGCGGAAGTTCGGGGCGATTTCAATCCGATCGCAACCAAGGTGCCCGGTACGCAGATTTGCGAACACTTCAGCCGATTGGCCCAGTGGACCGATAAGCTGGCCATCATTCGTTCGTTAACGCATGACGATCCCGCTCACTTGTCCAGCGGACACGCCACGTTAACCGGGCAATTGGCCCCGGTTGTGAAAAGCGATGCCGATCCACCGAGTTCCAAAGATTCGCCGCATCTCGGTTCGCTCATTTCCAAGTTCCGCCCCAATCAAGCAGGGCTTCCTTCGTTCGTGGCGATGCCGTGGAAAGCCTTGCATCCGGCGGCGTCTGGGGGGGAAGCTCCGGGGCAGCATGGTGGTTGGCTCGGCTCGGCTTACGACGGGATGTTATTGAAAGGGGACCTGAACGATCCGAAGTGGCGACCGCAAGGGTTAGGGTTGCCCGATAATATGGGGCTCGATCGCCTAGAATCACGCGTCGCCCTGCTAAAGATGATGGACGCGCAGCGGGCAAGTTTGCATGAATCGCTGGCAGGTTCTGCGTTCGATAGCCATCAAACTCGCGCGATCGAAATGATCGGCTCGCCCCACGTTCGCCAGGCGTTTGATCTCACGCAAGAGTCGGACGCGACCCGCGATCGCTATGGACGCAATATTCATGGTCAGTGTGTCCTGATGGCACGCCGCCTGGTGGAACACGGCGTCCCGTTGGTCTCGGTGAATTGGCATAACGATGGGAAGAACTTCTGGGATACCCATGGCGACAATTTCAATCGGATGAAAAACGATTTAATCCCGCCTGCCGATATGGCCCTCTCCGCACTGCTGCAAGATTTAGAAGAACGCGGCATGTTGGAAGAAACGGTGGTGGCGTGGGTCGGAGAGTTCGGGCGACGGCCACAAATCACCAAGAATAACGCCGGACGCGAGCATTGGCCGTTCTGCTACAGCGGTTTGCTTGCCGGTGGCGGAATTAAGCCTGGGGTGGTGTACGGCGCCAGCGATAAGCATGCCGCTTACCCGGTTGCTGATCCCGTTTCGCCTCAAGATTACGCCACGACCATATTGCACGCGATGGGGGTGCCAACCGCCGAAACGCTGCCCGATCGTGAAAATCGTCCTCATCATATTTGTTCGGGAAAAGTCCTGCAGGATCTGCTGATTTAGACCCTCGGACGCTTTTCGTCTACCTTTTACCCTTCCTCGAACTCCTGCCCACAATGTTACCATGCGAATGAAAACGATCTCGACTTGTGTCGTCGGTATGTTGCTGACCTGGTCGCAGTTTCCATTGAACGCGCAGACGGTGGAAGCAATCCGGCCAAGGACTTGCCTGCCTGGGCAGGCAACCAAGCTGGTGATTCAGGGCAAAGATCTTACCGATTCGCTGCGAGTCGCGACCAACGTTCCTGGCGTGACTTGCCAGTTGGAGAAGGTCGAACCAACGCAGGCCGTTGTGTTGGTGACCATTCCCGCAGAGTTTCCATTGGGGCCGGTGCCACTGTGGTTGGTCACCCACGGAAACGCCACCCAAACAAGGACACTGCTGGTTGATGACTTGCCGGTGGTTGCCGATAACGGTGCGAATCATTCGATGGAAACGGCGCAAGAGATTCCGACTCTCGCTTCCGTGGAAGGGGTTTGCGATACGTCGGCGAGTGACTTTTACCGCATTCATGTGGCGGCTGGTCAACGAGTGGCCTGTGAGGTTCATACACAGGTGTTGCATTCCGCCATGGACCCGGTTTGCCGTGTGCTAAATGCCGACGGGAAGACCTTGATCCAGGCCGACGACACCAACGTCGGCCCCGATAATCGCTTCAGCTATCAGTTTCCTGAGGAAGGGGACTATTGGATCGAAGTGCATGACAATCGGAACGCGGCTGGTGGGGCGTTGTATCAACTGCGTGTGGGAGACTTTCCGGTGGTCAGCCAAAGCTATCCTTTGGCGGTACAAACCGATCAAAAGACTCGCGTTGCGTTCCTCGGCGCAGATGCCGATTTAACGCTACCCAGCGAAGTGCAATTGGCTGCGGGGCTGTCTGACAAAACCCATCTTCGGGCTCGCTTGCCCGAGGGGCAATCATCGACATGGGTTCCGCTGCAAATCAGCAAGCATCCGCAAATCGCGGAGTCGGCTGCCACGGAGACGCTAGCGGTGCCGGTTGGCATTAGCGGTTGCTTACAGCAGACGAAAGAAGTCGACAAGTTTGTGCTACAGGGGGTCAAAGGACAGACGGTCCGCTTCACTTCTCGCACGCGCAGTCTCAACAGTCCCACATTGCTGCAAATGCAGCTGTTTACTGCCGCAGGGGCAAAGGTCACCGAGACGAAGGTTGCTGACAGCGACGAATGGAGTATGGACGCCACGTTTCCGGAAGATGGCGAGTACCGTCTGGAGGTGTGCGACTTGCTAAAACGAGGCGGAGTGGACTTCGGCTATTGGGTCGAGATTGCCCCGGCAGGAACGTTTGCGGTATCGCTTCAAGGAGACGCAAATACACGCGAGCATTTTGGCGTCGCGCCCAAGAAGGGGGCGTGTGCAATCGATTTAACGGTAGCCCGATTTGGCTTCAATGGAGAGATCGACTTGTCTTTGGCCAATGCTGGGCAAGGGCTTCGGATTCTCAATCCACGAATTCCTGCCGGAGCTGGGGCGGCCCGAATTTATTTGACCGCTGACGATCAATGGAAGCCAGGCCAATTCGAGGTGCTCAAGATTGTTGCGACTGCGGTTGGTAATCCCCAGAACGCATGCGTGGTCGACAGCTATGCCATTCGTCGCGCGAAAGAGCCGGTGGTGCTCGCCCCTAATCCGCAATTGGATGGCGCGATCGCGATGGCCGCGATTGCGGAATCGGAATCTCCTTTCGCCTTGGAACCGGCAACACCGATTGCAATGGCGCGGCCAGTCCGCTCGCATGCCGCGTCGCTGACCTTGAAACGCGTTCAGGCTGAATTTAAAGCGGGCGTAGAGATCCTTTCGACCTCCTTGCCCTCGGGTTGGGGCTTAACGGCTAAGCCTGACAAAGATACGTACAACCTAACGCTCACGCGAGCCGAAGGAGAGCCTGAGCAGCTTTCGATGTTGGTGTACGGCGAGTTCAACGGAGCTGGCCGTTTGGAAACGTTTGACGTCCCGGTACGTTGGTTCGATCCGGTTCAAGTGAAGCTCGATTTCCCACACCCGCTGATTCGTGGGGGCAAAGGGACGGTTCAAGTTAATTTGAGCCGAGAAGGAGGCGAGCCGCAGCCCGTTACGCTGACTTTCGCCAATTTGCCGACAGGTATTACCGCACCGGAATCGCTTGTTGTGGCAGCAGACCAAACATCGGCTACGTTTGAGCTGACGATCGCCAATGAAGCGGCGCTCAATTCGGCTTCACCAATGACGATCAACGCTGCCAGCAAGTTTGGTGGGCAAGACTTTACCGTGGCCTCGACGCACGAGCTGCCGCCACTGATCGCGAGTCCGTCGGAGTTGGTGATTTATCCCTCCGCGATCCAACTGCACGATCCACTGGGGAGGCAGCAACTTGTCCTTCAAAGTGCCGGTAGCGAGGAGACGTCACGCGATTGGACTCGCTTGGCCCGGTTCACTTCGACACGTCCAGAAGTGGCCGAAGTGCGTGACGGCGTCGTCTATCCGGTGGCAGACGGCGAAGCAGAAGTTGTGGTCGAACTAGGTGCGATTCGCCAAACGATTCCTGTGCAAGTTACTCACATGACGACCACCCGTCCGGTCGAGTTCGAATCGGAAGTCTTGGTGGCGCTCTCCAAGCAAGGCTGTAACTCGGGCGCGTGCCATGGTTCGCCGAGCGGAAAAGGTGGCTTCCGCTTATCGCTCCGAGCCTTCGACATGAAGCTTGATGAGTTGACCTTGATCCGCGAGGAATTTGGTCGTCGTATCAATACGCTGGAACCGGAAGAAAGTCTCTTGCTGCTCAAGCCAATGATGAAGGTCGCCCATGGTGGCGGAAAGCTGTTACATAAACAGGACGAAGCATTTGCGATTTTGCGCGACTGGATTGCTGGCGGAGCGAAAGCCGACCCTGCGGGTTCACCACGTATTACCAAGCTGGAAGTGTTTCCCTCGGAGAAACAAGTTCATGCGTTAGCCGACGGCGCCCAGCAGTTTGCGGTGACGGCACATTTCTCGGATGGCCGTACCCGCGACGTCACGCACTTGGCGGCGTACGAAACCTCGAACACGAGTGTTGCCACGGTTGACGCCCATGGTTTGGTAACGCCGCGCGAACGAGGGGAAGTGGTTGTGTTGGTGCGGGTTCTTGAATACATCGAATCGGTTTCGTTGATGTTTGTTGAAGATCAGGAAGGCTTTCAGTGGGCCGCTCCGCCAGCGAACAATTACATCGATGAACTCGTCAATGCGAAGCTGCAGCAGTTGCAGTATGTTCCTGCCCAGACGTGTAGCGACGCCGAATTCATTCGTCGTGTCTACCTCGACTTGCTAGGCATTTTGCCAACGGTAGAGGAGTCGACCAGCTTCCTGGCAGATACTAGCGAAGATAAACGAACCCGTCTGATTGATGCCCTGCTAGAGCGTGAAGAGTACTCGAAGTTCTGGGCGTTGAAGTGGGGTGACTTGCTGAAGATGACCAGCAAGCAGGTCGGAGATGAAGGGGTTTACAAGTATCATCGCTGGGTGGAAAACGCCCTTGATAACAACATGCCGTACGATCAGTTTGCCATGCAACTACTGACCGGTTCCGGCAGTACCTTGGCCAATCCACCGGCGAATTTCTATCGCACTTCCGCCGACATGAACGATAGTGTCGAAACGATTTCTCAGGTGTTTCTGGGGGCACGTCTGCAATGTGCGAAGTGTCATAACCATCCTTTCGAGCGTTGGACGCAAGACAATTACTACGGCTTGGGGGCGTTCTTTAATCGTGTGCAAAAAAAGAAAACCGGGCGACCAGGAGAACTTTTCATCTATGCCGCAGCAGCAGGGGAAGTGACGCAGCCGCGCACCGGCCAGGTTATGTCTCCTTGGCTACCTCAAGTTGGTAGCATCGAGCGTTCCCCCGATACCGATCAGCGTGTGGCTTTCGCTGAGTGGTTGGTTAAGCCAGACAATCCATACTTCGCTCGGATTGAAGCAAATCGAATCTGGAGTCAACTGTTCGCGCGGGGAATTGTCGACCCTATCGACGACTTCCGCGACTCGAATCCACCGACGAATGGTCCTTTGCTGGATGCGTTGGCGCAAGAGTTTGTCGACAGTGGGTACGATCGGAAGCAACTGTTACGATCAATCTTGTCGAGCCGAACTTATCAGGCCAGTCATGTGACCGGTAAGTTGAATCGAGACGACACGCTTTACTTCTCACATCAGGAACCGCGGATGCTGAGTGCTGAGCAACTGCTCGATGCGATCAATCAGACATTGAATTTAGAGCAGAAGTTCGGCGGCTTACCGGAAGGTACCAAAGCCACCCAGTTGCCGGCCCCGGATGTGGTCAAAGTGGATTTCCTCAAGGTGTTCGGTCAGCCAGAACGAAGTACCGTTTGTGCTTGCGAACGGGCCGACGATTCGAACCTGGGTATGGCGATTGAGCTGTTCAATGGGCCGCTGATCCACGAGAAACTGCGGAGCGAAAACAATCGTTTTCGTAAGAGTTTGGCCGAAGGTAAGAGCGTGGAAGAAGTGATCCGCGAAATCTATCTGGCCGCCGTTTGTCGGCCTCCGGCAGATATTGAACTGAAGACAGCACTCGAGCATTGTGCGAAAAGCCCCGATCCGGCTGCAGGGGTCGAGGATGTTTGTTGGGCGCTCTTTAACACGGATGAGTTTTTGTTTCAGCATTAGTGGCGTTGCCATTTCATTCGTTGAATAACGGTCTGAAAGTTCGACCGACTACGTGAATAACCGAGTTGAAAATAGCACGATGAATCATTATCTCTCCGCCGCGTTTGTTTTGCTGAGCTTGGCTGCCCAATCGGCGCTGGCGGCCGAGCCCACAGTCAGCTTTCGTCAGGATATTGCTCCGATCTTGCTCGAAAACTGTCAGGCTTGTCATGGGGCTAAGAAAGCGGAAGGAGGCTATCGCGTTGATAGCTATGCCGAACTGCTGAAAGCAGGCGACTCTGGCGAGATTCCGATTGCCGAAGATCCTAACGATCCCAGCGAACTGTTACGGCGAATCGCTTGTGAGGACGAATTTGAACGGATGCCGCCAGAGAGCGATCCGCTGCCAGCCGACAAGATCGCGCTGGTGCAACAGTGGATTGCTGCAGGAGGCAAGTTTGATGGTGATAACCCAGAACAAACACTAGGGTTAGTGATTCCTCCCCCCACCTACGCCGCGCCGCCAGAGAAGTACACACATGCCGTTCCTTTAACCGCGATCACGTTTTCGCCTGATGGGAAGCAAGTGATTGTAGGGGGCTATCACGAGTTGACCGTCTGGAATGCCGAAGATGCCACACTTGCTCGGCGAATTCCTAATTTGGGACAACGCATTTTTGCCCTCAGCTTTTCGCCCGATGGCGAAACCTTAGCGGTGGGTTGCGGGGAAGCTGGTCAGAGCGGTGAAGTTCGCCTAGTGAATTTTGCTTCCGGCGAGGTCAAAGGGGTAATTGCCAGAACCAACGATGTCGTGCTCGATGTTGCTTTTCGCCCAGGCACGCCTGAGATCGCCGTCGCGGCCGCAGATAGTTCGTTGCGAATTATTAACACGCAAACATTGGCCGAAGTACGCGCGATCGCCAGCCATGCCGATTGGGTGAATGCGGTGGCCTGGAGCGATGATGGTTCTCTTTTAGTGTCCGGTAGTCGAGATAAGTCGGCCAAAGTTTATCAGGCAGAAACGGGCGAACTGTTGGCAAGTTATGTTGGCCATGGAGCGGCTGTGCGGGGCGTTAGCGTGCTGCCCGATAACAAACACATTGTTTCAGTCGGGGCCGATAACAAGCTGCATCGTTGGCAAGTCGCGGATGCCAAGAAGGTTGCTGAAGTTCCCCTGGGCAGCGAAGGGCAGAAGGTTTTGCGTGTGGCTAACGATCTTTTCGTCCCCTGTGCTGGCCAACGCTTGGTGCGAATTAATCTGGCCGATAATAAGATCACGCAAGAATACAAGGGGCACGGCGATTGGGTGTTGGCGATTGCCCAGCAGCCTGGCGAAGTCACCGACCCCAGCGGGCGACTTTTGGCGAGTGGCTCGTTCGATGGTGAGCTTCGGCTGTGGAAAGTTAGCGACGCAACGCCGGTACGCAACTGGATCGCCAAGCCGTAATTAGCGAAGCTTTTTGATGAATGCGCGAGGGAATCGAGGCATCGATCGATCCGTTTTGCCCCGATTTCCGGGGCTTCCGTTGGCTGACCCTGTTGGATTGCTGGCGCCGACGTCAAGAGAACAGCTCGCGGATGGCATCTCCTTCTTCGAGCAAGTTATAAGGCCGCCCTTGGCCATCGTGGGCTTGCAGGTTGTTGATGCCGGCGGCGTAGTAAACCGTTTTTGCAATGTCGGCCGGGGTAAGCGGGTGTTCGGCTGGATGTTCGCCTAGGCGGTCGCTGCTGCCAAATGCCTGTCCTCCTTGAATGCCTCCGCCGGCCATGAGCACGCTTTGGCAATGTGTCCAATGGTCTCGCCCGGCCCCGTTGACGCCACCGGAACGGGGATCGCCAATTTTAGGCGTGCGGCCCATTTCGCTGTTAACTACCAGCAAGGTTTGATCGAGCAGATTGCGTTGATTCAGGTCTTCAAGCAACGCGGAGAAAGCTTGATCGAATTCTGGTAGTAAATAGTTCTTCAAACAGTCAAAGTTGTTGCCATGGGTATCCCAGCCACCGGCGCTTTTGCACTGGTTTTTGATGGCCTCGTTCTCTTTCCAGAAAACGGTGATAAAAGGGACTTCCGATTCCACCATCCGGCGAGCCAAGAGCAAGCTCATCGCATTGATGCCCGATCCGTAACGTGCGCGAATCGATTCAGGCTCGCTGGCGACGTCGAAAACTTGCGAGGTTTGCGCGGATAGCAGTAAGTTCAAGGTCCGCTCTTGATGCTGCTTCCAGGTGCGCTCGATGGGAGAGTTCTCGAATTGACGGCGGGCAACATCGAGCGTCTCGAGCAGCTTCTGCCGAGAGCGAAGTTGATCGGCGGTGACATCGCCGCCAAGGACTAGCGACGGAACTTGAAATTTAAGAGGCTCGGCGATATCGCCTTGCACGTACAAGGGATCGAATTCAACGCCAAGGCGAGCCGCGAATTGGCCTGGGCGTGTGTAAGGTGCTTTGCTTGGCTTATGGGGCAACGTCATCGCGTTGGGAAGGCCACCCTGATCGCGCCGTCGCGAGGCAACCACCGAGCCGATGAACGGCCAATCGTCAGGATAAGGTCGACGATCGTTCCCTTCGATTTTGAAGGAGGCATCCGGCTGGTGCCCAGTTAGGTTGTAGTAGTAACCGGCGTGGTGATCGTTGGTGCTAACCGTTCCGCAAACGGAACGAATGACGGCCAAGTGATGCGCTTGCTGGCGAAGCAGGGGTAAGTGCTCGCAAAGCTGCAAGCCAGGGGCTGAGGTCGCAGCTGGTTGAAATGGGCCCCGATATTCGGCAGGGGCTTGTGGTTTCATGTCCCACGTATCGACGTGCGAAGCTCCGCCACACAGAAAGAACAAGATGACCGATTTCGCTTTGCCACCCCCCTGCCCTTGTGCGGTGGTGCTGGGCGAATAGGACGGTTCTGCTGCGGCAAGCTGCTGAGGTAAGCCAAAGTGCAGCCCCGCAAATCCCGACGCCGAGGCAACCAAGAACGCGCGGCGCGTGGCTAGATTGGTCGATCGTTTCATCTCGTTCTCGATTTCGTGGGGAGGTGGGTAAAGACTCTTCAGCGGAAGGGAAACGTATTTCTGGCTGGCAGTATAAGGCGGGCAAAGGAGAGCCTGAACAGCGTGATTGGGCTACAAAATGGCATCCACCGGCTTGCCGGTCGTAATGGCTAAGGGGCGGCCAAATGGATCGTGAATCATCGTCTCCGGCTCGATGCCTAGGCAGTGGAAAACGGTGGCGGCCAGATCTTGAGGTTCAACCCGTCCATCCAAAGGATAACCACCTTGGCGATCAGACTGACCATGAATAGTGCCGCCACGGACACCGCCCCCAGCCAAGGCTACCGAAAAGCAGTGCCCCCAATGGTCGCGACCTCCTTGGCCGTTGATCTTGGGCGAGCGTCCGAATTCACCCATCCAAACCACCAAGGTATCTTCCAACAGGCCTCGATCTTCTAAGTCTTCCAGCAATGCGGAGTAAGCTTGATCCATCGGTGGCATGAGGGCGTTCTGCAAACGCTGGGCATTTTTGGCATGCGTGTCCCAGGCAGGGGCTACGTTGTCGTCGTCTTCCCCACGCGTCCAATTGACTTGCACAAGCGATACGCCTTGCTCGACTAAGCGGCGAGCCAAAAGAACGCTTTGGCCGAATCGATTGCGACCATAGCGGTCGCGTAACGTCTCTGGCTCTTGATCTAGTGCGAACGCGGCTTGCGTCCCGGGAGAACCGAGCAGTTCAACGGCTTTGTGCTGCCAGTTCGACCAACGTTGAACCGGCGTACTTGCGAGCGAACGAAAATGCTCGTTCATAAAGCCCCGCAAGGCGTTTCTTTGGGCGAAACGTTCTGGCGAGATCTCGACCGGCAGGCCAATATCTGGGACATGGAAATCAGGTTTGTTGGGATCGCAGGTAACCAGCCAAGGGTCGGCATGATCGCCCAGCCAGCCGGCATCTTGCCCCGGCCATACAATCCGGCCGGTATTCCAGATCTCTTCTGGCAAACGAATCGCTCCTGGCAAACTCGTTCGATCTCCCTTCAAATGCCGGACGACGGCAGGAAGCGAAGGCCAGTTGTTGGGCGCGCCAGGCAAGGCGTTCTCTTGCCCTTTCGGCGAATGATGACGCCCGGTTAGCATCCAATATCCACTCGAGGAGTGCGCGTTGTCGTCGGTTGCCATCGCTCGTAAAACGGCAATCCGTTCGGTTAGCTTGGCCGTGAGCGGCATTAGTTCGCCCACGTGATAGCCTGGTGTCGCGGTGGCAGTGGTACCGAACTCGCCGCGAACTTCCTTGGGGGCTGCTGGCTTGGGATCCCACGTTTCAAGTTGGGGTGGCCCGCCGAGCATGAACAATACAATACAGCGTTTGGCCTTGCCAAACGAACCAGTTGTCTTGCCGAGAGCCCTCTTTTCAGAGGCTTGGGCTGAACAGAGTGCGCCAGACGATAACCCAAACGCGCTCAAGCCACCCAAGCGAAGCCATTCACGACGGGAAAGCTGGTCGCAAAGCTTGGGGCTTTTTCCCATAAACGACAGCATGCGGGACGTTCCTGAATACGAACGTTGTTTTTGGTAGGAAGGTGCCCGTATCTTAGCCGTCTTGAGGAAATAAGTACAAGGAAAACATGCCGATCGATCCATTTCCGAGATGGTTCGGACAACTTGTCTCCTTGGCCGCTGTTCTCACGCACGCTTGCCGGCGGCATTTAGTCTTGAGTGACGAAGCTGCCATCCGGTTTTTTAATTCGTAGGTAGTCGATCGCGAACATATACGACTTCTTCGCCTGCCGATTCGCTCCGAGGATACGCACGTTTAGCTTGTGTTCCTTGCCAGTAACGGCGACTTGCGGAAACGAGAGGACGCCGGTGGTCTGGACGTCGTTGTTGTACAGATCAATTGGCGGGCCAAGTGGTTGGTCATCTAAGGACAACTGCACGATGCCGTAATCACCGGCGGTTGTGAGGACGACTTCGACACCGACCTGGCCGGTGAACGGCGGAAGATCGAGGGCCAAGGTGTCGCCTGGCTTGGCACCTGTCCAAAATAGCTGAGTATCGTTGCTCCAATGGTCGGCTTTAAAGCCCGACATTTTCTGGGGTTGAAGCGTCCCACCGGTCGGTTTACCGGATTGCTTTTCTCCTTCCAAAGCGTTCTCGACTTGCCCTGTTTTCGGGTTAATTTTCGACTTCGGTCCACGCAGCGCTTCTGCGCCTTCAACGGTAGGCAGTTTTGGTCCGGCGTATACTTTCGGCTGCGCTGCTTCAAATTCGGCTTTGCTTGCTGCTTGGACTTTGTGCGTCAGCACATGAGCACCCAGCATACCGCCAACCACGATATCGGGAAGTTGATCGTTGTTGACATCGACAATAGAAATCTGGCGACCGATGCCGGCCTCGCCATCTGCTTGGTACGGAATCCAGTCGACGCCATTTTCACCACGGACCAGCTTGAACCAGTAAACCACCGCTCCGGCGTCCCATTGCGGGCTTTGACGATGGTGCGACCAATAGGTTTTGCCCGTCACAATATCTTTCAGTCCGTCTCCATCGATATCGGCTAAGGCGATCGAATGAAGTTCGCTGAACACGACGCCGTACTTATTTTCGGACGGATGTTCTCCCATGATTAAATGATGCTTGAAGGAGGTCGTGTCCCCTTCGGTTACCTGTTCGTACCAAGCCAGGCCAAAGTCGTGAGCGCGATGGCCGGTGATGATATCGTTGTCACCATCGCCATCGACATCGTAAGCATACATCTCGGCGCCGCCGTAACCTTCGGTAAAGGAAGCCGTATGCATGGCCCAGCGTGAGGTGAGGGGATTCTCGGCTGGCTGCTCGAACCAACCTTGGGCGAAGAGGATATCTTGCCGGCCATCCCCGTTTACATCACCTACGCCCAGGCCATGGCCAAATCTTTTCGATGCGATTTGATCGGAGACGCGATGAAACTGCCAAGGTTTGAAGGGGTGCTGCGGGTCGAATGTCGTAAAGCCAAAAAAGCCATCGCGGGTACAAACGAGTTCCGGTTGCTCATCCCCGACGATGTCGACCAACTGGGGCGATTCGTTCGATACCCAGTCGAACACTTGATGCTTTGGCCAAGGTTTGTCGTAGCCATCTTGGCCAGGGTTTTCGTACACGTAAGCAGGCGTCCCGGGAAAGCCGACGACAAAAACATCGTTCCGCCCATCGCCGTTGAAATCGTAAAGCCAGTTGAAGAAGTTATCGGCGTATTGTTCTCGATTTTGCGCGACCGGCTGATAGATCTCACGTTTGGTGGTGAACTCTGGCCCTGCAAACCAATAAGGACCGTAGACGACATCGACGATGCCATCGCCGTTGATGTCGGCTGCGTTAGCTCCTTCTGAAAAATAAACGCCGGTCAACTGCTGACGATCGAACGAGTGAAGATCAAACTCGTCGGCTTGGGCCGTTACCGTGGTGACAAGAAAAACCAAGGGAAGCAATCGTAAGAGATTCATGGGAAGGCCTTTGGGGGGATCACGATTTAGAATGCGAGAAGAGCGGAGTCGTGACGGTGGTAGGTCTCGATAGGAGTTGCGTATTATCGCGTAAGTTGCCTGGAGATGCGAAATTTGTTCTCCAATTTGATCGCGATTTTTTGGGAAGAGTTGCAAAGGATGGCATGGGTGCCGTTAAGCAGAGAAAACAGGCAATGTGTGTAGATTAACCTTCCCTACACAAGAGCGGCCTAATGCGGCTGCGCTGAATAGAATGCTTTCATGGGGAATAATCTCTGGAGTGTGAAATAATTCTCCGGTCTGCTTCTGTTCGTTGTGACTAGTCGTGGAGCTGGCAGCGGAGGGCGCAGGAGTGCCGCTTACGAAGGGACCGACGAGTTTGGTTTCAAGGTGGTCGACAACCGTGTCGGCGTGCTTGATTAGCTCGCCAAGACTTTACTCTCGCTGGGTTTCGATCTTGAGAGACTAATCGATCGCTACGCCGGTCGAGATTTTCGCCTGACCGACGTGGATGATCGTGTTCTGTGTGACATTTTCGCGTAACGCTGTTTAGCTGGCTTTCTTCCAAAGCCCGCCAGCGACGCACGCAAAGACCAACGCCAAGCTTAGCCAAACAACTTCGATGGGGTTCGACTCGGTGTTTTCTTCGACTTTCGCGAGTTCCTGCTCCACTTCGTTCATCTCGATCCCTTGGACATCCGGCGCGGTTTGGCTCGGTTGCAAGGCCGCCGACAATGCCAGTTGATAGTCGCCCAACGCTTGCACGTTGTTCGGATCGCTGGGGGAAGGAAGCTGCTGCTGCAGAAATTCGTGAAACTTGCCGTTGCCGCAGGTCTCGTACGAGCACGCTGCGCCGAACTCGGCGACCAGTTCGGTATGTAGCTTGGCCAGTTGTTCCAACTGCTGCGAGTCGGCCTCCCAATATCCCTTGCGGGCCGTCTCCAACATGACCGCCGTCAAGTCTTGCAAGGCATACGGATTCTTTTCTTCAAAGTAGTCTCGCATGTTCAAGTCGTGCTTGTCTTCAACATAAACTTGGTACGTTTCGTTCCACATGTCTTGGCTGATCGCGGAAGGTTGCATTACGTTCCAGCCGTACATGTTGCGAACGGTTTCGGTGAAAGAAGCAGCGGCGGAAGGGCCTTCGCGCTGCATGCTTTGAATGAACTTGGGATTCCACAGCGAAGTCCGGGCCTCCTCACGAATGGCCGCGACCGATGTGGTGACCTTCGCTCGGCCTGGCTGACGTAGATCGCTGAAGTAGCCATCGGGGTCGTTGCCGGTCGTCTCACGGACTGCCAAGGTGATGCCGCCCATAAATTCATAAACGTGATCTAACGAGAGTGGCCCCCAAGTATTCGACGAGCGAGGGTGTACCACGGCATCCACGCCTTGCATCTGGGCTTCAAGCAGCCCGGGGAGAACGGTCCCCCAGCGACCCCCATCGCGGTAAACGCCTGACATGTTTTTGATGTACTGACTGGCCACTTCTTGGGGATCTTCCCAGGAGTCTCCTCGCTCGACCAGGCCCATGATTTGGGTGCCGTAGCTGCTGTTGGCAGCGGAACCGAAGATGCGGGCCGTGGCGAACTCGCGGGCATCTTTGGGGGAAGCCCCTTGGGCTTTGAGCGTGCGTTCGGTTTCTTCGGTGCCACGACGAACGAAGTTCGGAAATTCCCCTTCTTCGAGTTTGCTGACAATTTGAACGGCCTTATCGATTAACGCAATTCGCGATGCCGCGGCGTCGCGGAATTGCCCCGAGGTTTGTACTAAAACGTCCACTCGCGGGCGGGCTAGTTCGTCATCCGGGATGACTTCGATGTCGTACACTACGCCGCGTGAATTCCAAACGGGACGCATGCCCATCAGATACAAGATCTGGGCGATCGCTGTTCCCTTGCCTCGAATAAACTCGCTACCCCATAACGAAATCGCTACTTGGCGCGGAAACTGACCTTCATGGCGTGCCCGGTGCGTTTCCAGTAATTGGTCGGTCAGCTTCATGCCAACTCGCCAGGCTTCTGGGGTGGGTGTTTGTTCGGCATTGATGGAATAAAGATTCTTGCCGGTGGGCACTGCCGCTGGGTTGCCCAGCGGATCGCCGCCGCTGGAAGGTGCGATGTACTGCGCGTCGAGGGCATGCAGGATCGCAGCAAGCTCAACCTCAGGAGACTGCTTCAGGTTCTCGGCATTCTCTTGAACTTGCTGAATCAAGTTCAGCAGTTGCCGCTGAAGTTCGGCATCGCGAAGAACGAGCGATTTGAACTGGGCGGCCGTCTGCCACTTCGCAGGGCCTGTTGCGTTTGTGGTGGCATCGGCAGGTAAAGTTGCTTCTGGTTCTGCTTTCAATTGTTCGGCAGGAGGTTTGTTTGCTGCCGGTTTGGTTTGTGTTGCCCCTGATTTTCCATCGGGGGAATGCTGGGGCTTGGGGCGGGCTGCTTCTGGAGGAGGCTGCAGGGCTGCCAGTTCTTCAGGCGTGAAAAGCTTCTCCTTGTGCAATTCTCCGGAAAGTACGTCCTGCACAAATTGCGCTGCGACCTCTTGGCGATATTCGCTGGCATCAGCCGACGCCGCTCGACCGAGTATGGCCAGGAGTTGGTCGACCCCTTGTTCACCGAGCATCGCGGTAGTGGTTTGTTGGATCTGGGTTGCGGATAACTGGCGGCCAATCACATGCAGCCCATCGGTGACGCTTTGGTCTTTGAGTTGGTGGATATAGTTATGGACAGCGGTAAGTTCTTTCTCGGTCAACATGCGGTCGGCCAACGCGTCGGACGGCAGACCTAGGTCTTCGGCCAGGTTCAATTCGTTGACCAACTGCGTGACGGAACGTAGCGTTTCTTCCCGAAGCAGGGGATCTTCGACCTGTTCCCAGTCGTGAATTTTGTCGTGCAAGAGGGAAAGGTCGCCGTAAAGCCCTGCTTCCATGAATGGGGGCGTAAGGTGCGAGACAATCACCGCATTTGAACGCCGCTTGGCGACCAAGGCTTCACCGACATTGTTAATCACGTACGGATAAATGTGCGGAATGTCTCCCATGAGTATCTGAGGCCAACAATCACGGCTCAGGCTATTCGACTTGCCGTAGGTGAACTCAAGCGAGCCATGCGTGCCGAAGTGCATGATCGCGTCGGCTTGAAATCCGTAACGAGCCCAGAGATACGCTCCGAGATAGAAATGGGGTACAGCTTGATCGGTGCCATGGATCGAACTGATTTCATCTTCGTTGGCATCCCCGCCGCCAACGGTCGGTTGCGGCATGATGACGACGTTGCCGAGTTGAATACGACTGATGACCAGGTGGGGCTGGCCGTCAACGCTGGTTACCATCCGATCGCCAGGCAGCTTGCCCCAACGGGCGATGGTCTCTTGTTGGCGTTTGGGGGAAAGCGTTTTCTGAAACCACTCGGCATAGCGTTGAGCAGGGACGAGTTCCGGTTCGGCTTCGTTGAGGAACTTCTCGAACGAACCGAGGGCCCACTGCCCCAGTGTTTTGCCCCGGGTTTGAATCAAAGCAAACAATTCGTCAGGGGTTTCTGGCAGGGCACCACCTAGATCGTAGCCTTCCCTTTCCAGTTGTTTGAGCGTGTTCCACAAAGCGGGGACCACTTCTAAGCCACCAGCGGACAAGGCCGAGTTGCCTGGGGATTTGTAGTAAACGATGACCACCCGTTTTTGTGCGTTCGATTTCTTGCGAAGCTTCATCCAATTCAGCGCCAAGCGGACGCGGGCGGCGATTTGATCTTCCATCGGGGTGCGGACGGTAAGCCCGCGCTCGTTAGCTTCCATGGAAGAAACCACCAGCGGTTCGATAATGCCATCCAATTCTGGGGCGGTAATCGATTGCCCCATGAAGCCACCTTCCATCCCGCGTTCGTCGGCCAGCCAAGTTTCGCGACTGCCCAGCAGTGGCAACGCGCTGACGATGGGGCAGTTGAGTTCAGACAAAAACTTGACTCCCTCGTCGCCGTACGAGAGTCGTCCATGGGGAAAGGTCAGTAGTAAGTCTGGCTGCACTTGGCGAATCAATGCGAATGCTTCTTCCCGGCCAAAGATGGGATAGACCTTCGCGCCGCCAGCTTCCAACGAGCGAATAATCGCATCAACCGGGGCCCGGTTCAGTTGATCCTGCGGATCCATAAAGCTGCCAAAGAGGACAACCTTGGGCTGGTCTTGGGGGGCATGAGGCGCACTTTGCGCGAGGTACTCTTCAAATTCGGCTTGCGTAGCAAAGACTTCGCTGCCCAAATGAAAGAAACCAAACTGCGGTTTCGGAACGACTTCTGGCACAGCGACTTCTCGGCCACCAAGATGATGAGCGGCATAGTGAGCCAGGCCGAGCAGATTTTCTTCGCCGCCATGTTTAAGGTATTCGGCAATCCGCTCGCGATGTTCCGGGGGAACCGACGTTTGCTGCTCGGACAAGGCATTGGTTGCGGTCCGCACATAGAAATGGGTTCCGCGGGCGGTCGCTTTTTGAATTCGTGCGACTTGCTCATTGGAAAGGTTCAGACCCTGCCCACGGATGAATACCAAGTTGTAGTTTGGCAGCGGTGCGGTATCGATCCCGGAGTCGTCGTAGCGATGCAGTGAGTAGGGAGTTTCTCGCAGAGCGTTTTCCCAGTTGGCGAACTCGCTATCGGAGAAACCAATCATCGCCACGCGGAACGGGCGAAGGTATTCGTAGTACGCCCACATGCCACCGCCGAAAGCGAGCAGCAGCAAAACCATCGAGACCGCTAGTTTCTTCATCGTATTATTCACTTGTTTCCGTTTGCTCGACTTCGTCTGCTGGGACATAGATCACGCGTCCGTCCGGTAAGCGATAGGCCTGGCCGAGAAGTTCCCCTTGGCCGGCTCCTTGCGACTGGGAGGCTTCGTAATGTTTGATCTCTTCACCTTGCTTGACGACGATTTCCATCTCGGGGGTCCCCGGATTGGTGATCACGGTGTAATCGTTTTCTTTCAGCAGGGCCGGAACTTGCAGGTACGAGACCAACGCTACCATCAGGGCCACGGCGAAGACCATTGCCACGTCGAACAGATTCGCCATGCCCGCCAGCGGGTCGTCGTCTTCTTCCACCACAAAAGGATTGTGCGTCGCCTTGCGAAGGCGGTATTGGCTAAAGGCTGAGAGGGAATCGTTGGGAGGAGTTGTTTGCTTAGGCACGGGCCGACTCCTGAGCGAATTGCTCTTCGGTCAGAGCGGCTTGTTCTTGCAGCACGGTTGAAGAAAGGTCTTGCCCCAATGAACCGCTGATGCGTTCCGCCAATAGGTTAAGCAAAGCAGAATCGGCCTGATACCAGTGCTTTTTCACGGTTGCTAACCAGCCAGCCACCATCCCAATGAATAGGCCAAGTACGGTGGTTGAAAAAGCAATGACCAGGTTGTTGCTCATCGTTTGAATGTCACCAACCGCCAAGCCAACCAGGGCAGGGCCAAGCGGAATGAGTGTTCCCATCAGACCCAAGCTCGGGCCAAGCTTAACCAGGCCACGAATGCGGTCGAGAGACATTTGCCATTCCAACTCAATCTGCGAGAGGGTATAGGCCAGGCCAGGAATGTTATCGCTGGCAACGATCAGCCGGTGGAGCGTACGACCAAGGGGGCCTTTGGTTGGTTGAGTTTGGACCAACGAACGATTTTCCAGGGCAAATCGTTCCAGTTGTTGACGCTCGGTTCGTTCTCGGCTGCGGGCGATGAATTCCTGTAAGGTTCTGCCGCATTGCACAAGCACACGTGCGAGCGACACCAACAGCAAGATCATCACCGGGATCAGCAACGCATTCGAGAGAACGTAAAAAAGATTGGTCACCGTGTTCATGATTTACCTGTGAGAGATACGGTTGAGTCGTTGGGAGTGAGCGCGGGAGGTGGATAACCGTTCCCAGACTATGCCGATTGCCAGGCAAACTACGCCAAGCAGGGCTGCCGGTACCAAGGCATATACGGCATGGGTGGCCAGTTCGGCTTGATTGCCAAGGGGCAACGCGTTTGCCGTAGTCGTGAACAAGCAACTGGCAACGCCGAGCAATAGCGCAGAAGTCAGTTGGCATAACGCCAGCCAAGTGTTGGGCAAAAGCCAACAAACGGCGCCTGCTCCAAGCATGATTGCCAGCATCAGCAGAGGAACGACCGTGCCGACCCATTCCGGACGAGCACCGAACTGCGCTGATAGCCACTGTTGTTCGATAAGCAGCATCGACAAAACAACCACTGGCTGAGGAACACAGCAGAGACTGGCCAAGAGCACCTTCCAGCGTGAGTTCTCAGGCTGAGCAACCAGGCGCAGTCCTACCGCAAAGCTGGCTGCGGAGAGGATGATTTGCAGGACACATGCCGCCAAATGAAAATCAGGACCGAGCAGTATCTGGCGTAACTCGAAGGCCGAACGGGAATCGGCCAACGGGTTCAGAAGGAAGCCGGTCAATGCCAACAGCCCTAAAGGGATCGGCAATAGATACCATTGCCGAGACCAAATAAAGCTCGAGGCCAGCGAAATGAGAGCAACGCCACAACCGACGCTCAGCAGCGCCGCGTCTCCGTTGTTTAGAATCGAGTGGATCAGCCCATGAAGGACATCCATGGTTAGGGGGCCTTTCTTTGCAGTTGATCGAACGGGGCTCCTTGGCCTTCCACGGCGGGGTGGAAATTCTTGCCGTGGAATTCCAGTAAGATCCAGCGACTGGAATCTCCGACGGCGGTTACCCAGTAGCAGCGATGCGTGCCGGAGTTGTCTTCGTAGCAGACGCGTTCGCCTTGAAAGGCTGGGTTTTCTGCTAAGTACATTTGCTTTTTGAAAAATGAGTCCAAGCTTTTGTCATGCTTGTCCGACCAAGGTTGCCGCGTCCACGATGTACCGTCTGCTTCAAACGAATCGGGCAGGACGACTTCGTGCATCTGCGTAACGGGACGGGGCCCACAGCCTAGGATGGCAAGGCAAGCCAGACCGAAGCAGGCCAGACGCACGATGGTTGCTTGCCGTCCTGTGAGTTGAATCATGGGAAGTTCCCTATTAGGTTCGCTTATTGCGAGAAGCCGGTGAGTACTTGGCCGTCATGGCGGTTGTGTAAGTTTCGCCACGTAGCTAGATCGATCGTTTCCGTAACAAAGCGGACGCTGCCGTCGCATAGCGAAACGTTTGCGCCGCCAGGGTGTTGGCTGCGTGCCCCAGAGATTGCTTCGCCGTGATGCGAAACATCGGGGGTTTTGGCATTCGGAGGAAAGAACGCGTTGATCAGCGTTTGATACGTGATATTGCGAATCCATTGGCCAGCACGGCGTCCTTCGTAACGCGTTGCCGAACGGGTGACGAGTGATTCTGCCGGAGCGGAACAAGGACCACCGCCACTGACACGCATGATTTGCGTGCGGTAGTCAACGAGATCGGCCGTATCGTCACCACGCAGACCATACAAGGTTTCAGCAAATGCTATCGTGTTGCTTGTTCCGTCGGTGACGTCGCGAAACTTGGTGTTCGAGCCCCGCCAGAACAGCCCGTCGGTGTCCGAGCGACTGCAGTAAGACATGCCGTTGCCCGGGCCCGCATTGGCCATGTAGTTGCCGCCAGCCCAGACGTTGCCTTTCTCGGTCGATAGCGGATTACCAGGATCGCTGGGGCATTGCAGCACACTAAGTGGTTGGCGAACCACATTGACCAACGCTGGGTTCAAGTCTGGATCGTTTGCGACGCCAGAAAGCAGGGGCTGAGAGTAATCGATCAGGTCCGAGAGATTGCCCTGTTCGATGAAGGGGAGCAGCTTCGCTTGGGTGGAATAGCCATACAGCGAGTCTCCGGCGGGTTGAGGAAACTGCTTGTAGGTCGATTCATAATTGTGCATCGCCAGCGTCAACTGCTTCAAGTTATTGGTGCATTGCATCCGGCGTGCTGCTTCGCGCGCTTGTTGGACAGCTGGAAGAAGTAAGGAAATAAGGACTCCGATGATCGCAATGACCACCAGAAGTTCGACAAGCGTAAACGCGGAACGGGCTGATTTCATGATTGATCAATTGTTTTGGGCTATTAGATTTCTGCGCGAGGAAACGAAGCAGGAGCCTACGGTTCCCTTTAGGATTCCGGGGACTCCGTTGGTCGTCCTTGTTGGCTTGGTAGCGCAGTTGTTAATCAGGGAAGTTCGAATGAAAGTCGCGAACGAGCAGACGTAGCCCAGCGAACTCGCTGGCTTTGCTGCGCGCGATGTTGAAATGAGAGACTCGCTTGCCCAGCGTTTCCTCTTGTTGAAGCGTGTGTGTGCTTAAACTAAAGAGGTTCCGCCGCCTTGCCACAACCGAACGGGTTTGGTCGGACCTAGTAAGCAGTCGTAGCATCGACGGCGGAACCCATTGCTTCGTCACACGAGCAGGCCAAAGCCATGCACGAATCGATGAGGAAGTTGGTACCGCCTGGAAAGCGAGTAAAACATCCGATGACAGCCGTACCGAAGCCTGATTCAAGCGTTACGTGGTTTCCTGCGCAGCATTCCATTCCCTTGTTCGAGGAACGAAACAGCGCAGCAATCCGCTAGAGAGTCAGGGGGGACACCGGAAGCTGCCTAAGCAGCCCGAGGAGGAGCCCGTGCTTGCGAGAGGGCGACGAGAGAGTCGCACACGGGAAGTTGGGTTTGCAGCGCAATCTGCTCGCAAGCGGGTTGCAAGCTAACGCGAACCGGCTTTACCCATGTAATGGCAGCCACAAGGGCCAGCGATTGGCAAACGACACAGCCATCGGGATGATGGTGTGGTGCTTGATCGGAAGGTTCCTCGCCAGGTTGTTCGGTTCGAGTCGCCGAAGAGGAATCGTGGTGGCAGCAATGGTGAGCCCCACAGGTCGTATCATGGTTAGGGTGGGCGTGAGTGTGCGAACCACGATCATGATGATGTGTTTGGCACGTATCGCCACACGTAGCCAAGTGAAACCAGGCCGGCGCGTGTCCAGCGGCGAGCATGCCGCATAGAACCAGAACATAAAGTGGTCGGAACAACGATACCACGGGGGACGTTCGTCACTCGGGGGGAGTATTGAATTGTTTAAATAACAGGGTCCGACCAAAGACACTTGCTAATGAATACGATGATCGATCGAAAACGGTTCGTCAAGCCGTACGGTTTTTCGCCTGCTTAATTTCAAGACCTTTCAAGCGGTATTGAGGCCAAGACCCCCTATTCTCGCAGTTGGAGAGAACAGGGGGCTTGTCTTCACGCTGGGTTAGTTGGCTTTGATGTCGTAACAGTACAGCGTGTTTTGATCGCGAATATAGAGTTTGCCATTGGCGATCACGGGGTGAGCCCAGGCAGGTTGGCTAGTCCGGTCTGGTTGCTCGAAGCGACCTTTTTCAACGAACTTTTCCTTGTTGGGCTCGATGAGCAGCACAGGCCCTTCTTCCGAACGCAGATAAAGTCGGCCATCGGCCATGGCCAGCGATCCCTTGGGGGCTTGGCGGTCACGCCAAAGGACTTCGCCGGTTTGGAAATCGAGGCAGGACAGGAAACCCCCACCGTTACCACCGTTGGCACCATATAGGCAGCCATCGACGACAATCAATCCGCCGTGATGGTTTTGCATGTTCGAGGTGAAGTAAACTTCTTCCGCCTCGATCTGGCCGTCGTCGGTTTGGTTGAGCTTCACCGCGCCACCGCCGTTGCCATAGGCCGAGGCCGCGAAGATCAGTCCGTCTTGAAAGACCGGCGTGGTGCAGTTGATGCCCATGCGGTTTGCCGGGCGATCGTATTGCCACAGCAGTTCCCCGGTTTCGGCATTCACCCCGATCAACGATTTGGAGGTGAATTGCACGTATTGCTTCTGGCCGGCGTCTTCAATCATGATCGCCGAGGAATAGGCCGCTCCTGGCTTCGGACCGCCAGGGCCACGCCCAGGTCCACGACGGCCACGTCCTTCCGAGCGTTCCCCTTCTTCACGTTCAGCAGGCGGGGTTGCTTCTTCTGCTGGCGGTTTGGTTGTCCACAAGGTTTTGCCGGTATTTTTATCGAGTGCTGCTAGGGTCGCTTCTTTGCCTCCGGGGGTAACGATGACCTTGTCTCCATCGACTAGGGGAGACTCGCGAAAGCTCCACATTGGCACAACCCCACCAAAATCTTTTTGCAAATCACGTTGCCAGATGATTTCGCCGTCGGCAACGTTCAAGCAAGTGACATCGCCGGCCATGCCCATGACATACATCTGGTCACCATCAATGGTCGGTGTGCCGCCAGGCCCTTCTTTCGATTGAGGCATTCGTTGCTCGTAGGCAGTGCCTAGCTTGGTGCCCCAGATTTTCTGGCCATCCTTTTCATTCAAGGCCCAGACCACTTCGTTGTCACCTTGAATGCTCATCCCATAGATTCGACCGTTGGCAATCGCAGGGGCGCTGTCGCCGCCACCGAGGTCCGTTGCCTTCCAGGCCAATGATGGACCACCTTCCGGCCATTCTTGAAGCAAGCCCGTCTCTTGAGAAACGGCATCGCGATGCACACCATTCCATTGCGGCCAATCGGTTGGCTTGGGCGAGTCCGCCCAGGCAGGCGAAATCGCGATCATGGTGAGGAGCAAGCTTGTTACGTATCGCATATCGATAGTTCTCGTGAAATTGGGAGCGATGAATGGCCAGCCGCGCGTTGCTCTTAATTTTAAGAGGCTCGAACTGCGGATCGATAGCCCGAACTTGGGAAATCGTGAACCGATTCCCCAAACGTTCTTCTGTTCTAGGGGCAGCGCACCGCCCGCTGCCAAAGGTAGTGCCTTCCCTAGTTGGGGGGGCAAGGGGCAGGGATCGACTTAGAGCGGGTCTGCTGCTTTGGGGCGGGCGATATAGTCGATGGCAATGACTACCGCCGCTGCTAAAACCATGAGCGCAAAGCAACTGATGGTTTCATGGGGATAAGGGTTTTCGACCGGAGCGCTTTCGTCCCAGGGCCACAACTTCTTCAATGCTCCGATCATGAAACCTCCCATCAGCGAAAGCGTAGCGGCTTCGTGCTGATGGAGGAGCCACTTCAGGAATTTGCTGAAAGAAAGGAGCCCAAACAGACAACCTAAGGCAAAACAGGCAAACGCAAACACATCCTCCATGACCAACTGCCCCTTGGCCATCGCTTTGGGGATACCGCTGAAATAATGGTAAGCACCTAAAATGAGCAGCAAGTACGAACCGCTGATCCCTGGCAAAATCATTGCGCAGATCGCGATCGCTCCGAGCAGGAAAGAAACCAGCGGATTCGGAGCGGTGGTGAAATCGTTTAGTGCCGGCAAGCTCGTCAACCAATAGGCAAACCCACCCCCAACGATCGCCAAAACGATGCAAAGAACAAGGTGTTGCCGGTTTTTCGGATGGATCATGCGGGTCACTAAGTAACCTGAACCAGCGATCGCCCCAAAAAAAGTGGCGTAAACAAGTGGCTTGGTACGTGCGGGATGATCAGGCTCGCCAATGAGGTCGTGCAGGATGGTGACGAACGTTAAGATGCCACACGCAACTCCCGCGAGTAGCGCCAACAGGAACCAAATATCGAACCGTTCGGCAAGGGCTTTCCAGTCTCGCTTCCGCAACAAGTGAAACGTCTGGCCGTTAACTTGGCTGATGGCATCGACCAAGCGGCGATAGATGCCCAGCACCAAGGCGACTGTTCCGCCGCTAATTCCTGGCACCGCGTCGGCTGCTCCCATCGCCAAACCGCAGAGGAAATGACGGACGGAATTGATTCGAGGTTCTGACATGATTGCGAGTCCAGTTGCATGGCGTATTGATGTGTGCGCGAGTAATCCAAGCCGCTAATTGAGCTTCTAGGCCACCAATTCGGGGCTTCTCAAACTTGGCTCGCCTCGATTGCTGGCGCAGGCCTCAATACCAAAGGGGCGATTTTAGTGAACAAAACGCATTGCGGGCAGGGCAAACTGGGATGTTCTTGCCAGTAACGGTGGGGGGAGCTGCGCAATTCCGGTTTTCGAAAGTGGTAATTGGCCGAAATGAGCTAGAGATTACCCAGGAACAACGGTGTGAATTTGCCTAACCGAATGCGATCGGAAGATAGGTGGCGAAACCCCAGTGATTTACCTTGACCGAGTCTGGAGGGGGGGATAAATTGCGTTAACACGCTACCATTGGTTGTAGTGTGCGCAATTAGTATTGAAACAGCGAATTGGCTTCACGCGGCTTCCGCTTTCTTAGATCGCTTGGCCTTTTGTGACAGGGCGACTTTCGAGATTGGGCGGAGGCTTGCTGAGTTTCGGCAGGGTGGCACGGATGTTGTTGCAACGATTAGCCTCCAAGGTATCCGTCCTTGCTCCGGCGAAGATCAACCTCTTTTTGGAATTGCTCGAGAAGCGACCAGATGGTTTTCATGAGTTGGAAACAGTAATGGTGGCGGTTTCGTTATTTGATCGGTTGGAAATCACGCCCCTGGCAACTTCCGAGATCGAGCTTGATTGTGCTTGGGAAACGGGACAGACGGCCCAAGCCAACCAATGGGAAGACCCAGCTCAATTTCTGGGAGACCTTCCCCCGATGGAAAGCAACTTGGTGTACCGAGCGGTCAAGCTGCTTCAAACAGAAGAAAATGTCCCACACGGAGCGCGGATTATTTTGCGCAAGCGAATTCCCTCTGCCTCTGGTTTTGGTGGCGCGTCGAGCGATGCTGCGGCCGCACTGATGGCGGCTAATTTAGCTTGGAATTTGGGGTGTTCGATAAATCGGCTGAGTGAATTGGCCGCCTCGCTGGGAAGCGACATTCCGTTTTTCCTGCATGCTGGTCAACTGGGCAGTGGCTTGGCGATGGCGACCGGCAGGGGCGAAAAGATTGCGACTTTCCCGGGAAAACGGCTCGATTTGGTGCTGATACGCCCAGCCGGCGGGCTTTCAACCCCTGAAGTTTTCCGACGATGTCGTATCCCCGCATCGCCTGAGTCCGCGCAGCCGTTGCTGGCCTCCCTGCAGTCGGATCAACAAATGTCGCTGCCACCGACGTTGACGAATCGACTTAGTTTGCCGGCGCGAGAGTTGTCGTCGACAATCGATCGTGTGGCGAACGCGTGCGAACAACTGGATGTCGTTGCCCACCAAATGTCAGGCAGTGGTTCTGGCTATTTCGCCATTTGTCGGAATCGCCCTCACGCAATGCGAGTTGCCGCCCGATTGCGTGCCGCGAACGTAGGCATGGTTTTCCCTGTCACAACCTGTGGAATCCGGGCCCTGAGAAATTAACACCGCGTCATAACGTCTCTGGAGTTTGCAGCCGTGAAAATCACCGAAGTTCGCATCAAACTGATGGAAGATTCTAGCGATCGGTTGCGGGGGTTTTGCTCCATTACCTTCGACGATGCGTTTGTGATCCGTGACCTGAAAATCATTGAAGGAGCCAATGGGCCCTTTGTAGCGATGCCCAGCCGCAAGCTGACCGGGCATTGCCCTAGTTGCGGCTGCAAGAATCATCTGCGGGCTAGTTACTGCAATCAATGTGGCATGAAGTTGAAACAGCCCCAAGTCGAACGTGGTAGCGATCAACGCGCCAAGCTGTATGCCGATATTGCACACCCCATTAATTCCGAATGTCGCGAGCAAATTCAAACGCGGGTGATTGCGGAATATCACAACGAGATTGAAGAGGCGAAGCGGCCTGGTTATCGCTCGAAGTACGACGATTTCTTTATCGATGCCGGCGAAGACTACGATCATGACGATGATCACGAGCATCCTTCGCCCGCCAAAGAGGTGCCCCAGCAAGATTCGGCGGCAAAGACGATCGAGCGGAGTGAAGATGCTTCGACACTGAAGGGGCCGCATAGCCGCTCTGCGGAAACTTCTAGCTCGGGACGCCCCCGCAAATTTGGGGAAGGCATCTTTGATGACTAACCCCTCGTTAAGGTATTCTTCCGTCTCCCCTGAAACCACCCTAGAATGGCAAGAATTCTGACTGGTAGAATATTTTTGCTAGGCGATAAAGTTGCTCTAGAGTGCCAAGGCAATGGAGAGGCTAAGGAAGGAATCGAATCTCAAGCTGGGCTGATTTCACGGACACGAAACCGATGCTCCCAGGCTGGATTCTAGATCGTTTAAACTGATCTAATCCGCGTAATTTACTCAACCGTTGATTACGTTTTCTTTCTTCATGCTCTCTGCGGTTAACCTTCTGTTCTCTTTAGTGGATCTCGCCGATAACCCGCAACGCTAGCACTTACCAACCACCCTCATACAAGGCGCATTAAGATGTCCGAATTTCGTATTGAAAAAGACTCGATGGGGGAAGTTCAGGTCCCTGCCAACGCCTATTACAGCGCCCAAACCCAGCGTGCCGTCGATAATTTTCCGATCAGCGGTTGGACATTGCCGCCGGCGCTGATTCATGCGATGGGATGGGTCAAATTTGCCTGCGCGATCGCCAACCGAGATTTGGGCAAATTGACCGGCACCGGTAAGAACCCGCTCAGCGACAAGCAGGTCGAGGCGCTACTAGCGGCTTGCGCGGAAGTACGCGAAGGGAAGTTCGACGGTGAGTTTCCGATCGATATTTTTCAGACCGGTAGCGGCACTTCGAGCAACATGAACGTTAACGAAGTGATCAGTAATAGGGCGATTGAAATCATGGGGGGCGATCGTCTCGCGGTCGCCAAACCGATCCACCCGAACGACCACGTCAACATGGGGCAAAGCACCAACGACACATTCCCCACGTCGATCCATGTGGCCGTGGCAATGCAAATCCAAATGAAGCTCATTCCGGCCCTGGAAAAGCTGCATGCATCGCTTGATGAAAAGGCCAAGGCCTGGGACAAGATCATTAAGATCGGTCGTACCCACCTGATGGATGCCACGCCCTTGCGATTAGGGCAAGAGTTCAGCGGGTTCGCTCGCCAGATCGAGCTTTCAATCAAGCGTGCCAAGATTGCCTTGGAATCGGTCTTAGAGCTACCGGTTGGCGGCACGGCAGTTGGTACCGGAATCAACACCCACCCGCAGTTCTCGGAAAAGGTTTGTGCTGCGTTGGCTGAAGGGTTGGATATTCCTTTCATGGAAGCAGTCAATCATTTCGAGGCGAATGCCAATCGCGACGGCTTGGTGCAATGCCATAGCGAGTTGAAAACGATTGCGACCACGTTGTTTAATTTGGCCAACAATATTCGCTGGCTGGGAAGTGGTCCTCGTTGTGGGTTCTACGAGGTGGCTTTGCCAACCCGACAACCTGGCAGCAGCATTATGCCAGGCAAGGTGAATCCGGTGATGAGCGAAAGTATGATGCAAGCGACGGCTAAGGTCATCGGCAACGATAGCTGCATTGCGCTTTCTGGTGCCGCTGGAGGAAACTTTCAGTTGAACATCATGATGCCGATTATGGGGCACACGGTGTTAGAAAGCATTCATTTGCTGGCCAACTCGTGCGATGCTTTTGTCGAATTCTGTGTGGCTGAAATGGAAGCGAACGAAGACAAGTGCAACGCGGCCGTCGAACAAAGCTTGTCGATGTGTACCAGTCTCAATCCGTTGATTGGGTACGACAAAGCCGCCAAGATGGCCAAAGACGCATTTGCTAGCGGTAAGACAATTCGAGAACTCGCCGAAGAACAAGGCGAAATCGAGCCAGAAGCCCTGAAAGATGCTCTCGACCCTTGGAAAATGACCTATCCTCACCAATAGTGAGGAATTGCGGTTTCCACCTTGGTGGCTAGGCGTCTGATTTGCTACGTTGAAAGTGGCCGGCCACCAATTGTTTCGAGGAGTTGTTTTGGGAGTCAGAAGGATGAACCCCCCTACCCTTTGGCCAGTGATTGTATTGCTAGTTGCCGTGGCCGCATCGGCAACTTTCGCTCAGGAGAAACAGACGTCTGATGCCGATGATACGTCGACAGAAACGGTTTCTAAGGTCGAGCAAGAACCAGCCAAATCGTACGACGAGATGGGCTTCGAAGAGTTGGACGCGTTGGTCAAGCAGCTTGCCGCAAAGCTGAAGGATCAAGAGAGTCTCGGCAGTGGCGGTGCCATTACCGAGGAGCGCATTGAGGAACAGCAAAAAGCGAATGAGCTACGCGAACAGCTGTTCAAAGCCAACATGGCTTTGCGTAAAAAAGGAGCCGAGATTCGTCAGGTCGAACGGGAGAAGTGGCTAGGCCATCTGAATGAGCTCACCACAAGGCTCGACGATATGAAACGCGAGCGTTTTACGATCTTGGAAAAGTTCTACGAAGCAAGCAAAGCAAAATACGATGCCGGGCGAGTGGGTATTGATGTGGCACTCGCAGCCGAAATTGAACTAGCTGATGCCGAGTTCGAGCTACACGGCAGAGATGCCTACAAGACTCGCATGATTCGTTTGCGTGAATGGCAAGAAGAAATCGAAGCTGGCGAGGCGAACGAACGACGCCAGGAAGATTATCTAAAAGTCAAATCACAATTCCTCAAAACCTATATCGAGTACCTCAAGGGGACTGAGGAAAGTTATCGCGAGATCCTTAAGCGATATCCTTAAAAATGGTGGCATTGCCGCCCTATAAAGCAGTGAAATGGTCCCGTTGTATCGGGGCCATTTTTCGTTCTTGTTGAAAGGAGTTTTCCATGCGAGGTACCTCATGGTTCGCGGCGGTGGTGATTGTCATGTGCGTTGGTCTTTTTGCGATCGCACAAGACGGAGCGAAACCTGACGCCGCAAAGACACCGCCGGTTTCTGTGCAAGGGAAGTTAGACGAGCTGCTCCACCAGCGGCGCGATACGTTGGCGGCCGCTTATGAGCATACGCTACAGCAATACAAATCAGGGGTTGGATCTTTCCATGAGGTGCTCTCGGCGGAAGCTGAGTTGGCCGGTGCAGAACTGGAACTTGCCTCGACCGTGGCTGCTCGACAACGGATTCATGAACGCCGTATCAAGGCCCTCGTGCAGCAAGAAAGAAACTTGGAAAAACAGGTCCGCTCTGGTACAATCCGAGAACTCCCCCTCTATCAAGCCAAAGCCCGCCGGCTTCAAGCTGAAATTGAGATGCTGCGTGATACCGAGGATTAGGCTTGTTGTGAACGCCGGGTGGTTTCTCTGGCAAGTAGCAGATTTGAGTTCTCTGGACTGCCTCTCGTGAACGGCTTGTAATTTTCCGCTTGCCACGTGCGGCAGTTCCTATTCTTGATCAATACATCCATGGCAATAATTCTCTTTTTGGTGTTGTGGCTTCTAACGTTTGCTCTTTGGTTGCTCGGATGCCGCCTAGGGCTCACTTGGGCGAAAGTGTCCCAGTACAAATTCGGTCAAATTCTTTTGGCTGCGCTGGTTTCCATTGTTGGGACTGGAGTGATCAATGCGATCTTCATGGCGCTGATAGCCAAGTCAGGGATGCCTCCCAGCATTGCTTTGCCGATGGGTTTGTTCGTGAATGTGGGACTGTGGGTAGCGATCACGGTCTTGGCTATCTCGTACATCATTCGCGTTCCGTTGCGTCCTTCGTTTTTGATCGCGATGCCCACCTTTTTGGCTCCGGTGGTGACTCTGTTGTTGACGATGTTTGTGGTTAAACCGTTTCTGTTGGAAGCTTATGTCGTTCCGGCCTCCTCAATGTCCCCCACGATTCTCGGGCGACATGTTTGTTCTGTCTGCGAGGAGTGTGGTGCGCCGCGGTACGGGAGTGCCTCGCTCTATCGTCCAGGCATTCTTGGAGGCGACGATGTGGAGATGATCTGTGAGAACTTCCACGTCACGAAGTCTCCGCCGCCTGATCCGGAGGTATTTCCAGGAGATCGAGTTATGGTAGCCAAATGGAAGAAACCGAAACGCTGGGACATAATTGTTTTCAAATATCCCAATGAACCGGAGGTCCCTTATGTGAAGCGATTGGTGGGGCTTCCTGGCGAAACAATCACGATTGAAGGAGGAGCCGTGTATGCCGATGGCAAGAAGTTAGAGTTGCCGCCCAACCTTCAAGGACTGACCTATGTCGATCACTTTGAAGACTCTCTTTTTTCCCATGGTCCGCATCTCTGGGGGCATGTCGACAAGCCTGCCATCTTGGGAGAGGACGAGTATTTCGTGTTGGGGGACTTCACGACCAATTCATCCGATTCGCGACTTTGGAGGGACGAGTACGACGATACGCATCATCCCTACGCGGTGCCGGCAGATCATCTGATAGGCGTTGTTTCTGAGATTTACTGGCCCGCTTCCCGATGGCGCTCGTTTCCCTGATGCCATTTGGCATGCTATCACTCTCGCGAATCGCTCTATCGCTGGTCCGGGGAACTCGCTAAATTCGCCGCCGGTTCCCGTTTGGCATCCCCCTAGGGGGTTCTTCTATTTCCGTGGCGAGATTTCTGGTGATGCAGAAGACATATCTCCAAACAGCTTTCGTGGGTTGGATCGTGCTGGCAAGTGCTTCGCTTGGCTGGGGCCAAGATGTAAAGGCCTTGATCACCGAAGCCGCTAAGTTGAGCGATACGGCTCAGACTCAGGAAGAGCTGACGAAGGTGATTGAACTCTGCACGACGTCTGCCCATTTAGAACTTGCTCCGCCCCAAGTCGAGTATTTCAACAACTTGGAAGCGTGGGCGCGAAACAAGCGGGGAGAGCTTTATTCGGTGGCTTCGCTGGAATCAGAAGATCCGGCGGAGATTCGTAAATTTGAAGCGGCTGCACTAACCGACTACACGCTGGCGGTGCAAAAGAACCCCAAGCATTGGCAAGCCGTCCACAATCGCGGGCTCAGCTACGCTGTGCTCGGAGAAACCGAGAAGGCACTGAGCGATTTCGACACCGCTTATCAGTTGAATCCCAAATTCGATACGGCTCTCTATAACAAAGCAGAAATGCTGTACGAAGGTGGCAAGTTCTCTGCGGCACTCCAGGCTTACCAGCAAGTTCTCAAAGCGAATCCCAAAGACGTTGGCGCGATGACCGGTCAGGCCCATTGCTTCTACCGCCTAGAGAACTACGAGTCGGCCATGATTGCCTACGGTCAGGCCATCAAGTTGGCACCTGACAATGCGATGGTGCTTGCCAATCGCGCCGATGCCTACAGCGATTTAGGTTATTGGAAAGAAGCCATTCTCGATTACAAGCAAGCCCTGACCTTGGAAAAAGACTTGCCGCGCGCTCAGCAAGGCTTGGCCTGGATATTGGCGACCTGCCCAGACGACAAATTCCGTAACCCGGAACTGGCACTAAGGTTCGCCAAAGCAGCCGTCGCCCAAACCGACTTTGTCGACTTCCGTTTCTACGACACCCTTGCCGCTGCCGAAGCAGCAATGGGGCAATTCGACACCGCCAAACAGCGGGTGGGCGAGGCCATTAAAGCTGCTCCTCGCACAGAAAAGCCGTTCCTGCAGCACCGTTTGGCCCTGTACGAGAAACGCCAGCCTTACCGCGAACCGAAACGGTAAGAGTTTCTCTTCAATATGGTTACATTCTGACCGAATAGGGGTGTGGGTATACACACTTTCATAAGGTCAGGGGTGTCATGAGTCTCGAATGGTACGAGCGTATCACGCAGTTCAATGGCGTATTGATTATTGCGGGAATCGTAGGAGCCCTGTTTTCGTTGACCTGCCTAGTCCTTCATTGGGCTTCCCCAAAACGACGCAGTGATGCAATGGGTTTGTTGTTTTTTCTGGGGTTAATCTGCCTGGCCTATGGCATTCAGTGCTTCACACTGCTTTGGATGTGAGTGACTAAAAGAAAGAGATTTCCCCGCGCGAACCTTTGCCACAGCACGACTATCTAAAGTTCGGAAGCCGAACAGGTTTGCCCGCAATGATAAAAATCGGTGAAAATTTCGCCTTCCCCATCTGAGGGCCTTGGTATACAGTAGAAGAGCAGCGTGGTTAGGGCACTTAGCCGTCCCTTAACACTTCATGGCTCTGACTAAGGGTTGGGGAGTTGATTTCGGAAATCACGCGCCGGTGTTAACTATCAATCAGTTAAGCCTTTACAGGGATTTTTAGTCCCGCATTTTGTATGAAGACCATCCATCTTCTCATTCTTTCGACGCGACGTCCCATTGTGGTGGGACCAGGAATTTCAGCAGCCGCTTAGCTGACGTTCCCCTCTCGACATGTGCGCCGGCATTCCCAAGTGATCTAGCGGGAACTGCCAAAACCAGTAAGATGCTGGATCACTATACGCAGGCTCCGCGAGCCCATATTAGGGCAAACTGGGCCCAGTGTCCGAGACGAGTCAGCAGCGGTTTACCGGATTCTGTTTCCGATTTTAGGTTCGCGCTTTTCCCCTTCCCTGAGCGAGAGCCGAACCCTTTGCTCCCTTACACCTGTTATTTATTTCAATCGTGACATTATGGACCTGAAGAAACTACGAAACATCGGTATTTCGGCTCACATCGACTCCGGTAAGACGACTCTGAGCGAACGCATCCTGTTCTACAGCGGACGTATCCACAAGATCGAAGAAGTTCGTGGTGGTGGCGACGGTGCGACCATGGACCACATGGAACTGGAAAAGGAGCGAGGGATCACGATTACCTCCGCTGCTACCAGCGTTTCCTGGAATGGTCACCCGATCAACCTGATTGATACCCCGGGCCACGTTGACTTTACCGTCGAAGTGGAACGCTCGCTTCGCGTTCTCGACGGTGCGATCCTCGTGCTTTGCTCGGTGGGTGGTGTGCAAGCTCAGTCCCTCACCGTCGACCGCCAAATGAAGCGGTACAAGGTTCCGCGCCTGGCGTTCATCAACAAGATGGACCGAACCGGTGCCAACCCCGACAGCGTGATCAAGCAGATGCGTGCCAAGCTGGGCGTGGATGCAATCGCGTACCAAATTCCGATCGGCAAGGAAGAGAACTTCAAGGGTGTTGTCGACCTGATCGAAATGGAAGCCATTTACTACGATGGCCAACAGGGCGAAACGGTCCGTAAGGAAGCGATTCCAGACGACTTGGTTGAAACGGCTCAGTTGGCTCGTCACGACATGCTCGAAGCATTGTCGAACTACAGCGACGAGATCATGGAACTGTTGCTTTCCGAAGAAGAAGTTCCGAACGAATTGATCTACAAGACCACGCACGACGCCGTTGTTGGTCTGCAGATCACGCCAGTCTTCATGGGAACGGCCTTCAAGAACAAGGGCGTGCAAACGCTGCTGGACGCGATCGTGCGTTACCTGCCGTCGCCGCTGGAAGTGAAGTACGCCGCGAATACGTTCCACGAATCGGAAGACAAGATTCCGCTGGCCTGCGACAACAGCAAGCCGTTCGTTGGTATGGCATTCAAGATTGTCGAAGATCCGTACGGTCAGTTGACCTTCATGCGGATTTACCAGGGCAAGATTGAAAAGGGACAACCTTACGTCAATCAGCGTACCGGCAAGACCGAACGTTTTGCTCGTATCGTGCGGATGCACTCGAACAAGCGTGAAGAAATCGATTCGGCTGGTGCCGGTGATATTATCGCCGTGACCGGTGTCGATTGTGCTTCTGGTGATACCTACGCCAAGGAACGCGAGTTCTGCTCGTTGGAAAACATCTTCGTGCCGATCCCGGTGATCAAGATTTCGGTCGCCCCGAAGAGCCGAGACGACAGCGACAAGCTGAGCAAAGCGTTGCAGCGTTTCCGTAAGGAAGACCCCACTTTCCACGTGTTCACCGATCCTGAGACGAACGAAACGATCATCGCAGGCATGGGTGAGTTGCACTTGGACGTTTACGTCGAGCGTATTCGCCGCGAATACAAGGTGGAAGTCGTCACCGGCCCACCGAAGGTTTCGTATCGCGAAAGCCCAACGCAATTGGTCGAGTACAACTACAAGCACAAAAAGCAGACGGGTGGTTCCGGTCAGTTCGCTCATATCGTCGGATCGATGGAGCCGCTGGCGCAAGACACCGAAGATGCCGAAAACTTTGTGTTTGAAGACAAGATCAGCCAGGGTCGTATTCCTAAGGAATACATCCCGGCCGTTCAGCGTGGTTTTGAAGACTGCATGGGTAAGGGGCCCTTGGCCGAATTCCCTGTGGTGGGCATGAAAGTTACCCTTTCCGATGGTTCGTACCACGATGTGGACTCCTCGGAAATGGCGTTCCGAATTGCTGCTCAAGGCTGCTTCCGCGAAAACTTCATGAAGATGAAGCCGACCTTGCTCGAGCCAATCATGAACGTGGAAGTTGAAATTCCTGAAGCGTTCCAAGGTCCGGTCACCGGCGACATTATTGTTCGTCGTGGTATGGTCAATCAAACCGATATGAATGGTGACACCACCGTCATTCGGGCTGAAATTCCACTCGCTGCCATGTTCGGTTACGCCACCGAACTGCGTAGCATGACCCAAGGTCAGGGTACCTTCAGTATGGAACTGGGCAGCTACAAGCCGACTCCGTCCCATATTCAGGAAGAAGTTGTCGCTGAACGTCGGAAAGAATTGGAAATGGCCAAGTAAGTGCTACTTACGCCATTTTGACATAACCGGCACCTCGGATTGGTTTCGCACCTTTCCGAGGTGTTTTTTTGCGCTCGTACCAGGCAGAAAACGAACTTCTCGGGTTGCCATGAATGGGTATTTTGGCGACTTTATTAGGAATTCGAGAGAGAGGTGAACGTACCTGCTTGTCCGGTTCCCTTGCCCCTTTGGGGAGAGGACCAGGTAAGAGATCGGAAGTGCGTGCCAGGTTCGCCCCCTCACCCTAGCCCTCTCCCCCGTGGACGGGGGCGAGGGGACCAGATTATCTCTGACGAGCAAACACCCATGAAATTCTTCGCCTTCCATCTGATGCCTTGGGACCGGCTCCCGGACGACTTCGAGCAAAACTATAAGACGGCCTGGACTTGGCTGCCTAACGAGATCTTCGATCCGCAGCATGGCGGCGAGCTTTACAATAACTATCTCGATCAGTTGGTGCTGGCCGATGAGTTGGGTTTTGATGGGGTTTGCGTCAACGAACACCATCAGAACGCTTACGGAACGATGCCAAGCCCCAATTTGATGGCGTCGATCTTGGCCCGCCAAACCAAGAACTGCAAGATCGCGGTCGTCGGCAATGCCATTCCGTTTTACGATCCACCAACACGCTGTGCCGAAGAATTCGCGATGATCGACTGCATTAGCGGCGGTCGTTTGATTGCTGGCTTGGTGGTTGGCGGTGGCCCAGAGTATTACAGCTTCTCGAAGAACCCGACATTCGCTCGCGAGATGTACCGAGAAGCGTTTGACTTGATCATGCGAGCCTGGACCGAGCCAGGTCCGTTCGAGCATTACGGCAAGCATTGGAAGCTGAAGTACGTGAATCCGTGGCCGCGCCCGATCCAGCAGCCACATCCGCCGATTTGGATTCCTGGGGCAGGCAGTCGCGAGACAATTCAGTTTGTAGCCGAACGCCGCTTTGCCTACATGGGCATTCCTTACTTCCACATGGACTTCTTCCAGCGGAACTTTGATATGTTCCGCGATGCGTGTGAGAAGTGCGATTACACCGCCGATCCCGAGCAACTCGGTTGGCTGCTGCCGATCTATACGGCGGAAACCGACGAACAGGCTTGGGCTGAGTATGAACCGCACTTGTGGTATTTCGTGAAGAAACTGCTCAAGGGGCTGGTCGTCTTTCCGCCCGGCTACACCTCGGCTCGTTCGATTGCCGGTATTCAAAAGGGCCTGCAGCAGTTCATGAGTACTTGCGAAACGCGGGAAGATATCGAGGCAGGTGGCTACGCGATTGTTGGTAGCCCCGATACTGTCCGCCAGAAACTCTCTGAACGCATCAAGAAGCTGGGTGTCGGTAACTTGTTGGGGCTATTCCAGCTAGGAACGCTGCCTCACGATTTGACGTGTAAAAGCATGAAGCTTTTCGCCGAGAAGGTTATGCCAGGTCTCCGGGAAGAACTGAACGCAACGGTTGGCGGTTAGCAACGGCCTCGTTCTCGTACGCCAGGTTGTGCCTGGCAGTCGCGATCTCATCTTCAAGATGTCAGGCACACCCTGACCTACCTAAGATTTAAACTACGCCAATGAAACTCGAAAACAAAACGCTCAACGTCGCCGGCAAGAAAACTCAGCTCACGGTCTTGGGGGAAGGCCCTCCCCTGCTCTATCTGCATTCGGCTGGTGGCGAGACCGAGCCGATCGCGTTTCACAAAAAATTGGCCGAGAAGCACACCGTTTACTTGCCGGCTCATCCCGGCTTCGCTTTAAGTGAAGGGCTCGACCAGATCGAAGACATCGGCGATCTGGCGTGGCACTATGTCGATCTGATTCAAATGCTAGAGTTGGAAGACGTTCCGGTGGTCAGCTATTCGTTGGGATCCTGGATCGCCTCGGAAGTGAAATTGCTGCGTCCACGCTTGATCGGTCCGACGGTCATGATCGCCGCCGCTGGGCTGCATCTGGAAGGGGCTCCGATGGCGGAGCTGTTCATCGATGAATTCGACGATCTCCGCAAGCTGCTGTTCTTTGATCCAGAGAGCCAGGAAGCGAAAGATTATTTCCCCAGCGATACGAACGACCCACGCATCTTGATGTGGCTACGCGCTCGCGAAGCAACGGCCCGGGTTGGTTGGAATCCGTACCTGCACAATCCAAAATTGAAAAATCATCTGCATCGCCTCGATAGCCCAGTGCAGTTGATCTGGGGCCGGCAAGACAAGTTGATCCCAGCCGCTCATGGCGAGTATTACGCCGAGCATTTGCCCAACGCGAGACTCATCGAACTGGAAGAGTGTGGGCACATGGTTCCGTACGAGAAGACGCAAGAGGCCGCCGAGATTGCGTTAGATTTTCTTGCTACCGAAAACGCGTGACAGCGCAGCATTAATTTGAGTTGTGAGCGTCGTTTTACACGTACCGGTGCATCGGCAAGTCGTAGTGTGGTGCCCAGCCAAGGGGGAGTGTGATGCCGGTGATCCAACTGGCTTCGTCCGAAACCAGAAAGGCGACCGCATTGGCCACATCGTGCGGGGCACCGACGCCCAGCGGGTGAACGGACTCGATGTCTTGGCGAAGCTGCTCGACTTCTTCCCGTGACTCGCATTCATCGGCGAAGCGCATTGCCATGGGGGTTGTGACGATGCCTGGAGCAATCGCTACGACACGGATCTTCTTGGGCCCTAGCTCCCAGGCCAGCGACTGCGTGAAGCCAGTCAGGCCTGCTTTGCTGGCGCTGTAGACGGAAAAGCCTACGCATCCACCCAGCCCTAACGCAGATGCCACGTTCAAGATCACACCGCCGGGCGAAGGAAGTAGCGGTAGGAATGCCCGAGTCATCCGAATGGCGCCGGACAAGTTGATGTCGAGCAGTTGTTGCCACTCTGCCTCGCCGTATTCTTCCAGGTTTTGGCAAAGCTCGATCCCGGCGTTGTTTATTAAAAAGTCGACCTTGCCGAATTGCTGGTCTACAAGCGTCTTGAGTTCCGCGATTTGCTCGGCGCTGGTCACGTCGCAGGTATGAAAGAGGTGCGGCGTTTTCAGCCGTTCGAGCCGTTTGAGAACCCGCTTCGGTTCGTGCCGGTTGGCAATGACGACCGAAGCCCCTTCTTTTGAGAGTCGCTCGACAATCGCCCCGCCGATTCCACGATCGCTGGCCCCGGTGACCAAAGCAACCTTACCGCTAAAACGTCCGGTGGAAGTATCGGAAGAGGTGCTCATCGATCGGCCGTAGTTCGGGGAGTGATATGGAAGTCGCAGGAAGTGTTGCAAGTCGCTCCTAAGCCCTGAAGGGGCGACCGACAATAGTCAGGGGCGTAATAAGCCACTGCAGGGAATGTCAAGAAGAAAGACGAGCCCCAATGGGGCGACAGAGGTGAATTGATTGAGAAATTCTGTCGCCCCATTGGGGCATAGGAAGTCGTATTTTTTCGGCAAGCCTGCTCGTTGGCCCCAAGCAATTAATGAGCCTTGGCACCACGATCGAACCAGCGGCGAAGGGTGTTGAAGGTCGTTTGGCGACCAATTTTGCCGATGCTCATTGTTAACGGAATTTTCTTCGGGCAGACAGCCACGCAGTTCTGGGCGTTGCCACAGATTTGAATTCCGCCTTCTTGGGCCATGATATCAAGCCGGTCGCGGGCGATCATCTTGCCGGTTGGGTGCAGGTTGAACAGCACCACCTGGCTGATCGCGGCCGGTCCGACGAAACCAGTGGTGTAGGCATCGGTCTTGCGATCATCAAACGCTTCGTCAGATTCGCCCGAACGCTGCATCAGTTCGATCTTGCCGTACTGCGGGCAAGCTTCCACGCAGCAGCCACAGGTCATGCACTCGCTGAGTGGGTAAGCCGTTTCCTGGTCGTAACGAGATTGCTTCGGACCGGGGCCTAGGTCGTAGTATCCGTCGGCAGGAATCCAGCCTTTGATCTTCTTGAGGGCGGTAAACATGCGGCTGCGGTCGACGAACAGGTCGCGAACGACCGGGAACTTCGTCATTGGGCGAAGTTCGATTTCCAGGCCGTCTTCCAGCAGCTTGTCGACCAATGCCGAGCACGATTGACGCACGCGACCGTTGATCACCATTGTGCAAGCGCCACACACTTCTTCCAGGCAGCCACAGTCCCAGCAAACAGGCGTGGTCTTCTGGCCGTTGGAAGTCTTGGCCTTCGCCGCGATCTTCTGCAGCACGCTAATCACGTTCAGCTCAGGCTCGTAATCGAGCTCGAACCGTTGCCAATAGCTCGGCTTCCCCGGGCCATCTTGGCGGAGAATTTTCACGTAGAAGTTTTTTGGCTTATTTGCGTGGGCAATCATCGGTTAGGCCCTATTGGCTAGTTTATACGTTGACTTCTAGTCAGCTCGCGATGGCTTAGGCTGCCGGAGCGGCAACCCTCTTTAGTTCGTCGCTGCAGCCTCTTGGGCGGCAGCTTTCTTTTTCGCTTTGCGTTCGTTCCAAACGATACTGATCTCTTCAGCGCCGACCAGCCCGTAGAGGCGAGGGCGAGGTGGTTCGATGCTGGTATCTACCTCTTCGTAGGTGATGTCCACGTGATCCCCATCGTAGGAGGCAATGGAACTCTTGAGGAATTTGTCGATGTTGGCCTCGAACTTGTCGCACCACTCTTCGGCTTGGCGGCGATGTTCGGCAGGATCATGCGAGGTCAGGCCAGGCAGTTCGAACTCTGGCTTGTAGTGGGCCCCACGGCATTCGTCGCGAGCCAGGGCCCCTTTGAGAATCGCTTCGGCGATCGGGAACATGTCTTGCAACGCCTTGGTGAAGAGCACGTTTTGGTTCGACCAGTTGCCGGTATCCGAGAGGGCACACTTCCAGGCACGCTGCTTCAAGTCGGCCAGCTTGCTAATTCCCTCTTCCAGTTGCGAATTGACCCGCACAACGGTCGCCGCGCTGGTCATCATGTTGCCCAGTTCCTGATGAATCAGGTATGGGTTTTCGTCGCCAGATTGTTTGAGCAACGCATCGTGGCGACCTTGCTGCTTCTTGGCGGCTGCTTCGTACAGTGAAGCGGGTTGGTCGGCAGCGGATGAACCAGGCTTCATGTTGTTGAGCAGCGTTTCGAGGCCAGGGGCGACGAAAAGGCCAGAGAAAATGCAGCTCAGCAGCGAGTTCGCACCCAGGCGGTTGGCACCGTGGTAGTGGTAATCGACTTCGCCAATCGCGTACAGGTTCGGGATGCTTGTGGCTTGATTCGTGGGCGAACCAGGAACCAGTCCACCGCTTTCTTTCTTCTCGTAGTTGGTCCAAAGCCCACCCATGCAGTAGTGAACTGCCGGGAAAATACGCATCGGAGTGTAGCAAGGATCGATACCCTGGAACTTGCGATAGATATCCAAGATCCCGCCCAGCTTCCGGTTCAGTTCGCTGGCTTCGATGTGGGTCAGGTCGAGGTAGACGCACTGGCGATCTTGTTCGACACTTAGCCCGTCGTTGACGCAAACGTCAAAGATTTCACGCGTGGCAATATCACGCGGGACCAAGTTACCGTAGGTCGGATAGCGTTCTTCAAGGAAGTAAAAACGTTCGCTATCGGGAATGTCTTTCGGAGCACGAGGGTCGTGTGGCTTGCGAGGAACCCAGACGCGTCCACCTTCACCACGAGCACTTTCACTCATCAAGCGAAGCTTGTCGGCACCGGGGATCGCGGTTGGGTGAACCTGGATGAATTCGGCGTTGCCATACTTGGCACCTGCCTGAAAACAACGGCTGGCGGCAGAACCGTTGCAGGTCATGCTCATGGTCGAGCGGCCATAGACCAAGCCAGAGCCACCGCTGGCAATCACGACGGCATCGGCACGGAACGAGCGGATTTCCATGCTGAAAAGGTCTTGGGCGACGGCCCCAACGCAGTCCCCTTCGTCATTCATGATAGGACCAAGGAAGTCCCACATTTCGTACTTCTTGACCAGGCCTTCGACCTCCCAGCGACGAACTTGTTCGTCTAAGGCATAAAGGAGCTGTTGCCCGGTGGTTGCCCCGGCGAAAGCAGTTCGCTTGTAAAGCGTACCACCAAAGCGGCGCCGATCGAGGAAGCCTTCCTGGGTGCGGTTGAAGGTCACCCCGAGGCGATCCATCAAGTCGATCACCTTTGGGGCCCACATCGCCATTTCGTAGACGGGAGGCTGGTGATTCAGGAAGTCGCCACCGTAAACGGTGTCGTCAAAGTGTTTGTATTCGTCATCACCAAGTTGCCGCGTCGCGTCGTTGACGCTGTTGATACCCCCTTGGGCACAGACGCTATGCGAGCGTTTGACCGGCGTGAGGCTCATCAAGTCGACCTTGATACCTAATTCGGCCAGTTTCATGGTGGCGGACAAACCAGCTAAACCACCACCGACAACCAGGACTCGCTTCTCTGCCATTCCCATCCACCTTTGACTCTTGGATTTTCCATTGGCGGCGTTTCTCCTTTCCGTTTTAACCGAAAGGAGTCACGTAGCTTTAACGATCCGATTCAGCCGAGTCGGCTTCTTCGTCGTCGTTTGTGTAGAACTCGGATTCTTTGGAGTGCTTATGTTCGTTGGGCAAGATATCGCCGGTTTCCGACAAAATCTGATATGCTTCGTCTTCTTGCACACGCACTTCGGCGATCTGCTCGCTACTCATCGTATAGAGGCCAACAATGGAGGCCATTCCGGCGATAGACAAGGCGACGAAGAGACAATTTGCGACCAGCTTGGCCCCCTCTTGGGCTTTAGGGCTAACCCAAAGTCCCCAAGTGATGCCGAAGGTGAAAATACCGTTCGACAGGTGGAATACCGTCGCCAGGACGCCGATTGCGTACAGAACGGGGAAGATGATCGAGCCTTGCATGGCCTCGGCCCCACTACTGGCGGCGTTGTAGGGGGAGAATTCCGCCCCGCCAAGTGGGTGGGCAACGTACTTCTCCCAGAACTCAGCATGAATCCAGCCGTGCATCTGAAAGACGTGCCAGGCAATGAACAGGAAGGCAATCAAGCCCGTGGCCCGCTGCATGGTGTAGCGGAAATTGCTGTTGTACGGGTAGGCCTGGGTATTGGGGTGACCACCCTTGGTGATAATCAGCCCGTAAACACCGTGGAAGATGATCGGCAGAAAGATGAACGTCCACTCGACCAGGGGCAAGATTGGCCCGAGGGAGTGAATGTGGAACACCAATCGCTGAAACAGTTTAGGTGACGCGAAAACACTCGCATTGACCAGCAAGTGAACGATGACATAAGCGCCAACCGGAACCAGGCCTAGCAAGGAATGCAGGCGTCGCAACAGAAATTCGTTGCGTTGAAAAAAATTGGGTGCCGAGCTCACCACAGACCCTTTCCGAAATCGAGATTCTTTTGGTGGTAGAATCTCGCTTGCAAGTGTTGTCTCTAGATAGCTTAAGGACGACGAAATCGCCACTCGGCCGCTACTCCGACCAACCATCGAAGGGGGCCGCTCGCATGCTGCAAGTTATAACGGAATCACGACTTAGTTATAAGTACCCCTTGTGATTTCCGCCAAAAATCACGTTCAGTATCAAAATTGCTGATAAAGTGGGCAGTTTGCGTCGATCGGTCTGTCAGAATGGCAGGCATTGAAAAAAACGGTTTTTTTGTCTCAGGCGTTCTGTCTGCCATTATGGTGATTTTCGTCCTAATTTATGGGGCTAGGTTGATTGGTATTGCTGCCAGAGCAATTAATTGCAAAGAATGGGAACTATATTTGCACTTTGAAGCATCGAACTTGTTGCTCTGCCAACACCTGTGTTTCTCCGTAGCGGCCCAGCCATGCGAAATTCAACCCAACCTGTGATGCTGATTACTGACGACGATCGCTCGTTTCGCGAGACGATGGCCGAGGTGTTTAGCCGTCGGGGGTTCGCACCACTTTTGGCTGCCAATGGTGAAGAAGCGATTCATGTCGCCCAAGAAGCCATCGTGCATGTGGCGCTGTTCGACTTTCACATGCCGCAGCGGACCGGTCTAGAATCGATTTCCGCGTGTCGCAGCATGGGAATCAATATTCCCTATATCTTGCTGACAGGGGCGCTCGACTCGGCGATCGCTACCCAGGCCGAAGACGTAGAGGTTTTCTCGCTATTAGAGAAGCCCGTTAGTATTCAGATCGTCACCGGGGTCGTCAAAGAAGCGATGGCGAGCCACTATCCGTGGTTTGAGTCAGGACGCTAAGTTACTGTTGGCTTGGCTGCGATGGATCGACTTTCCACTGCCCATCTTTAAGAACAGCCACAAGATCTGCCTGAACTGGGCGGTCCTCAGAAGGATCGACACCGATGGTTGATGTGGTGACTGAGATGGTCGTGGCGTCAATGCGCTTGGCATGTTGGATGGCAAACAAAGCGATTTTGCTCGGGGTAAGCTCCTCGTCGCCAACCTCTTCGATTAGATTCGTGCGATCTGAAAAGCGGGAGAGAAATTCTGGGGAGGCAGAATCGCCAAAGACTAGCACAAGCCACTTCTTTTTTCTTACTTCGCGACTCTTGTCTGCCTGTTCAAATTGATAACGAAGTGTCGCTTCCGCTACGTTTAGGGCATCTTTTTCCGAGATCGACCAGGTGTCGTACGGTACCTGAGGTTGTGGAGCCATTTTCCAGAATGCGAGCGCAACTATTAGGCCAATGGAAAGTAGCCTGCCGATGATATTCCACATACTTGATCTCTTGTCATTTTCCAGGCGGAAATGCGAATACGCAAGTTCAAGCATCCTAACTTATGGAAGTGACTCAATCTAGAAAAAAGCCCTCGCCGGGCGACATAGACTTTTCGTGAAAGCCTGACGCGCCCGGTGAGGGCTTTGCTTGTTTGCGTGATGTTGGCGAGCGACTAGGTTCCCTGGTCCATGCTTCCTGAAGAAGGGGGAATATCGTCGGCGTTGATCTCTTTGGGCGTTCCGGTCCGTTTGGTTTCAGTTCCGGGAACGATGCGTGGGCCGTCGGAGGTTTCTTCGATTACCCGCTTGAGCTCGTCGGCGTCGACTACTTCCAGCTCCATCAAACGCTCTGAGAGGGCTACGAGGGCGGACCGTCGGTCTTCCATCATTCGTTTGGTGCGAAGCAGTAGTTCGTCGATGATGCGTTTGATTTCCAGATCGATCTCGCGATAGGTTTCTTCGCTGTGCGAGCGGGCTCGTTCTTCCGATTGCTCGGGAATGAACGCCGACCGGCCACTGGCTCGGTAATTGACGCGTCCCAGGCGGCTCATGCCGAAATCGGTGACCATGCTCCGGGCGATCTCGGTAGCCCGTTCCAAGTCGTTTTGAGCTCCGGTTGAGATCTCTTCGTAGACCATCTCTTCCGCCAGAGTACCGGCTAACAGAACTTGGATACGGCTTTCTAGTTCGCTTTGCGTCATCAGGAAGCGATCTTCCGTGGGACGCTGCATGGTGTAGCCGAGCGCGGCCATGCCGCGGGGGATGATCGATACCTTATGGACTGGGTCGGTGTTCGGCAAGCAGTAGGCGACCAGGGCGTGGCCGCTTTCGTGGTAGGCGACCCGCAGTTTTTCGTCCTGGTGCATGACGCGTTGCTTCTTTTCCAGCCCTGCGGTGACGCGTTCGACCCCTTCGTCGAACTCTTCCATGCCGACCGCCACTTTGCCTTTGCGAGCCGCCAAGAGGGCCGCTTCGTTAACGAGGTTAGCTAGATCGGCTCCGGAAAAGCCGGTGGTGATCGCAGCAACCCCTTTCAGGTTCACCGTGTCGTCTAGTTTGACGTTACGGACGTGAACGCGCAGGATGTCTTCGCGACCGCCAGCATCGGGCCGATCGACCAGCACCTGGCGATCGAATCGACCTGGGCGAAGGAGAGCCGGGTCGAGCATTTCTGGCCGGTTGGTTGCGGCGATCAGGATGATGCCGGTATTCGCTTCAAAGCCATCCATTTCAACCAGCAAGGCGTTGAGCGTTTGCTCGCGTTCGTCGTGCCCGCCAACAAGGCCCGCTCCGCGCGTTTTGCCGAGGGCGTCAAGCTCGTCGATGAAGATGATACAAGGACTTTTTGCGGCGGCTTGTTGAAACAGATCACGTACGCGAGCCGCTCCAACACCAACAAACATTTCCACGAAGTCAGAACCGCTCATGCTGAAGAAGGAGACGCCTGCTTCGCCCGCGATAGCTTTGGCCAGCAACGTTTTACCGGTTCCTGGAGGGCCCACCAGCAGAACGCCTTTGGGAATACGGCCACCGAGTTCCTGGTACTTTTCTGGCGAACGCAGGAAGTCGACGATTTCTTTCACCTCGTCGATGGCTTCCTCGATCCCGGCTACATCTTCAAAAGAGATGTTTAAATCGTCCTGCATGTGGAGTTTGCCACGGCTACGGCCAAAGGCGATTGCGCTGCCCGTGCCGCCAATGCGCCGAATCATCATATAGCAGAACAAAACCCCCAGGGCGATTACCAAGAGCATGCCACCGTAGATCTCGAAGAAATTGGGAGGGCCGACCGCTTTGTAGTCGGTAAAGCCCTTCTCATCGAGCATGTTTTGGATTTTGCCTGCAGCATTCTCGCTGCGAACCAAATAGGTGACGACGGTTTGGTCATTGGTAGTCGCTTTGGAAGGGTCTGCCGAGTCGGCATCGTAGCGATCGACCTTACCGGTAACCGATGCCGGACCGATTTCCACGTCGCGTAAGTTGCTGTATTGGATCTTGGAAACTTTGTCGTCGCTCCCTTTGCGGCTAACGGTGGTGCTGCCGGTGAATTCCCCCTTGGCGTCCTTTTCCATCGCCGCGATCAGGTTTTCCAGCTCTGGCTGAGACAGTTCATCTGAGGTGGGGCGCATCAGATAAAGCACGGCCAGGAAAATGGCGACGCCAGCGAGGACGACATACCACAAATTACCGCCGTTGCTGTTTTTGTCGGGGCGTCGTTTGGGCGATTCGTCGTTGTTTTCCATGTTCTTCCGCTTTGATTTCTTCGCAAATATAAAGGGAGACGAGCTTCCACTAGAGAGACCAGGGCACCCGACGAATATTCATCGTATACCGGCAAGTGGCTTACGCCTATCTTTGCCAGCTGGCAAAAACGGGCAAGCTGCTAGCTCGTTGGCCGGAGGATGCGGTCTGAGCCGATTTTGCGGACTTTCTACGAGAAATCGCAACGGTTGTCCCCATTTCGGCTGGTCTGAGTGGCATCTTACCAGCTTCTGGTCAGTAAACAGGACTCTCAGGATGTTGATTCATGGTCTAGGGGGACATTTAACACGTGAACTTAGTTCTTAAATCGCTATATTGTACAAAGCTCATCCCCCAGCATCAGATGTACCCCACCGCCCCATTTTGCTTTAACCGGGGTTCAATATTAAGGAGATGCGCCCGTTAATTCGGCGATGGAACTGCCGGCGCGTGTTATTTAAGTCACTAGGTTTTGTCGTTAGGTTCCGTGATGCGTCGTCATTTTCTCAGCTTTTGGGGTGTTTTAGGGCTGTTGGCTGTGGTTAATCCGCTTGCGGCGGACGATCACTTTCTGACTATTGGTGGGGGGCCTGCGCCAGACAGTAATCAGGTTTCGCTGGAGAACAACGTTCTTTATTTCCAGCGGACACTCTCGCAATTAGAACGAGATACGGACGAACACGTGATTTTGTTTGCCGATGGCGAGAAGCCAGAGGCTGACTTGCAGTTTCAAAATCCGGAACGCGGTCCGGAAGATTTACATCGGTTGCTAGCAGAAATTGTCGGCCCAGCTAATGGGATTCGGTTCGACTACCGCAGCAGCACAGTACCTGGGGTTCAAGGGGCAGCCGATCCAGACACAATCAAACGAACGCTGGGGGATCTTTCTCAGCGTCTCAAGTCGGATGACCGCTTGATTCTTTACTTTACCGGTCATGGCGGGCGCGAGAGGCCAGAGAGATCTTCGCGTGGGCGGCGTCCTACCGCAGCGATTGCCGCAGACGAGGAGAAGCCGACCGAGAAGTCCGCTGAAGATAAGGACGAGCAAGAATCGGACCACGAAGACTCGAACGACGCGGCCGCCCCTGAAAAAGAAAATCGCTCGGAAGAGGCATCCCCGTCGAACGAACGTCGTTCTAAACGTCCTGGCTATACGGGAAATCACACGCATCTGTGGGATCACAAGACGATGACGGTGACGGCCTGGACGGAGATGCTAGATGAATTGCCGCAGGATATGCCGGTGGTCGCCGTCATGGTGCAATGTTACAGCGGTGGCTTTGGCAACTTGATCTTTCAGGGAGGCGATCCGAAGAACGGTATGTCGAGCCATCCACGTTGCGGGTTCTTTTCGACGGTGCCTGATCGTGTTGCTGCTGGTTGCACGCCCAATATCAACCAAGCCGAGTACCGCGAATACTCTTCCTACTTTTGGGAAGCGCTGAGTGGTGTCTCGCGAACAGGGGAAACGGTTCACACGCCTGATTTTGATGGGGATGGCCAAACATCGTTGTTAGAGGCCCATGCGTATACCGTTTTGCACGCCGACACGATTGATATTCCGACCCGAACTTCCGATTTCTTTCTGCGAGAGTACTCTGCCACGACGGGTAAGGAAGAGTTGCTGACGATTCACGCGCCCATTGAAGTCTTGCTGGCAACTGCCGATCCGTGCGAACGAGCGGTTATTGAAGGGTTGAGTGATAAGTTTGAACTCAGCGGGGGCGCTCGTGGTAAAGAAGTCGAGGAGCTGATTCGCGCGAAGCAAAAAGAGAAGCGGGAAGTCGATGGCGAAGTCCGCAAGCAGCAGCAAACGGTAGGTCGCAAGCGCAGTGAGATCAAATCGGCGTTGAAAAAGCGATGGCCAGAAATGGCAAACCCCTGGCATCCACGCGTGACGCACTTGTTAACGCAGGAAGCCGACACGCTGCGCGCGATGATTCTTGAGCATGAATCGTACGAAGGGCTGAAGCAAGCGGCCGAAGCGTTGGCAGAGGCTCATGCGAAGCAGGAACAGTTGGAGTTGGAAATCGTCAAGCTGGAACGCCTCAAGTTTTGGCTCGAACGACGAGCACTTGCGCTGAACCTGCCTAGACTGGCCGACGAGAAAACTCAGCAACAATTTGTGGGACTGGTTCGCCTCGAATCGCAACCGCTATAGAAGCGCTCCTGGCATCTCGTTACGGCGCGTTGTCATTCCGTCGATTCTTACGGCGGAATTGACTGGGAACATCTCCCATGGTTCGTTTGAAGCTGCGAATGAACGATTCGGTGTGATTGAATCCGCAACGGAGGGCTATCTCAGGGATCGCCAGGTCGGTATCACGCAGCAGCACGGCGGCTCGTTCTAGGCGAACGCGTCGCAAGATAACCGCCGGCGAGCGGCCCACCGACCGCTCGAAGCGGTTTTCTAAGACTCGACGGGAAACGTTTAACGCTCGTTCGACATCGTGAATTTGGATCGGTTCGCCGGCATTGTCACGAATGAACTTGATGGCGTCGGCGACAATTTCATCTTGAAAGCCGCTGGCATCGGATGAGCGGCGCGCGAACACGCCTCGTGGTGGAATTTCGATGGGCTGCTGCGGAGCTGGCTGACCTTGGATCATTCGGTCGAGCAGTTCGGCCGCCCGATATCCGACCGTGCGGCCTGCTTGGTCGAGACTGGAAAGCTCGACCGGAGCGAGCGCGGACATGAGCGAGTCGTCCTCGATGCACAGAATCGCCACGTCATCCGGGACTTCGATGGTGGCGTTGGCGCATTGGGTCATGACCATTCGACCGACAATCGCACTCCAGGTGATCACTCCCACCGGTTTCGGTAGGTCCATCAGCCAGCGTCGCAGGCCAAGTTCATTCGAGCGAATTCCATGTTCACGAAGCTTTTCATCGCGGGGGCGATAGGCGAAGACGTGCAGTTGGGCTTCGTCTTGGGCCAGCGTCTGGCGAATGGTTTCTTCCATGACGTTGCTATATCGCATGTGCGGGGCCGGGCCGATATAGGCGACGTTGCGATAGCCACGATCTAAGAAGTGGCTAGCCGCCATTCTGGCACAAGCCCTTTGGTCGGAAACGACACACGGAAAACGTGGCGAATGATCTCGCATCCACGAGACGTTTACGCAGGGTAACTGTCGACGAGAGATGCTGCGGACCAGACTCGCATTGGTCAAGCGGCCAATCACCCCATGGCCGCGCCAATCGGGCGGCAGTTGTAGCACATCCCAGAAACCGTGCGGCTCGATAAAACAGTCCCATCCCCCCTGCTCTGCTGCATAATCGGCGACCCCCCGCAAGACTTCGCGACTCCACTCGGTTGCCGTCTGTACGATCAAAGCAATGGAGCGCCGGGCAGGGACGCCTAACAGAGAGGTGCTCATCAAATCGCTTTTCTATCGGGGACTCAGGCAGCCAGCAACGCAATCAACGACCGTGCATAAGATCAATATACTCGCTTGCTTTGCCGTGTCGATCTGCTACGCATACCTCTTTGATGACATTCGCCGGATCTTGATCTTGTTGTTGAGGTCTGCGCCACCAATCCAATAGGGGCGACCAACGTAAGCCCCGGATTCGTGGCAAGTTGGCCCATAGTCAAGTTGGATTACAGGCGCAGGCGTCAATAATCCTGCCCGGCTTAAACATGCCCAGCCAAGTTAAGAAAACGAACCAACCTAACGTACTGGGGGAGCGTTGGGGTTTTGGGTCATTACGTTGTATTGTGGATCGAAGTACCAATACATGCCGCTGGGGCCTGCCATGTCGAGCAACCATTTTCGTTCGCGAGGCGAGCGGGCTTTTTGCATCAGGGCATAGATGTCGCTGATCACCGATTTGTTGTCGCCGTAGTACGCGTGGCCTAGCAGGCTCGTATCGATCTTCGTCACGTCGATGGTATCGATCCCGTTGAGGATCAAGATGTTCGCACCGACATCGCCAGCCCGTGGATAACCGTTGACGGCCCGCGAGGCTTTTAAGGCTAAGTCATTTTGGGAAGCATAAAGTGTGACATGCTGGGACATGCCGGTTAGCTTCGGGGCGATTTCTTCCGTGAAGACACGGGCATCCACGTCCGGCGCGGCCAAGATGACTTCGTTGAAGACCTTCTGGTTCTGATCGAGATCCGCCGCTAGCGACTCAATTGCAGCCCCAAAGGCGCGATTGCCCATGCTGTGCGCGATCAGGTGAATCGATTGGGCGCCGCTTTGCTGGTGAACCTTCAGGAGGAAGTCTTTGAGGTGCGAAGCTGTCCAGAACGAGTTGGAACGATCGGTCACGTAGCCTAGCAGCTCTCCTTGCGAAGGCCAGCTGAAGAAGACCGGGGCACCTTGGAATTCGAGGTCGTGCGCGATCTGAGCCGTGCGACGGGCTGCGTCTTCGAAGGTGACGTTGTAGCCATGGATGAAGATTAACAAATCGTTATGCGGAGACTCTGCGGCCCGTTGCCGCAGCATATCGAAAAATTCCTTCTCTTCTTTCGACTTCACCTCCATCAGCATGACGTGATCTTCAGGCTTCTCTTCGAATTCCCAATGGATTACCGAGGGGGATTCGAGGGAACCGGTTTGGTGTGACTTGGGAATGCTAACCCTGCACAAACCCAATTGCATCTCGCCTTGTTGTTTGCCGTAGACAATCGATTCGTTCGACAGGAAACGGTCGAACTTCTGGTACTGCACCCAACCTTCTTGCCCCACGACAACGGCACCAGAAAGAGCTACCAGCAGCGTGAGGCCAGAGATGATGTATTGCTTGAAACGTGTCAGAACCAACGCCACGGCAATTCCCAGCAGGCCACACGTAACCGCTGGCAAAAGAGCGTGAAATTTATGTGGGAGCACACCGCTGGGCCAAACCACGGGTGCGCGATCGGTTCCGTAGAAGACCTCGACGACATCGAAAGGATCTTCCGACTTCGATTCCGGCATTTGCTTGGCCAAGGATGATTCCGCCATTGGTTGGCTACGAGCAAACTCTGGCGGGGCTTGCATCGCCTCTGGCTGCATCATCTGTGGCGCGAATTGCGGTTGAGCTTGCTGAGCTTTAAGCGGTATGGCCTGCGGTTGTTGAAGCTGATTCGGTGCTGGTGCCGCGAGACGCTGTCGTGGTGCCGTGCTTTCCACATTTTGCCGAGCGAATGTGCGTGGTTGATACTGTGAAGGGGCGTTTTCTGGTGGGGGGATCTGTCCAGGGGCACTTGGCTGGCCCAGAGGAGCCATTTGGGGTTGCTGCTGAATGGGGATTGGTTGCTCTGCAGGAACCGGTGGCGTATTTGATTGCGCGACGGTTGCTGGAGAATCGGCTTTGGGTTCCGCTTTTTCAGCCTCTTGGCTACAGCCGGCCAGGAAGGCCAAAAGAACCATGACAGCCAACAGCCCGCCAGCGAGTGAGGTTTTCGATTGGTGAGCCAAAGATGGTTGGATGCAGCCGTGCATTACCCCAATCCTCTCGTCGTATTCAAATTAACTGGATGCCGTGTGGCAAAAGAGGGGATGATCGTACTTGGGAAGAAGCCCAGGAGAAAGATCGATTTTTGTGGGAATGCTGGCTCTCGCCAAAAGGGCGAATGTTTGTGCTAAATAATTGGCAATTTGAGACTTATGGCCTATGACAGAGGTATTGAGGCTTCTGCCGCATGATTTTGAACGTTGAGCAAAACTTTTCGCCTGCTCGGTTCGTCTTGTTCTTTAGCACGGCTCCGTTCGTTCAATCATTCTGGTATCGGCCAGTGAGATTGAAGCCTAGCCTGGATCCCCCAACAACCCTTTTCTTTTGCCCCGAGAATGTATGATGTTGGCGCTTGCTCGAACAACGACCTGGATGTTCGTAGTCCCTCTGTTTTTTGCCTCTTTGGCCTCCGCTGCCGAGGAAAAAGATGTAAATAGCCTGGATGAAACGCTTTATGAGTTGGTCCCGGCTTCGATTCGCGATGCCATGCAAGACCGCGAGTATGACACGGCCGTCAAGTTAATCGATGCCCAACTGGCCACCGACGAGGGAGACAAGGAGCAACTTCTTTATATCAAAGGGCGAGCTTTTCACTTCGCGGGAAAGTATGAAGAAGCAGTCCAGGTCTTTGAAGCACAGCTCAAACGTTTCCCCGATTCCCATTGGGCTCGCAAGGCGAAGTTTGCCATCGGCTTAGCCCATGCTCGACGGGGCGATTATCGCAGTGCGGAAATTGCTTACCGCGAGCAAGCCACGTATCTCTTGTCACTCGACCGGAAGGAAGAAGTGGCAGATATCTATCTGAGTTTGGCCAGTGTCGCGTTTACTTGTGGAGAAGAGACGAAAGACCAGCAAGAATACAGCAATGCTCTGCAGTTTTATCAAAAGGCTTTGGAAGTTGGGGCGAAGCCGAAAACCCAAGACAAAATCAATCTGCAGATTGCTCGCAGCAATAACCACTTGGGGCAGCTTGGGCCGGCGATCAACGTTTATCGAGAGTTGATCGACGCTAGCACCGATAGCGACATTCGTTTGGTTGCTCGCTATGAACTAGGCGATCTCCTGCTTAAAGCCGGCCAAACAGCGGAAGCTCGTCAGACCTGGGAAGACCTGCTCGCGCTGCACCAGGGCCAGGGCTCCGAGTTGCTACCCAAGGCGGCGTTTCGTTTAGCCGCGACTTATCACTTTCCAAATCCGCCCACCGATCAAGATTTGGAGCTGGGCGTAGCCGCGTTAAAAGCTTATCTCGCCAAGTATCCAGAACACGAAAGTGTTCCCCAAGCTCACTTCCAGTTGGCTCGGGCCTACTCTAGTCGTGGGCGAGGAGATGACGCTGTGGCGGCGCTCAAGTCATTCCTCCAGATCAAACAATTTGCCGATACCGATGCGTATGCCGACGCTCGCTTCCTGCTGGGTTCGATCTATGCTCAGCAAAACAAGTTCGACGAGGCTGTCGCGGCGTGGAGTGAATATCTTGCCAAACACCCTACGCATTCTCAGTGGAGTGAAGCCCAGCAGCAGATAATCAACGCCCAGTACCAAAAGGCAGAGCACGCGTATAACGAGAAAAACTACGAAGAATCGCGGCAACTCTGGCGCGAGTTCTTACAGCGGTATCCCATTGATTCGCGCGTGCAGCAAATTCAATTTCGCATTGGAAAGAGCTACTACGAAGAGGAGAATTGGAACGAAGCGATTGCCACTTGGAAACAACTCGCCAGTAAGTTTCCTGGTAGCCGAATCTCGGCGAACGCTCGCTACCAAATTGCCCTCACTACAGAAGAGAAGCTCAACCAACTTGCAGACGCCCTCGAACTGTATAAGCAATTAGAGTCGACCGAATTTGCTTCTGCTGCTCAGCGGCGCATCAAGCTGCTTACCGGCGAGCAGTTGGAAGTCGCCACCTTGCGCAAGTTTCGCTCGAACCAGAAACCTTCCATTCAATTGAAAACAAGGAACTTGGAAAAGGTCATCGTTCAGGTCTATCCGATCGATCTGGAGACCTATTTCCGCAAAATGCAGACGACCGGGGGAATCGAGAATCTCGATATCGCCCTGATCGACCCTGCCGAGACTTTTACCTTTGAAGTCCCTGAGTACGAAAAGTATCGCCTAGATACGAACACGGTTGAAATCCCGATTCATACGCCTGATGGCAGCGACGATGGCAAACTCACCGATGCCGGCGTAGTGGCAGTCACAATCACCGGCGAAAAACGCGAAGCCACCACTGTGGCCTTGCAGAGCGACCTGGACATGATTGTGAAAAGCTCGCGGGACGAAGTGTTCGTATACGCTCAGAATATGCGAACAAAGAAGCCGTGGAGTGACGTGCGCTTGTTGCTATCCAACGGCAGTGAGGTCTTTGCTGAAGCAGCGACCGGCGATGATGGTGTCTATCGTGCGAAGCGCGACGAATTGCATGGCTCTGGTGATATTCGTGTGCTGGGGGTTCATGGAGGTCATTCGGCGGCGAACATCGTCGACCTTCGCGGGCTAGAAATGGCCCGCGGCTTAGAACGCCGTGGCTATCTCTATACCGATCGTCCCGCTTACCGGCCTGGGCAATTGGTTCATTTGCGAGGCATCATTCGGCACGTGCAAGACGATCGCTACATCGTTCCGGCAGGCGAAGCGTATCAGCTAGAGGTCGTCGATCCACGTGGCCGCTCGCTGTACGTCGAAGAGGTGAAGCTAAGCGATTTTGGTTCGGCGGGTGGTTTTCTCGTACTGCCGAGCCAAGCACCGGTCGGGCAATACCAACTGGTGATGAAGTCCTTGAAAAATAAAGAGGACGTGTACCGAGCTAATTTTCAAGTCGCTGAATTTCAGCTTCCCCGTATCTTTCTGGATATCGAACTGGAGGAAAGCGTTTACTATCGGGGCGAAGTGGTGAAAGGGAAGATAGTGGCCAAGTATTACCACGGTGATCCTGTTATTGGCCGCAACGTGCAATATCGGCTCGATGGCAAACAGCTTGAAGCCAAGACCAATCAGCAAGGTGAAATCTCGTTTGAGATGCCAACCCGCGACTTGCGGGAATCGAAGGTGGTTCAAATTCAGGCCCAAATGCTTGGCGAACAGGCCGCGACCGCCAAAAGCGTTTTCATCTCGGCGGTTGGCTTTACGATGAACGCAAACGTCGTGCGAGATACCTATCTGGCCGGCGAATCGTTTGATGTGTCGGCCATGGTGAAAGACTTGGATGGTGAGCCCCTGGCAACCGACCTAACCCTTTCGGTTCTGCGAATTGCCAACGACAAAGCGAACCATTCGCAAGAAGTGTTGGTTTCCAAACATGATGTAAAGTCGAACGAAAAGGGAGAGGCACGGCAGACGTTGTTGCTGGAAAAAGGTGGGCGCTACATTCTCCGGTTCACAGGAGTCGATCGTTTCGAGCACGCGATCAGCGCTCAGACGGCAGTTCATATCTCGGACGAAAACGATCGTATTCGTTTGCATATCTTGGCCGATCGCCATTTGTTGAAAGCGGGCGAAAAAGCATCGATCAACGTCCATTGGCGAGGTGAGCCCACTTTGGCGCTTGTCACGTTTGAAGGCTCAAAGATTCTTGCCTATCGCTTGGTTGAACTTCAGAACGGAAAGAATGATCTGAAATTCGACGTCGATACCTTCCTGGCCCCCAATTTTCAGTTGGCAATTGCCGCGATGACTGACAACGAGGATGCCGACGCGGATCAGCCCGCTCCCTTGCGGTTTCATACAGCCGATAGCGACTTCCAAGTGCAACGAGACTTAAAGATTACTCTGAAGCTGCCTGAGAATGCCCGCCCTGGCGAAACGGTCAAGGCCACGCTGCATACGACCGATGCGTTGGGCAATCCTCTGCCAGCGGAAGTTAGTTTAGCCTTGGTCGAAAAGAGCTTGCTCGATCAGTTCCCGCCAAGCTGGTCGAAGCCAAGTGATTTTTGGCAAGGGAACGCTCGTCTGTTTGCGATGCGTGCAACCTCGAGTATCGACTTCCACTATCAACCGGCAACGGAAGAGATCAACAAACGCCTATTGGAAGAATCGGAGCGTCTACTGGCCGAGCGTGAGATGCGGGCCGAGTTAAATGACTTCTCTCGCGCGGCAGATAGCCCGGCTGATACGGCGGCAGCAGAAGTAGATGGCTATTCCAATAATATGCCTGCAAGCCAATTGGTGCCTAGTAGGGGAGGCTATGGTGGGTTCGCTGGCGAGCGTTTAAGTGGAGGCGGAGGCATGGGAGGCATAGAGGGCGGCATGGCCAACCAGGTGCCCATGTCCGATAGAGGTTATTTTGAAAAAGCTGCTATCAAAAAGCAGTCGCAAATGGCCGGGAACTATCCCGTCGACGACATATTATATTCAGTCGATCAGGCAGAAATACCTTTCGATAACCGCGCATTGCAAAATCGCTATACCTGGGAAGAGTCCAAAGCGATTCGCCAAAAAGCATGGGTTTGGGATAGCGACGGGAACGCGCAGATTGGCTTGCAAGTTATTGATGCCAATGGTCGCTATCTCAATCGTTTGATGCTTTTAGAGCAAGGGGAAGAGGCGAACCAGCAGCTGATCCAGGCATACATTACCGCCGCCCAGAAGCGTGGAGAGATTGTTCTGGCTGGTCTTCCCCAACAGGAAACGGCCTTCTGGGAGCCTAACTTAACCACCGACAAGCAAGGCAACGCAACCGTCGAGATCACGCTTCCTCCCAACTCGACAACATGGAAGCTGTTGGCTAAAGGGGTTACGGTCGAAACGTTGGCTGGCGAAACGGATGCCGAGTTGACGGTCGCCAAGCCGTTGTTCGCCGACATGAAGCTTCCCCTCGCGCTGCAAAGCGGAGATACCATTCAAATTCCGGTACGTGTTTTCAAGAAGGATGGTCAACCTGGGAAGGTGCAGCTTGAATTGGAAATTGCGATCGGCGAGAAGAAAATCACGCAAACGAAAACGATCGAGTTTCAAGAGAACCACGAACATGACTTGTTGATTCCGCTAGAAATCGACCCTGCTGCGGTAGAAAGTGCTTCGCCCGCCGAAGCTTCGTTTCAACTGACGGTCAAGTCGGGCGACATGGTCGATGTGGTTCACCGTTCGGTTCCCGTTCGTCAACGAACCTATCGCGTGGTCCGTTCTGCTGCCGGCAAGGCGGCCAGCGATATGACGGCGATCGTCAACTATCCGACAGGAATGCCTTGGGAGAACCCCCAACTAGAAATCGTCATCGGGCCCAATGTGCAGAGCGATTTGCTGAGTGTGCTTTCTCCTCCGGCGATGCCGCTGTATCGCTGCGGTATTGTCTCGGCAACGCCGATCGATACGACCACCAGCAATATCCTTGCCGGGCTGGCCTTAGAGAAACTGTTGTCTCAAAGCCCAGATGCAGGTGGGCCGGCGCTCGATTCCGTCAAGGCTTCGGTTGATTCAGCGATTGCTTCGTTGATTGTGATGCAAAATGGTGATGGTGGTTTTAGTTGGAGTGGTGCTCAAACAGGCACTAACCGCTATTCAACGGCGCGAGCCGTTTGGGCATTGGCCGCCGCTAAGAAAGCAGGACATCGCGTCGATACCGACCTGTTGCAAAAGAGTGTCTATACACTGAAGAACCAAATTCCTCAGTTGCCGGTCGGTGATTACGACAGCAAGGCGACCCTTTTGCATGCGTTGACGGAGGCTGGCAGCGGCGACTTTTCGCTGGCAAATCAACTTCACCGGAATCGCCCTTCGTTATCGGCTGCCGGTTGCGCCTATTTGGCCCTTACGTTTGCGGCAATGAACCGTACCGATACCGCACGCGAACTGGCAGATCTAGCGAAGAGCAAGTTCGGACAGAAAGATGTTGCTGGTTGGAACAGTTCCATCGTCGAGGCTCAAGCACTCTACGCATTAGCCGTTTGGGAAACGCAGCCTAAGTCGCCTGAGATGGCCCGCATTGCGAAAGAAGTTTTGCAGCAGCGGACCGGACATCGTTGGCAGCCAGATAAAGCTACCGGCCCGGCGATGTTAGCCATTTGTGGTTGGACGGCCGGTAAGCAGTTGGCCGCCGATGAATATCAATTGACGATTTTAGTGAATGACAAGGAAGTAAAAACATTAAACGTCGACGCTAACAGCATTACGCAGACGGTGCAAATTCCCGCCGACCTGTTGAAACGCGAGAAGCAGGAAACGGTCAGATTTCAACTGACCGGAAGAGGCGAGTTTACTTATCGTTGCCAGCTGTCGGCGGACGTTCCGTTGGACAAGCTAAAGTCAGATACCGCTCGCTGGAATCTGCAGCGTTATTACGATCCGGCTCCACTCCGTTTCGACGGCGAAGAGATTGCTCGTGGCTTTGGTGTGGTCAGAGGAGGCTATCGCTCGTTCCGAAACGAGCTCTCGCAGTTGGCGGTTGGCGAGCAAGGGAAAGTGCAATTGCAACTTTATCGGACGAATGTGCGTAACGACGAGGATGAACAGCAAATGGAATACATTGTCGTCACCGAGCCAATCCCAGCCGGAGCGACGATCGCCCCCAGCTCTATCATAGGGAACTATGAACGCTACGAAATTCATCCTGGCTATGTCTTGTTCTATGTGGGGGCTTTCCGTGGATCGAGGAGCATCTCCTACGAATTGGTAGGCATTCAGCCAGGAGATTTCTACATTGGACCAACGTTGGCCCAAGACGTTTATCGCCCAGAGGCCTTGGTGGTGGGCACGTCGAAGACGTTTAACGTGCTTCCGGCAGGGCAGACGAGTAAAGATGAATATCGTTTGACTCCACAGGAACTTTACGAACTTGGCAAACGCAAGTTCGCTCAGGGGGACATCGCAGGAGCAGAGAAGAACCTGACCGAGTTGTTCAGCAATTGGACACTCCACAACGATCCTTTCCGCGATACGGTCAAAATGCTGTTTGATATTCATCTGCAAGAAAAGAACCCTGCCGCTGCGGTGAAGTATTTTGAAATTTTGATCGAGAAGTTCCCTGACGAGCAGATTCCGTTTGCCAAGCTGCTGAAGGTAGGCGATGCCTACAACGAATTAGGGGAGTACGAACGAAGTTATCTCGTCTTCCGGGCAACGGTAGAGGCCAACTTCATGGTCGAAAGCCAAGTTGCTGGTTTTCTGGCCGACAAAGGTGAGATTATTCGAAGCATCAAGGTCATGCAGGACTTGCTGCGAGACACGCCTCAGGAAGCGTATGCGGCAATTGCCCAGTATGCCTTGGCGACCGATGTTTATAGCAGCGCAGCCAATGCGGCGGCTTCCAAAGAAGGGAAAAAGTTGCATCTCAATCGAGTCCATTTCCAAAAACAATCGTTGCAAATGCTCGAACAATTTTTGACGACCCATCCCGAAGATCCTTCTGCGGACGAAGCTGCTTTCGCGTTGGCCTCAGGAATGACCGAGTTAGAGCAGTACACACAAACGATTAAGTTGTGCGAGAAATACAGCAATCGTTATCCTAAGAGCGAGCACTTAAGCAGTTTCTGGTACCTGACGGCCTTCTGTCACTTTGCCTTGAGTCAGCCGCAAGATGCGCTGCAGATGTCGGCGAAAGTCGCTGAAAGTGTTCCGGCGGCGGTTCAGAATTCCGATAGTGTCGCTGCCCAGAATCGATGGCGAGCAATCTATATCATGGGCCAGATTCATCATTCGTTGAATCAAGCCGCTCAAGCCATTGAAGACTACCAGCAAGTCAAAGATCGCTTCGTCGATGCGGCTCAGGCCATCGAGTATTTCACACGGCAAGATATCTCTTTGGAAGAAGTCACCAGCTTCCTGCCGACCGAGAAAGTCGAACTGAAGCTCGATTACCGCAATGTGAAAGACTGCGAAGTCAAGGTCTACCGCATCGACTTGATGAAGTTCGGCCTGATGCAGCGTAATCTGCAGAAGATCACCACGATTAACTTGGCTGGGATTCAGCCGCTGCACGAAACGACCATCGTTTTAGGGGACGGCAAAGACTACCAGAATAAGCAGCGAACGATTCCGCTGCCTGTTACGGAAGAAGGTGCCTACCTGATTGTGGCCCGTGCCGATAATCTGCACGCCAGCGGTTTGGTGCTGGTGAGTCCATTAAAGTTAGACGTGAATGAAGACGCGGTCTCGGGTCGTGTGCGCGTGACGGTGAAGGACCAAACCAAAGATCACTATGTTGACGATGTCCATGTGAAAGTCATTGGCACCCACAATGCCGACTTCGTCTCGGGGGATACCGATCTGCGTGGGATCTTCATCGGCGATGGCATTCAGGGTCGCACAACGGTGATTGCTCAAGCCGATAAAGGGGAATACGCCTTCTTCCGGGGCACGACCGACCTGGGGCCAAATCGGCCAGAGATTATGAACCTAAATCGTGCGGCAGATCCGCAACAAAGGCAGCCGCAAGCGGAACAAGCGAAACCGATGGGGCAAACCAATGCCAAAGAGGAACTGCTGCGTGGTATTCAGTCAGGCAACGGCATCATCCAAGAGGAGCAACGCCGTAACCTTGATCTGTATTATCGCAACGACTTCAAGGGGGGCATCAAGAACTTCAAGTTTTAAGCCCCAGACCGATTGAATTTTTGCCTACGAAAACGCAGGCTGGCCGATGCACGAAGAACTCGCTAGGCCAGCCAACGTGCATCGTGGCCACGCTGGCGTAGTTCTTCCACAAAGCTTTTCGGCCCATGCGTGCAGAAAACCGCCTGGGGAGAGACTTGTTCGACAGCATCGAGTAGTTGATCGAAGTCGGCGTGATCTGAAAGCGGAATCCAATGGTCCCTCGGTGCCGATTGCCGTCGTTTGGCATCCATGGCCCAGCCGGTGACATGGATCTTTTCTACGTGAAGTGCCCCTGGTAGCCCGCTTGGGGCGAGAGGCTTCGGCGGTACGATCACCGCACAGCCAGGCACCGGGCGGCCTTCGTAAAGACGAAAGTCACCCAACTCGCAGCCCGACGCTTGATAGATCTGGCTGATCTCGAAGATCGTCGGATGCTGCAGCACGGGGATTCCATGCGAAGTAAGGATCTTGGTAACCTCTTGCGATTTGCCTAGTACATAAGCCGAAATAACCGGCGTGGCGCCTCGCCGGATAGCCTGGGTTACCGTTTCGAGAAGCATTTCAATGACGACTTCGCGAGCAGGCAAACGGTAGTTCGGGTGGCCGAACGTACACTCCATGATCAGGTAATCGGCCTGACAAAGTTCAGCCGGTTGGGCGGTTGCCGAAGGGCCGAGGCGAAAATCACCGGTGTAAAGGAGCGAGCCTTTCTCGTGTTCGGTAAAGAGCATGGCCGAACCAAAGATGTGTCCTGCCGGCAACGCTGTTAGCCGATGTCCGGCGATTTCCTGCGGCTGACCGAATTCCATGACCCGGGTGGTAACGTTTCCGAGCCGATGTCGAACCATCCGTGCGGTCGCCTCGGTACACAATGCCAACGCGTGGCTGGCCGCATGATCCATATGAGCGTGCGAAATGAACCCTATCGCCTGGCGGCGCGTCACATCAACGCCAATTCGCGAAGGAAGGAGAAACAGCCCTCGGTCGGTCGCAAACAGCCCGGAAACGTGGCCTGGACGGATAGTGGAAGGGGATAATTCAGGCATTAACCATTTCTGTCGCGCGTTATCTGTCGGTCTGGTCGCTTTTCTTTTGGTCAAGGAGAGCCTAGAATACAGGATACGAGGTAGTGGTCTGTCTTAGGCGGCTACCTCTTTGTACCTAATTCTTCATGCCAACGGGGCATTCTGCCGATAGGTAGAGGGCCTTTTCTCAGAAATGAGACGGACGGCAAGAAGAATCTTACACCGGGGGCGAACTGGTATCGACCGGGTAGTCTGAAGTGTAAGTTGCGTGTCGTGGTTGGTCAGCAGGCCACGTAAAAAGCAGACCAAACAATAATTGCAAACGATAACTTTGCACTGGCTGCCTAATTAGTTGTAGCCCCGACTGAGGGTCTTTGTCGGAGAGACCTGAAAGTCGGACGCCAATTCCGACTCGCCAACGGTCACGTGGAGCACGCCTGCGGCTAAAAAACGTTCTCCTCTAGCCTTCCGGGAATCCCGTCGACTGGAGCCCCGTTTGGCGAAACCTCAATAAGTCGAATACACACGTAGATGCTTGCATGGAAATATCGCGGCACGCGGGTTCAATTCCCGCCGCCTCCATCTAAAGCCGTCTTACGATCTTCGTAAGGCGGCTTTTTTCATGCGCTTACGTCAAATTCCCTGCAAAACAAGGACTTCGGAAAACGCTCTGTGTCAGGTTGCGTGTCAGGTTAGCCGCCAAAAGTGTCAGGTTGGCCCCTCCGTAGCCAAAGTCAGGCACCTGCTACATGCCCCAGTTTGGTCAACCCATTTTCACCAGATTGGAGGTACAAGATGCCAGCACGCAGACGAGAACTCAAACCTGACACGAAGGGCCGCTATCGCCCCTACCTTGGCTTCCGATTGGACGCTGACGGCAACCGCAAAGAACACCGCTTCAACCTCGGCACGAACAGGAGGGAGGCGGAACGTCGTGTGGACCGTCTGTACGACCTTCACGATGAGAGCGAGATCGTCGCAGGTGAGACAATCTGGACCCCGTTCGCCCTCTACGCAGCTAAGCTCATCGAGAAGGGCACTTTCACCATTCCGTATCCATTCCACGAGCATCTGTTGCGTGAAGAAGACCCCACCGCACAGTACGCTCAGATGCTTCACGTCGAGCAGCAGAACCACCCGTCCCTGCACATCGTCCCCGCTGAGCCGGACTTGTACGCTCACGGCCTCAAGGTCAACGGCTTGGCCGTGGGTGAGGAACTCAAGGAACTCGAAGAGGCAGCACGACTTCTCGGAGTCATCACCTCACGTCAGGTCATGCCCGACCAACTCGTCACGGGCACACTGCACGAAGCTCTCGATGTCTTCGGTCAAGAAGTCGTACACAAGAACAACGTGCGAGCCGGAACAGACGGAGAGTTGACCCAGTACGGAAGGCTGCGCATGGAACGGATTGGCCGCTTCAAGGAGCGGCACTCTGACATTCCCCTTTCTGCTTTGCACCTCGACAGTTGCACTGATCTCGTGCGTTACTGGGCGAACCGGCCACCGACCAAGAATCGGCGAACGGGAGGACTTGACGGAAAGCCCATCGCACGAAAGACCGCTGAACACCACATCAAAGAACTGTTCAGCTTTCTCAATTGGCTTGACGCTACAAGTCGATTCTCATGGATCAAACCTCGTGGTCTCGCCCAGATCAGTCGGAAGATCGCAGAACTTGATGTCGAGAAGGCGAACAAGCTGAAGGCAGTGCAGAAGGACACCTACACCCTAGAGGAACTCGCTGTACTCAATCGTCACGCCACTCCACTTGAACGACTACTGCTCTATGTGGCACTGAATTGTGGGATGGGCGCAGCAGAACTCGGGCGGCTTCGTTCGGACGACTTTCTTCTCGATCACGAACACGAACATGCTCTTCGGTTGGGGTTTACTTCCACGGAGACGGACAGTTTCATCCGGTTCCTTCGTCCCAAGACAGGTGTGTTTGGTGAGTGGCTGTTGTGGCCCGAGACGATTGTGATGGTTCGCTGGGGATTCGCCCGATCTCGCCGATTCGGAAGTGAACTGCTCTTTGTCTCTGAGAAGGGCGACCCGTGGTACAAGGAGCAAGCAAAACGGAATCCACAAGCGAAGTTCACGAACGTCTTCACCGCCCTGATTCGAAGAATCCAGAAGAGCGAACCGAGCTTTCGCAAATTGGCATTTGGAACCCTTCGTGACACGTTGCCGAACATGCTTCGCCTGAGCCATTCCAGCGAAATGGCGAGCATCTGCTTGGCCCACGGCTCGACATTCAAGGGTGACGAGTTGATCGACTGCTACACCAACAAGCCTTTTGGTCGCTTTCACGATCTGATGCGTGAAGCCAGACGCATGGTGGAAGTTGTCTTTGCTGCCGTCGATGGCGACCCAACCGAGGCTCCGACCCAACAGTACATTCCTCTGAAAGTTCGTGAACAGATGCGAGCAATGCTCAAAGAGCGACGGCCCACAGGAGAAATTGCCAAGACCTGCGGAGTTTGCAGAGCCACGGTCTGCCGTGAACGACAACGAATGGACTCGAACTGAGACCAAAAGCTGGGAGTCATTTGGGCGATCAATGTGGGATTTCCCACATTGATCGCCACAGCCCCTGAATCTGGACACCAAGTAGGCACCTGCTACTCAGGCACAACCGAAGCACAAATAGGAAGTGGAAAGGAGGTGAGTTCAATCAGTTCGAAACGAGTGAAGCCAAGAGAGTGTAGCAGGTGCCTGACCACCGGATCGGGATGAATTGCCCGTTTTGGAAAACGTTCTTGCTCGACAAGCTTGCTGCCAAGAGGCAGTCCAACTTTTGTAACCCCGACGTTGAACACGTCGGGTTTTTTGATCCCCCGACCTATTCGCCGGGGGCTTTCAGGCCAGACTTCACCTGCGTCTGAACCGCTCTCGGTGTGTCTGCAGAACCAACAGCCTTTACGACGACTTGTGAACCCCGACGTGCATTCGTGCGACGGGGTTTTCTTATGCCCTTTCGGAACGACCGGAACAGCTTCAACCAAGCGAGGCTGGTGCCTTGCGGCTGTTCCGGGTACATTTTCACCCAAGGAGACCATTCCATGAACACGACATCCATCACCATCAGCGACATCCAGATCGGCGAGCGTCACCGCAAAGAACTCGGTGACATCGGCAGTCTCGCCCATTCCATTTCCGACGATGGGCTACTCCAACCCATTGGCGTCACCCCGGACAACCGGCTCGTCTTCGGCTACCGCCGACTCCTCGCCTGCCGAGACAACTTGGCGTGGACCGAGATTCCTGCCGTTGTCATCGACATCGAGAACCTGACGCACGGTGAGTGGATCGAGAATACGATCCGCAAAGACCTGACCCTCTCCGAGATGGTCGCCATCACCGACGCTCTTCGAGATTTCACCCGTGGTGGAGATCGTCGTTCCGATCAATACCGGAAAAACGGTAGTGGTGTCACGAAGAAGGAAGCCTGCGAGATCGCTGGTTGGAAGATGGACAAATACGACGACGCCAAAAAGGTCGTCGAGAACGCTATCGACGAACTGGTGAGTGCGATGGACAAGGGGGAAGTCTCACCTCACGCTGCCGCCCAGTTGGTCGAAGAACCCGAAGACATTCAGCGTGAAGCTGTTGAAAAGCTCGGATCAGCCAAGACCGCTGCTGAGCGCCGAGGCATCCTGAAAACCGTGCGTCGTCTCAAGAACCAGAAGAAGCTTGCGGAACGACGAAAGGCTGAGCTTGAAGCTCCTTTGGACCCGGACTCCGTGAAGATTTTCCACACTCCACTCCAGCAGTTGCAGGAAGTCGCCAACCTGAAGTCGGGTTCCGTGCAATGTGTCCTAACCGACATTCCCTACGACGGTGAGTTTGTCAGCCAGATCGGTGATTTGGCTCGACTCGCTTCCGAAGTGCTTGTCGAAGGAGGCATCTTCATCTGCTTTGTTGGCCAGCACAAGTTGAACGATAAGATGCGAGCGTTCGACGAACATCTGACCTACCAGTGGATGGGAACGTCTCGATGGGTTGGGCGCTGCAACCAGATGCACGCCGTGAAGGTCGTGAGCAACTACACGCCCTTTGTCATCTACACCAAAGGACAGCGGAAGCCTGATGAATGGACCAAATGGGTGGACACGCTTGATCTCGACCGGCAGGAGAAGGAATACCATCCGTGGCAGCGACCGCTGGCCGAAGTGGAAAGCCTTCTCCTCAGTTTCACAAAGCCCGGCGATCTTGTTGTTGATCCGTGCGGTGGTGGATTCACCACGGCTGTCGCCTGCCAGCGACTCGGGAGACAGTGCATCTCCTGCGACATCGAAAAGGCATACGTCGTCCAAGGTTTGGAGCGACTTGCCAACGCACAGGCTTCAGAAGAGGCCGAGTCTCTCGATGGCACTGTCCCGATTGACACCGATCTGATTGACAACGAGCAGGCTGCTTGAAGCCGTCTTTCATCTCGTCCAGCCTTTGAAACGGGCTGCGTTCCTCTTGGACCGCAGCCCGTTTTGCTTTGCTTTCTAACCACTCTGGTTAGTGATTCCAACATTTGTTCTGCGACTGCGCTCAAGGTGCGCACTGAGCGTGGTCGCCAACCAAACCCGTGCGCACTCTGGAGGATCAACACATGGACAACCACTTCACACTCAACACAGTCGAGATTGGTGACTGCAAGGAAGTCAATCGACGGCTTCCAGACAAGTCCGTCAACTTGGCTCTCTGCTCACCGCCCTATCCTGAGAAAAGGGGCGACAAGTATCCAACTGTTTCAGAAGTGGACTACCCAACGTGGACAGCACGATGGATGGATTCCCTTGTCGGCAAGTTGGCCGACGATGGCAGTGTTGTCGTGGTCATCGACAAGCACGTCAGGAATGGCGTGATGTCAGACTTCCTTCTACTCACCCAGCTTGTCCTGCGGCAGCTTGGCTGGAAGCAGCACATGACCCAAATCTGGTTCAAGCACGATGGGCTTCCCCTCGGACACAAGTGGTGGCCGCACCACTGTTACGAAGAGATTCTGTGGTTCAGCCGGACCACGCATCCCTTCTGCGATCCGTGGGCTGCGGGATCACCCTCTACGAATCTGGCTGTGCGAAACTACGACCAGTCAGAATGGACCAATGGCGAGAAGAGTGAGAAGGAAGGCATTGCACGAATGCGTGACGTGCTGGTCGTGCCGGTCGGTGGAAACGCCAAAGGCGTGGACCATCCGGCCAAGTACCCACAGGCACTCTGCGAAGCCCTTATCAAGACGTTCTGTCCCGAGGGCGGCACGGTCTTGGACTGCTTCGCCGGGTCCGGCACGACGCTATTAGCAGCGAAAGCGACTGGGCGAAACTTCTACGGCATCGATGTTATGAAGAAGTACGTCGATCTCGCACGACGGCGACTGGAAGCGGATGATTCTCAAGCTGCCTAATAGCTGTCTGATTGGCGTCCGTTATTAGTCCACCTTTTGTAACAAGGAGATGAGAGACGTGATTCACAAGACCCGCTTGGGGTGCCAAGCCGATTTCGTGAGAAGAGCCGGGAATCCCCGGCTCTTCTCCTTTCGGCGCAGTTCATGTGATGGTGTCATCTGAGATGGCCGAGCAGGTCCGACTTCTTATCAGACATCGACGTGTCATGTGAGAAGTCTGCGAGTTTGGAGATTTTCGGGTCCAAAATGTTTTTGACGGACCAAATAGAGGCGTGTCCTTCAACCTCCCTGAAATGGAATTTGAGCGCCAAACATCGAATCGGCCAGTCCGTTATCAATGACGGAAATCCCGCATTGGTCGCCTCCCTCGTCCGACCATTGCTTGTCCGACGACGCTCTTGATCTTGTGAAGCTCAGTTCTACACTTCGTCAGAACCAAAGGGATGAGCTTCTTAGCTCTAGGGCATCCGGCAAAAGCCAACGGATGCGAAAATGGATTGGCGGTTCAAGGCGTCGAGTGACGTGACTGTGTAAGTCAGCCAGTTCAACCTGTGAAGAGGGTATCGCACCCGGCCCCCATCGACGGCTTTCGGGCGACTGGGTAAGATCATCGTTTGCCCTTGCCTTTACCTTTTTTCTTTCGCCTCTTGGCCTGTCGTTGTCTTTTTCGCTGGTGCTTGGGATCAGCAAGATTTCGCTTGCGTCCTTCTTCGTGCCGCTTCCTCTCATTTTCCTTTCGCTCGTACTCAGCCTTTACCGAGGCAACTTCTTCTTTTCCCTTGCGTTCCGCCTCTTGCTTTTGCCTCTCAACAACTGCAAGTCGCTCCTCTGCCCTTCTTGCAGCTTTCCACCCCATTTGTTCGACGAAGAGAGACTTCCCGACATCGGGTGTGCGTTGAAAGCCCTTTAAAATCGATTCCCGTTCCGACTGCTGATCCTGAACTGAACGAGCAACGGAATTGACATAATTATCGATCTCTCGTTTCAGCGTTGCGTTGGCCTCGGAAATCGCAGGCTTGAAGTATTTTTTGTACGCAGGTTCATCAATGACCGATATTCCTGCCGAATAGAAGCTTGTCGTAATCGCATGAAAAGCAGCGTCAGCATCGACTGTAGCACCATTCAAGTATGCGAGATGATTGTTGAGACTCTCTGGATACCATGTAATGAGGCCGTCTGTCCTTCGATAGATTATGTCTAGCAAACGGCTCGTACTTATGAAGTAAGCTTTTCGAATCGAGTCGTCACCTCGGAATCCATTTCTTCTGACATACCGCAGGATGTGCAACGCCTCACCTTCTGCTTGTGCCTGAACATCTCCTGCCCTGATGGTCCCCGCTCTCTCTCGCTCTTTGAAGATTTCATCTGACAGCGAGTCGATAGTGGCATCTCCACTGGGATCGATGTCGGAAGGCTCGATTACATCGATGTCAAGTGATTGGATAGCGGAACGCATTCCGATTCCATCCTCGTGCCCGATGGCTTCGAGGAATTCGGACTTGCTTCGCCACGCTCCAATGACATTTCCCTCCACAAACGCATCGAGGAAGGGGTTCTCTGAGTAGTCTGGCCGCTGCGTAACTTCCAACAGCGCTTGGCGTTCTTCACCGTCCAGAACACCCGCTAAACGAGATTGCAGCCAGCCCAATGCTCGATCCACCTCCGAAATGAGCTTTGGCGTCGTTACCGGGCGAATGCCGAGCGCCTTCAACTGATCCAGCAGTCCCGTCATGAAGCCGTGCTGAAAAGAATGCGGGGCCACTAAGGGAATTAGAATGTTCGAGTCGAATAGCCAAAGTGTCCCCTGAACTAGTCGCTTCCTCACCTCTTGCCCAGACGGGTCAATGCCGAACATGTGATACGCAAAGAACCCTTGTGCAAGGTGAGCAAGGTAGTTCTTTTGATCGTCATTTGGAGCAGTAAGAACATCCATCACAGCATTGCAGTATTCTGCTCGTAGAGTGAAATCGTCCACAGAAGTGGCAGGTGGGAACACTGCGTCGAAGAGTTCAGGCATGTCAGCCGGTTCGAAAGGGTTATCTCGAAACAAAAGCTCGGCTGCGGCCAGTCCACGCTTCCGAAAGACTGTCACAAGTGCCGCTTTGAATCCCGACACGAGTATTTCCACATCAGTTTCAGCACCATGTTTCAACAATCTCGATTTCATGGCGCCGAAGAACTGATCCTCCTCTGAGGACTGTCTCGCCTCTGTTTCGGCGAGCAGTTCCTTGCCCTTGGTTGTCACGGTCAGTTGAGTGTCGGTCGCTGATAAGTTCTCCAACTCCGTGAGATGGGTGATCGCCGTCTCGATCTCAGAAGCTATTGATGGCAAGTCTTGCAGCGTATTCGGTCTTAAAGCCACCTTGATATGCTCGGCTGCGATGCCATCACTTTTAGACGCTGCGAGCGATAGAATCTGCGGTTGAATCGTCTTTTGAATCAGGTTGACATCTCCCCCGAAACCGAGCGCCGAGTGAACATACAAAGACACTGCCTGCTCAGCCTCTTCCGCATCGGGAAAATCCAGTGGTGGAGTCGGCTCCGAAGTTCGTGGAACGACGAAGCGATCAACCTGCCGCAGCAGTTGAGTGAGATTCTTGAAGCTTCTATCAGGGTTGGGGTAAGAAAGAAGCCGGATGTTGAACTCTCGGTGGAGCTTGTCGGTTTCGGCTCGGCTTGCATCTGCCACAAGCATGTAAATGGGGTTTTCCGGTGAAGCAGATTCCTTAGCCAAGCGAAGAATCAATTGGAAATCTCGGTCAGTCATGCTGTGACCAAGAACAATCAGTGGCACCATCTGAAAGATGCTGACCAGCTTGTTGCGGAAATATTGTCGGCCTCCACCCGCCTCGAACTCGGTGTATTGGCTTGTCGTTAGTACGATGCCGTCCGGCGAGTCTAAGTCACCGTGGAGTTTCACAATGCGGTGCTGGCTGTTCGCCGTGATCTGCCCAAGCTCAGCCTGACTATTTCTCAGCAAAGTGAAGTGCTGGCCGAGTCGTTGCAAGTGGTTGTCGATCTCGTCGTCGTAGTTGGTCGTAAGATAGCAGCGTATCGGCCAGCGACAGATGATTTCGTATGCCTCACCCCGATCCTTTTTTGGCCCGAACGATTTCTTTAGCTCTGGCAACAAAGACGACACGCCTCCCAAACGCCCAGCAACACGCTCAAAGACTTCCAGGTAGTCTTTGTCGCCGATAAGTTCGGTAAGAACGGTTTGTTCCGGGTCAGAATCGGGCAGCAACGCTGTCGCATCTTTCGCCATGTGCCACCAAGACGGGTATTCCAATGCCGTGGAAAGGCCAGAGCCGATCAGTGCAAAACACTTCCCTGAATTCAAGTAGGTCAAGAGTTGGCGGGGAATACTCATTTGAGTCGCTCAAGCCTCCACGGTCACTTGCTGATCGCTGGCCGCAGTGGTCAGCAGGCGTTTGATGTAGGTGTTTCGGTCTTCCTTCTGGAACAGGACATGGGCCTTGGTGAACTCGTCTTTGGACAAGTCCTCGGTCCACCACCGAACCTGCTGGAAGGGCGTGTTCGAGATGATGAATGAGTTAAGGATCACGTTGGGATCACCCAGACGTACTTCAAGTTCCTTGATCGTGCGGTAGAACCGAATCTTGGGATCGTCGGGGCCTTCGAGATTTCGGATACCCTTCGGATCGACGAAGGTGACGTACTGCTTGTCGTCGGTCAGCAGCCACAACAGAAAGTCGGGGTAGAAGTTCCCGGCCTCGAAGAAGCCGATGCCTCGACCACGGCTCATGTTGCGGAGCAGGTACAGTTCTTGGTCCTCGAAGAAGGTAGGGTTGTCGTCGTAGAAGGTCCGCAGGTCGGCGACGAACTCCTTCTCTCCTTGGTTCAGGGAGACTGGACTGACATCAACGAAGTCACTCTTGAAGTGAAGGAGAGGCTGGTAGAGGTGCTGGCCGAACGAGATGGCGTGTAGGTTCCCGAACGACCAGTCGGCCAACGTGCCATCTTCGATCTTGCCCTTGAGTTCGCCCAACTTCTCCACGATGGCCTCTTGTGACTCGTCGATCAAGAGCCGGTACTCGGTGACAAAGTTCGTATCGTCTTCCCGAAGCTCATGATACTCGTAGAAGTCGGATTCCCATTCCTGCTTCTTGTTCTTGTAGTAGCGATCAGCGTACTTCTTGAGCAGGGCGACGGCGATCTCTTCCCACCGGCGTACACAGGCAAAACAATCTGGCATTTCCTCCAACGGGTGCTTTCGCTTTGGAAACTCCAAATCCTTCGGGTGGATAAACAACTTGTACCATCGGGAATCTAAGAGCAGGGGCACGATGCAATCTCTGTCGAGGTTCAGGTTGTACCACGACCGCTCGTTCTTGAAGTGCTGAAGCTGGAACCAGATGGAATCGATGTCCATGAATGCAAGGTGCCTCTCTTCCAGCGTGCCTTCTTGCTTCACCGCCGAGTCTTCGGTCTTGCCGACCCCTTTACTCTGCTGGGCCTGAATCTTCGGATACCAGTTCAGTGAGACGGGGTGTCGTAGGAGTCGGTCAAAAGGTTCAGCGAGAGTCGGCTTCGGTCCTTGGGCCTTGAAGTCCTTGCCTTCTTCGATGCGAACGCTCGTTAGCTTCTTCCCATTCAGGTTCTTCACGACCGGCAGTATGAACTCGATCCGCTCCTCGTTGCCGGGAAGACCTTCATCTTCCAGATACTCCTTGAACTGACGCATGTAGTCGGCACGCACGCCGAAGATGTTGAGCGTCTCCAACAGGCGGATGTTCTTAGGACGCTCGACTCCTTCAAGCTGGCTACTACGTTTCAGCGTCATGCCGTGTCCCTTGAGCCGGACCCCACGACCGAACAACTGGATGATTTCCGAGCCTTCCTTCTTGCCAACGTTCATCAGGCCCATCGTGCTGACTCGCCAACTGTTCCAACCCTCGGTGAACTTCTTCGATCCGATCAGCACGTTCACTGTGGAGTCGTCATCGTTGATCTCACGGAAGAGAGAACCTGAGAACTCTTTCTCTGTGACAATCAAGTCTTCTGGGAAATTTTCACACAGGTTGCACAGCTTGGGAGCATCCCCAACGTTGATGAGGCCGAAGGCATCGTTCTCTCCGAGTCGCAGAGCGATCTCGCCATCGCTCCCCTTCAAGTTCTCAACGTGTAGCGCTGCTTGGGTGGACGAGTTGAACAAGACTTTCAGGATGTCGTTGTAAATCTCCTCGCCTGACAATTTCGTTGAGATCAAGTACGGGAAGGCGGTGGCGAAGATTTCCTCGCCACGCTGGTTGAGCAAGCCGGGCTTGCCGCTGAGGAGCCGGTCCAGCAGGCTGATCGACTCTCGCTTGTTCTTCACAAACTCAGACAGCACCAGCAGGATGTCTACCACGTCGGAGACGGCCTTCTTCTTCTCTGTTCGCACGGCGTTGACCTTGCCGCCGACAAAGACCCAGAGAGGCTTTTCCAGCAGGAAGGGACGGAAGGTGTCCGGGTTGGCGTCGTAGAGCTTCTGCTGCTGGTAGAAGGCGACGAGGCAGGCTGTCAAATACAGGCGACGACGTTCATCATCGGAATCGTCAGCGAGATTCAGGATGCGGTAGTCCTTCCCGAAGCCGTCTCGGTAGAAATACTTGTACGAATAGTCGAAGAGAATGTTCTTGGCGTAGATCGGTTCGAGGCCCTTCTTCCCTTTCATGGCTTGCCCGAAGGTGGCGGAATACTCGAAGGAGAACCCGTTCTCACAGAGCCGGTTCCGGGCGCTCATCCACGCCCCCTCGACGCTCGCACTGGCACCACGATGTCCCTCATCGACCAGTACGAGGTTGTTCCCCTCGAAGGCGTCGATGGCGACTGTCTTCTGCCCCATCTCTTCCTTGAGCTTGGTGACTTCGATGATCTCGACCGTCTTGCCTGAAAAGAGGGACCGGGATTCCTTCGAGAACAGATCGGCGTCGATGCCCGAGGCATGGAACTCTTCGAGGTGCTGCTTGGACAGGCCCTCGTTGGGCGTCAGAAGGATGATCCGGTTCAGACTCTTCTCTTTGTCGTGCAGCTTCAGGTAGTGCTGGTACTGAAGGATGTTGACGTGCATCAACAGCGTCTTGCCGCTGCCGGTTGCGTTCCAGAACGCCAGCTTTCGCAGGTCATCCGGCTGGTACTCGGGAATCTGTTCCTTTGTGGTTTTTCCCTCATTGAACTTGATGACGTGCTGATTCAGGTCGGCCAGCAGCTTCTCAGGATCACGAAAAAATCGGTCGAGGTAAACCTCGGTGAACAGCAGCGAGAGGTATTGAAAGTATTTCCATTTGAGCGGCTCGGCTCGCTTCTCACTGAGTGCCAATGTGTGCTTGACGATGTTCTGGTCGTAGCCGAGGAGCGTGTCGCCGGGGAACTCGGCGTACTCCCAGAGCAGCTTCATCTGGTGCAGGAACCTGTGGACGTTGTTCTCGTCCAGTCCTTCCAGTTCCAGCGGCTTTAGATTCTCAGCCAGCTTGTCAAAGCTGCTCACCTCGAACAGCGACAGCATCCACTGGTTCAGGACGAGTTTCTCGTCGAACCTCAGCGGCGGTGTCTCGTTCTTCTTGGTTCGTTTCTTCCCCATGGTGGACTCTCCTTAAATATCCTGAACGTCGAACATGAGGCGTCCGAACTCTTCTTCGATGAGGCGGACCTTCCATGTCTGGTCGCCACGTCGGAGGTTTTCGAGGTTGTTGTCGCCGTTGACGTAGATCAGGTCGTACTCCTGATCCTTGGTGTTGTACTTCTGCTTCTGAAACCACTCGTCGAGCGCCTCGTTGTCGATCTCGTCAAGGTTCCGCCAGAGGACGAGCGTGCGGTCGCCATCCGGGTTCGTGCCTTCCACGACACGCACGCCCCGGATCACGTCGATGTGCATTACGGTCAGGCCCAAGAGCCAATTGAAGGTTTCGACCAGATCGACGTTGACCAGTTTGGTTTCGCCATCCCTCTCGACCCGTAGCTTGTATTCGTCCGGCGTGCGGAAGGAATCGACGTTCAGGAGCGACTGACTGCCTCGGGTCTCCACGTCGAGCATGTATGAGAGGACGTACTGCTCACGCATGTCGTCGTCCTGTTCCAGTAGTGTCGCCTGTTGGCTTGTTCGCTTCATCTCCAGATTTGCAAGAGCATCCTCATAAGACTCAAGTGCAATGTACTTGAAGCACTGCGACAGTCCCTCGTCGTGTGTGGTTGGTTTTCCCTTTCTCCACTCAGCACAGTACGCAGCCTTCTTCATCCGAGCTACAAGCACTGAATGAAAGTATTTTCCTACCTCAACGAGAACAAAACTCCGTGAACCGCCGTCTTCTCGATTTAGACTAATAACAGCGTGCCCTGTCGTTCCCGACCCCGCAAAATAGTCCAGCCCAATTCCATCCTTAGCATTTCGGAGGCCACTCACCCTGAGACAGTCAGTGACGGCATGAAGAGATTTCGGGAACATGAAAGAATGCGTTTCACCGAACATGCGAGATAAAAGATTCGTCCCATATTCGGCTGCGGAATACTCCGACTTATCCCACCATGTCTGTGGCAGAAGTCCTTCTGAATTGAGACGCCATTTTCGGTAAACGGCGGTGTTCCCCTGCGAGTCTTTCCGAACTGCCAGATGAGGAATGTTTGCTTTGGCAGTTTGGATGTTGAAATCCCAGATTCGCTCTCGACCTTGTGAGTCGATTGGCCACAAAACCTCCTCATCAGGACTAGGCTCTTCGTTGATCGTGTAAGTTCGTTTCACATTGTCCCATTCCAATTCTGGGATGCGGATGGTTTCTCCTGACACATAGATTGGGTAATACTGTCGTGGCCGGGCTGTTCGATATGTGTTTACACCTCCATGTTTGCGGAAATTCGTCCACTCGAACCGCCCCTCTTCGTCTTCCTCCTTGTAGCGAGCTTTTTGTTTCTCGCTGTGTTCTAAACGATTGACTCGTGACTCTTCTGATGCACCGTAGAAAAATGCGTATTCGTGGCAGAGTGAAAACCCAACTGTTCCTGTGCGACCTGCCGGATTGTTCTTTATGGGTACGACCCCCAGCAAGTTCTCTTCCGAGAAAGTAAGGTCCAGAAGATGCCGGAGGTTGTGTGACTCAAAGTCATCGATTGTGACACATGTTATCCCACTCGCAGTCAGCAAGGACTGAGCCAACTGCAAGCGACTGTCAAACAATGCGATCCATGAAGAGTTGCGAAAGCCATTCTTGTATGAAATCGGACCCGCATCAGTGTTGTACGGGGGATCGAGATACATGGATGTGACTTTCCCCTTCATGCTTGTGTGAAGCAAATTGACTGCTTGAAAGTTTTCGGAGTTCACCAAGAGTCCAGTAGACCCCTCGTCCAGACCGTCGAGTGATGACAACAGTGAATCTCGAAATGTTCGTGAGAAATAGAGCGTGTCGATGGGCAGATGGCTGAAGGACTTCAGGAACTCCACGGACAATGGTTCAGAATAGCCCGGCTGGTTCAGGTCTTTCTCGATCTCATCGATGGCAAAGAGCCGGACCCACTCCTCCCGCTGGGCGTCGTTGGCGGCGATGTCCGGGTAAAGCTCCTCGGGAATCCGGTCGAGCGTGATGCAGTAGTTCGTCTCCACCACGAACTTCTTCTTGAGCCACAGCTTCTTCTGAAAGTTCTCCAGTTGTTCGAGGAACTGGATGATCTTGTGGGCTATCTTGCGGATCACCTTGATCTTGCTGAGGTACTGCTCAACTCGGGGAACGGTATCGTGTTCGATGTCGTCGAGGTGCATCACCTCGTTCTTGATGTAGAAGTCGAGTTCCCGCCGCAGAAAGCCGCCCAAGTCCTTGTGAATGAAGTAGTCGAACGTGTTCCGGGCGGTGTATTGGGTGAGGTGCTTCTCCAGCACGGTGCGATTTGGGTTAGACTTCGTGGGCGCAGGCTTGGATAGCTCCCGAACCCAGTCGTCGAAGCCCTCGGAGTTCAGGACTTTTTCAATGGCTTCCTGATTCAGGGCGTCCTGCTTCTTCTGGCCTGTCTCGGGCCGGTACTCGAACCGGATGTAGAGTTCGCCAGCCTCCTCGTAGATCGGGTCTTCTTTGCAGATGACGAAGCGACGTTCCTTCCCTGCCTGCTCCTTCTTGTTGTCCTGCTCGGACGAGGCGGCGACCAGATGGACTCGGACCCGCTTGCCCGAGGGCATGGTGAAGATGTAGTCACGGAAGTATTCGCTGCTCTTGACGTAATACTGGTCGTGGTTGGCCCAGTGCAGTTTGACTTCCTCACCCTCGTAGGGAATGGCGTAGACACCTTCCTTGTACCGCCGCAGCGAGATGAAGTCGCCTTCGTGGTAGTAGCGGCGGAAAAAGTTGAACAGGTGGCTGAAGACTTCGTTCTCCAAGGCCGTGACATCGACGCTGGAATCCGCCATCTGCTGTTTGATCTCTTGGACCTTGGGCGACTCGTCGGGATTCATCCCGGCACCCTCAATCTGCGTGACCAGCTTGTCGAGTTCTTTCTGAAGCGTGGCCTTGTCCGCCGACTGGTAGTGACTGAACGCTTCCTTAACCTGCGGCAGCAAGTCCTTCTCCAGAAAGCGGACCACCTCGTCCCGCTTCTGGTTCATGATCCGGTAGATGCCGAAGTCCAGATCGGCCTGATCCAACTGGAACAGTTCTTCAAGGAGCTTCTGAAGTTTCTCAAAGTTGGTTGCCACGTTTATTCGTCTCCGTCGTGCCGCTGCACTGTGGGTTCTTGCTCAGTCCCAAACTTCGATCCGATCCATTCGGTTCGTTCGCTTAGAACTCTGCTAATGAATGTATCTGCGTACTGCTGCTCGTCGGATGTCAGGGCCGTTGGCGGTCCCGATTCACGCCTGTTTCTCAAAATGTGATCTTCAAGTGATGCTTGAAGGCTCCAAACGATGGCCTTTTCGATTCGACTCGCCGTCAATGGGCTAGGCACAAAGGCGTTTACTATTCGCACTGAGAGCAAGTCTGGCGAAACCACCTTGTTCGGAAGTATGTCATCCCAGATGACAGATTTGGTGCTGCCAGATTTCCGAAGGTGAGTTCCGAGTCGTACAAAAGGAGCGTTTCGCCCCGTGTTATTGCTCGTTCCGGTGATTCCGATGTAGACGTACTCGTTCAGAAGCAGTGAGTACAACGAAGGGTCGGTATTGGCAAAACCTCCCTGAGCCAAAGTCGAGACCATAAACTCCATATCAGGCCACCTCCCATTGGATCGTGAAGAGGTGAGTGCTGTGGGTCTTCTGGGTCATTCGCTGTTGGAGGCCGTCGATCAGATCGTCACGCTTCTCAGCGATCTCGTCTTCCACCTCGAAGATTTGCTGACGCTGTTTTCGTTGCTTCTTCTCCAGATCACGAAGCTTCTGTTGAAGATCGTTCTGCTCGTCGAGCGTGGTGGCCAAGCGTGACTGTCGCCGCACCGCTTTGATCTGAGCCTTGGTGTCGGCCAAGTCCTTCTCGACGGCTACTACCATGTCCTCAGCCCACTTCTCCAGCCGCTCACGCTCTTCGTTGAACAGGGCATTGTTACCTTCGAGTGAGTGCGTGATCGTCGCCTCGGCGTGTCGGCCTGCTTCTTTCTTCAGACGATCAGTCAGTTCCGGGGGCAGGTCGCTGGAGTCTGCAACTTGGGCCGCACAATGGAAGAGCTTCTGGCAGGTCTCTTGGTCCAGTGACTTGCCGGTCTCGTCCATCGCCGAGAAGAGCAAGTATTCCTCCCGGTCGAAGGAATCGATGGTGAGGTACTGGAGCGTGAGCCAGCCGGACTTCCCTTTCAGGGCTTCGACGACGGAAACCCTCATAGGATAGTTGGTCACATCAAACGTGACCTTCGCAACCGGGGTCTCGGCCTGCTTGCCCTGATCGATGCTCCATTCCCCCAGAGGGTGCGACAGGCGGTACAAGAAGTCGCCGGGGACATTCTGCCGTGTCTTGGAGATCAAGTGGTACGTTCCGGGCCGACATGTACTCAGAGGTGCCTCACGAAGCTCGAACGTGAGCGTGTCATCGCAGAAGGAGGCATGACCATCCAGCACAACTTTGGTCAGGGTCCAGAACTGGCGACCGATCCGGTCGAGGTTGGCACGAGCGTCATCAAGACGCATCTTCAGTCGAGCGTGGACATCCTCATCGAAATGCTCCATGAGCATCTGCCGGGTCTCATCCATCTTAGATTGGATGGTCTCGTCCATCTCTTCCTGAAGCTGCTTGAAGGCGGCATCGATCTCGTCGGTGGTCCGGCACTTCTCGTAGATGGCGAGGATGCGTTTCTCGAAATCAACTCCCGACTCGATCTGGCCCAGCACTTCGTCCGAGGCACCGAAGACTCCATTGAACAGGTTGAACTTCTCGGCCAGCAGTTCATGGACTCGCCGGTCGGCCTCGTTTCTCTCATTCAGGAAGTTGATGACTACGACATCATGCTTCTGACCGTAGCGGTGACAACGACCGATTCGCTGTTCGATTCGCTGGGGGTTCCAAGGCAGGTCGTAGTTGATGACCAGCGAGCAGAATTGCATGTTGACGCCTTCCGCCGCTGCTTCGGTGGCGATCATCACCGTGGCTTCATTCTGAAAATGTTCGATCAGAGCGGTGCGGCTATCGACGGGCCGGGAGCCAGTGACCCGCCCCGAGTCGGCATTGTCCTCGATCCACTTGGTGATGATCTGACGGGAATCAGGATCAGCGTTGGTCCCGTTGAACAGGACGATCTGACCACCGTAGCCATTCGATTCGAGGAAGTTCTTCAGGTAGTCCTGCGTCCGTCGAGACTCGGTGAAGATGAGGGCCTTGCGGTTGGCACCCATCTTGTCCATCTCGGCGAAGCCAAGTTCAAGAGCCTGCTTGAGTGACCGACTCTTGGTGTCGATGCCAATGCTGCGTGCCCATTGGGAGTATCGAGTGAGTTCGGTGATCTCTTCGTTCAGCTTGGGAAGGTCGATCTGGTCGTCATCTTCCTCTTCTCGGTCTGTGGTCCCTTCGAGAATCTCGTCGAGGTAGTCATCTTCGAGTTCCTCGGCCTCGATCAGTTCTTCCATGAACTCCTCGTCGTCGTCCTCCGACTTGGGAGTGTCACGCATATCCTCCAGACGGGACTTCATGGTCTCCAGCGTGCTGGCAATGGCGTGCGACGACGAGGCCAGCAGCTTTCGCAGGATCAGCGCCGTCAAGTGACGCTGACGATGGGGAACCGAGTAGGTCTCTTCCCGGTTCAAGAAGTCTGAGACCGCTTCGTAGAGCTTCTGTTCTTCGTCGGTGGGGCGAAAGCGAACGGTGAAGGGGATTCGCTCAGTGTACTGGATGTATTCGACGACCTGCCGCCTGAGAGTTCGCTTGCAAAAGGATTGCAGTCGGCCACGAAGAGCGTTCAGATCGGCCCCGGCATTCGTGTACTGGGTCCGAAACGAGTTCACGTCGCCAAAGATCAGATCGTCGAGGATCGTAGACAGGCCGTAGAGTTCGAGTAGCGAGTTCTGGAGGGGCGTGGCCGTGAGCAGGCACTTCTTCCGGTCCTCGATGGCCCACTTGATGTTCTGCCCCATCTTGTTGCTGGGCCGATAGGCGTTGCGAAGTTTGTGTGCTTCGTCGATGACAACGAGATCAAAAGGAACGGCACGAATGTCCCCCCGGAACCGGCTGGCGAAGTGGAACGACGTGATGACAACTTTGTTACTTGCGAACGGAGTGCCGTTGCCTTCTCGGACAGCCTGCTTGTACGTCTTCGAGTCGAGGATCACCGTGGACATGTTGAACTTCTCTTGAAGTTCCAGCGCCCATTGCTTTCGCAGGCTGGCCGGGCAGATGACCAGCAGCTTCCGCTTTCGCTCGGCCCAGTGTTGGCAGAGGACCAGACCTGCTTCGATTGTCTTGCCCAATCCAACCTCGTCCGCCAGAACGACGCCCTTCGAGAGTGGGCTTCGCAAGGCGAACATCGCCGCCTCGATCTGGTGAGGGTTCAGATCGACACAGGCGTCGAAGAGTGCCATCGACAAACGATCCACGCCACCCGGCTGTGCCTGCCGGGTCAACTCGTGAGCAAAGTATTTTGCGTGGTAAGGCGTGGTCATCCGGCCGATCGTCCCCTGTGTTGTTGACCAAAAAGTACAGGCAGCATACGATAAACCCACTTCACAGGCAATCAGGTGAGGACTTGGGATGCAGTTTGGCGAGCGAGTTCGTGAGCTTCGAGAAGCCCGGAAGCTGACTCAAAAGGCGTTGGCTGACCGGCTGGGGGTGAGCGTCTCGTACATCAGCAAGGTCGAGAACGAGAAGCTGCACTTCGGCGACTACCCGTCCGAGAAGTTCATCCACAAGCTGGCCTCAGAGCTTGAGGCGGACGAGGACGAGTTGCTGCTTTTGTCCGACCGTGTGCCGCCTGCGTTACGGCAGCGAATTTGTGAACGCCCAGACGTGTTTCGGGTCGTTGCCGAAATGAACGAACGGGAAATGGATCAGCTAGTTGAGCGATTCCGCAGAAAGTCGTAGCGGTGAGAATGCGAGGGAGACGACACACATGTCAATGACAACGCCTCGAATTGTATCGGATGACATTCGGGCTTTCTGCCAGTCGCTCGTTGCGGGTTCCACGGCTCTGTTTGTTGATTTTGTTCAAGTCGATGGAGCAGTTCCAGACGAGTGCTTTGACAACGTTGATCTGTTGGTCACCAATCAAGGCGGTCGCCCACTACTCGGATGGACGATCTGGGAGTGGGAGGGCGCTCTTTTGGAAGCAGAGTTTCACGCTGTTTGGGAAGACGATGACGGAAACCTTGTTGATCCAACTCCGAAAGCTGATGGCGAACAGAGGATTCTCTTTCTGCCCGACAGATCAGCCTCCGATCACGGTGGAGTGACACCAAGTCGCCACTACCCACTTCAGGAATGGGACGAAGTAACTGAGTACATTGCGGCGTGCAATGACATTTCGGGAGTGCAAATGCGTTTTTACCCAAACATTCCCGCAGACGAATGGATTCCAGTAATTCAGAGGCGAGAGAGATGTGCGGACGCATTAAACCGGCGAACTTCAGAGGAGGCCACCAGACAGGCCAGCCAACAAGAACTGATGACAGGTGTTGCACTCTCCGAGGATGATGCTCAGCGACGATCCGAAAGCAATCCAGTGGATATTGAAGCACGAACTGCTCATGCACGGTATCTCGCATCCAACGGAGATTTTAATGCCGCTTTCCAAGTCCTGCTTGAGTCAGCAAGGCAAAGTCAACAAGTTGCAAATGATCTGGGTGACACATTCCGACTTCTATTTACCATCTGCGACGATCCTACCCTTGTGAATGAGACTCGCCGTGAATGGTCCCGATGGCTTTACTAGTGACATGTTGAAAATCCTCTTCCTCCACGGCTGGACTAGCGTACCGGGCGGTCGCAAGCCAACGTTTCTGAAGGACGCCGGGCACGACGTTCTCAACCCCGCTCTGCCCGATGACGACTTCGATGAGGCCGTCAGGATCGCTCAGACTGAGTTCGACCAGCACGGACCCGATGTGGTTGTTGGCTCTTCCCGTGGTGGTGCCGTGGCCATGAACATCAATGTGGGAAATACCCCATTGGTCCTCTTGTGTCCGGCGTGGAGAAAGTGGGGCACGGCTACAACCATCAATCCAAAATCGGTCATCTTGCACAGCCGAGCAGATGACGTAGTGATGTTCGCCGACTCTGAGGAACTCGTCACGAACAGTGGTCTTCCTTCCGAGTCGATCATCGAGATTGGCGGCGATCACCGCTTGGCCGATCCCGAACCGTTGCGGACGATGTTGATGGCGTGTGAGTTTGCATCACTATCGAAGAACTGGTACACGATCTACCAGTGGGGGCGAACGGCACGGGTCGGTTATACGGAAGTGATGTCGTCTTTAATGTTGGCTTGGTATTCACAGATCAGCCTTGTGGAATCGAATCTCAGGCAATCCAACTTCCGGCTAGAAGACCACCGAGGACAGGCGAAACTTCAGACTGACATTGCTCAGTTCACAGAGAAGCGTTTCTGCCGTGCGCTCTACAATCGGTCAAATGTATCCCAGCTTGGAAAGGTGATCGATTACGAGGTGCCATTGAAAGGCACACAGGGTGCGCCTCATGGCGACATCGATTTACTCGCAGAGGCCACGGGCGAAGTTTTGCTCATCGAAGCCAAGAAGCCAGAATCGAACGAGTCCATCCTAAAGGCGATTCTCGAAGCCTTCGTTTATTCGTCGCTCGTCTCAACCGTCCGCCAAACCTTTCTTCATGAGTTCTCGTTGCCCTCAAATCTCATCGTCGTCCCAGTTGTGCTGACTTTCAGAGTCGCTGCATCGGGACGACAACTGGACAACATCCAAGCGTTCCCACGACTGAGGCGACTCGTGAGGGAACTGAATCAAAGCCTTGCGGAACGGGCGGTCGAGCCGCTCCGGTTTCTTTTTGTCGAGAACGAGCAGGATGAACTTTCCACCTGTCTGACTACAATTCAAGAATCGAATGGAGACGTGAAGGTTGTATTTCGAGACGGATTCGTGCCGAGGATTACGGAAGTCCCTCTTTCACTGGATCACTGACTGCGTTCGGTTCTGAACATTTGCTTGACTAAACGATTTACCACGACGCTGTGACTCGCAAGCTGAGTGTTCGATCCTGCGGTACAATGGTTTTCCCATTCTTTCCCTTTCGTGGTTTCCCAGAGTGCGTCTGGCCCTCGAAGATGTTTTTGAGAGTGCGTGCAAGCGTAACGGCTTGCGTGAATGACTCGTCGTTTAACCCTTTCATCATCAGCCCTGCTCCTCGGCTATCCTGACCTGCCCAGCCGAGTCGGTTTGCTTTCCAATGCCGGAAGTGGACTTCGATGAATGAATGAGTTTCCACACTCAACCATTTTCGGAAGCCTTCTGTGTTTTCGGAAATTGGATACCAAACGATCACATGTGGCTCTTGCTCAAGTAAGCCCTGCACGTTCGTCACTTCGGCTTTCTCTGACCAAAATGGGTCGCAAAAAATCAACTTGGGCGAGTGTGTCACTGCGTTAGCAGAAGAGTACCCGTCACCATCCTCGACAGTGATCCGCCCCGATTTATTCAGGTAGCTGGCAACCTGCGCACCACCAATGTCCCATCCGAGTATCTGCGTCAGCTTTGTAGAGAGTATCGCTTCATCGACTATCTTCAGCGAGCCGGGGTATAGAGTTGTTGACTTATCCCGGTTGCAACCAGCCTCCCATATTCCCCTAGTCGTCGCATGGAGTTCGTTCGCTCTACAACCCCGATACTCCACGCACGCTCGCCCTTCCATTGTTGACCCTGCTTGAGAAGCTCAAGAGGATAATCGTAATAGCCAGCGTGCGTCTCGCAGTACACCCATTCACCTGACTGTACCGCATCAAAACCCGCCGCTAATACGGGGAGTAGTGAGTGCTTGACTAAATCACCGATGTTCCCCGCATTTCGTCTTTGGTCGGCCATTCTTATTCTCCGAGCTTGTCTTTTACTTTGACGCTTCATTATGCCATTGCAGGTGCCTGTGTGCGCTGCCGCTGATCCACAAGTTGTATTGACCATTTTTCTGAAGGAGACTCAGGCACCTGCTACGTCGTCGTCACCAACACACTCTCACTCAGGAGACGACGACCATGCCAAGTCAAACCGACATTCGCCAACAGATCACTGACCAGATCATCGCCGCCCTTCGTTCTGGCAATTTGCCGCCGTGGAAGAAACCTTGGAAATCGCTGAACGGTCCTCACCGCAACGTCGTGAGCCAACGCAGCTACTCGGGAGTCAATCCACTCCTCTTGGAGATTTCGAGTCAGAGATTCGATTTCACGTCTTCACTTTGGGGCACCTTCAGGCAGTGGAAAGAACTCGGCGGAAAGGTAAAGAAGCGTCCCGCCGAAGTGAAGCCGGGTGCGTGGGGAACTACCATTGTCTTCACCAAGCCGGTCACGAAGACGAAGACTGACAGTGACGGCACCGAGTCCGAAGACAAGTATTGGATTCTCCGCACCTACACGGTCTTCAATCTCGATCAAGTTGAAGGTCCGTTCGATCATCTGCGAACCACGGTCAACGAACAGGCCAGCACGTTCGAGCAGTTCGAGCAGGCCGACGAACTGATCGAAGCCACGGGTGCAGACATCAGGAACGGATCGCAAGCGGCGTACATTCCGTCCGGCGACTACATCACGTTGCCGCCGAAGGAGTCGTTCGATTCCGCCGCCGACTTTGCCGAAACCGCCTTCCACGAGTTGGCCCACTGGACCGAGCCGCCCCATCGCCTGAATTGGGACCGCAAGGGCGAAGGGTATGCGATGGGCGAGCTTCGAGCGGAAATTGCGGCCTGCTACATCGCCACCGAACTGTGTATCCCGCACTCAGAACGTCTCGACAAATCCGCCGCCTACGTCCAGCACTGGCTTCGTTCTTTGGAGAACGACAACAGGGCGATCTTTCGAGCCAGTTCTCAGGCCAGCCGTGCCGCCGACTACCTTTTGTCGTTTGTTCGCTCGCCGGAAGATCAGCCTGCTCCCTCTGAGTCGCAAGTAGGCACCTGCTAGTGCCGTGTCCTTGAGGACAACCGAGCAGAGCCGCTCGGACAGTGATCTGACCGACGCTCAGGCTTAGACGCCAAGCGAGTAGCAGGATCGTCGAGTCGGACTGGCCAGCGACCGGCGAACACCACTGCATCTGCAAAGCCTCGACGCCTCGTGTGGGTCATCAACGGGCGGCTCTCTCGGCCTCTTCATTCCAAAAGTTGTACTGGAGCGAACATGTGCGAGCAGCAGCAAGCCACGCAGGAACACGACGACTATTGGGCGGCAGTTACCGACGTGGCCGAGAACGTCGTCGCCGATCTCGACGACGCAGAAGACGACAGAGACGAATGCCTGACTCGGCTGATCTCTGAGAAGTGCGATCAGCACGAGTACGTCATCGGCAACGATCTGTGCATCCACACGCTCAAGTATTCGGCCAACGCCTGCGCCGGATTCTTTGACGGCACGTTCGCCGCCAACCAATACGCTCGCAACGCCGAGTTCCCTTTCACCGATCTCGCCGCTGACGCTTTCGAGGCCGACGTGACCGACAAGGTGCGGGAACTGCTCGGCGATGAATAGGCACCTGCTAATTCGGCCAGCCGAGCAGGAATCAGCCGGTGAACAATGACGATCTGGGGTCTTCCTGCACAACACTCGGAGACCCCAGCATCCCTTGCTGTCACCTGCGGTCCTGCTCGGCCTTTTCTTGGTCTCATTGACCGGAGAGGCCAGTGCCATTCGCAAACAGGCACCTGCTAATCCGCCAGACAACCAATCAACCTCTGACGGAGAACGAACATGAGCAACCGACTTGGCGAACTGACCATCGAAGAAGCGGCGCAGGAAGCGGCAGGCAACTGGAAGGACTTCAACTGCTTTGTTTGGTATCGGGACGACATTCCCGACGCTGAAAACTGGGCGATCATCTACACCCATCACCGGGACAGCGGCTTGCTCGACCAGAGCAATGCGAGCGTTATTGAGAAGACGCTCGAACCTTTCACCGATGGTGACGATCCAGACGTGGTGATGGAGTCGCACAATCACTGGGCCGTGGGCCATATCGACGGGTTCAGCATCCGTGTCCTCCGAGACAGCGAAATCACCGAAGCCTTTCGGAAGTACCACGAGCTTGCTGAGGCGATGGACCAGTACCCGATCCTCGATGAAGAGGACTACAGCAACCGTGAACTCGAAGCGACGTTCGAGAACATCCCGCTGGCGGCGTGGCGGATCAAGGATGAATACGAAGACCTGCCGGATGACTGGACCGAACATGTCTACGACTGGTTGAGCAACCATCGATGCAGCGCACTTGAGAACATGGACGACCAAGGCGGCTGGCCGGATGAAGACGATCTCCGTGATGCCTTCGATGCCCTTGGATACGAGCAAGCCGAATCTGTTTGCTGATCTAGGCACCTGCTAGTGCGGCATCACCAATCCAACATTTGTAATGGGAGATCAACTCGTGTCGAACCACAACGTCAACGACGTGAAGCCAACCAGTCTAAACAGGATGATTGGCCAGTCCGCCGTCATCGAACAAGTTCGTGTGGCCCTCGATGCAAGCCACATGGACGGACAGAAGTTCCCGAATGCTCTCATGGTGGGTCCACCCGGCGTCGGCAAGACTCAACTCTGTCACATCATCGCCGCAGAGATGGCAAGCGACGTTCACGAGTGCCTCGGCAGCACGTTGTCGAATGCCAGTGACCTGTTCGCTCTGTTGCTGGCGGCGAAGGACAAGGATGTCGTTTACATCGATGAAATCCATTCTGCTCCAAAGAAGGACATCTTCGTCACGTTGCTACTTGCCATCGACCAGATGAAGGTTGTGCTTTCGGGCAAGAACCGATCTCCGCAGAGCTTGCCGCTGGCCAACTTCACACTGTTGCTCAGCACGACCGAGGAGTACCTCGTCCCGAGGCCGTTGTCGGATCGGTGCATGTTGCTGAGGCTTGGGTACTACAGCAACGAAGAACTCACGACGTTGCTCCTGAACCGTGTCCGGTCACTCGGCTGGGACATCCATGAGGAGATTCTGCCGCAGATCGCTCAACGATCTCGTGGCACGCCTCGGCTCGGGCTTCGCTTGCTCCAGAGTTGTTTTCGTTGTTGCCGTAGCGAAGGCGAGTCCACGATCACGACGAGGCACCTGCTTCGTGCATGTGAGCTTGAACAACTCGACGAACTTGGGTTGGGTCCGACCGAGCAACAATACCTCGGCATCGTGGCCGAGGGTCCGACTCGCCTCAATGTGATCGCCAGTCGGATCGGTCTGCCGTCACGCACCGTGAGCGAAGTCACTGAGAGTTTCCTGATCCGTGCCGGACTGATTGGCAAGGACGAGCAAGGGCGGCGCTGCCTCACCGAAGCAGGCCATCGCCACCTGTCTGAATCTCAGTGAGATGGTGTTTGGTTTCCGTTTGATTGCTGTCTCATTTCGGTTAGGCACCTGCTACTTGGGTGTCAGCAAGTCATCGTCCACATCATGGAGAATTGTTGAATGAATGAAGTTCAGAAAGCCGCCGTGTCCGTCTCGGAGATGGCTCGCATCGTCGGGCTAAGCCGGGCACGCTTCTACCAGTTGTTGAGTGACGGCGTGTTTCCGAAGCCGAAATACGACGACTCAACCAACCGCCCGTACTTCGATGAAGAGGCGCAGGCCGAGTGCATCGAGGTGAAGAGACGGAACGTCGGAATCAACGGCAAAGTCGTGATCTTCTACGCTTCGAGGCACCCGCTAACCGGGCAGCCGAAGCGACCAGCGAAGCCGAAGGCCAAAACAAAACCGACCAGCGAGTACACCGATCTGATCGAGTCGCTGTCGTGCCTCGGGTTGTCGGCGACCGCCCAGCAGGTGGAAGCCGCCGTCGCCGAATGCTTCCCTGACGGAATCCAAAAATTGGAATCTGGGGAGGTGGTCCGGGCGATCTTCCTGCATCTGAAACGCCAAGAATCCAAGTGATAACGTCCTCCGATAATGGAGATTATCTTCCCCAATCGTGTCTGAAAGGTGTCAACAAAGTGTCTGATTCTCGTACAGAAGGTCGCCACAATTCAGGTGATAATGTTTTCGACAACATCCCGGTCGGCAAGGACGAGGCCCGTCTGTTCGGCGAGTACCTCGACTCCTCCGACCTGTCGGCCAACTCCCAACGAGCCATCGTCAACGACCTGCGGAAATTTGCACGGTGGTTCGTGGACGCCAATCAGGAGCCACTGACGTTCGCCCGAGTCACCACCAGAGACATCACCGACTTCCGAGACTCGCTGCGTCGTGACCAAGAGCAAGCTGTCGCCACGGTGAACCGTGCCCTCGTCAGTGTCCGCCGATTCTGTCGTTGGCTGTGCGAAGATGGGCACCTGCAAGTGAATCCAGCGAAGGGCGTCAAAGAACTGAGAAAGCAGGAGCTTGCACCCAAGGGACTCGACCGAGCGCAGGTCCGGCGATTGTTTCGAGAAGTTGAACTTCGGAACGACGTGCGAGCGAATGCCGTGTTCTCGTCCATCATCTACACCGGCTGCCGGGTCGGTGATCTGGTGAGCCTGACACTCGGTGATCTCTTGTTGTCCGAGCGATCTGGCACGGCAGTCTTCCGCTCGGGCAAGGGAAACAAGCAACGCTCGGTCCCGGTTCCGCTGGCCGCACGCAAGGCACTGGTCGCCTACTTGGAAACTCGACCGCCAGTTGAAGGCGATGCCGTATTCGTCGGCGAGCGTGGACCCCTCAGCGACAAGGGAGTGCGATGTCTCTGTGACAAGTACAGCGTGGTCTGCGGGTTCAAGATTCATCCGCACCTACTACGTCACACGATGGCGCACAAGTTCCTCGAAGACAATCCCGGCGATCTGGTCTCGCTCGCTCAAATCCTCGGGCACGAGAACTTGAACACAACGAAGCGGTACGTCGCTCGAACCGAACAGGAGTTGGCGGACGCTTCGGAGCGGATGCAGTTCTGAGCAAGGCACCTGCTATCCGAGGGAACAATCACAACCCTTTCTCTCGGAGAACGCACATGACCAAGACCGCAATCGCCAACGGACAGGACGAAACAGTTCAGAAAGCCGCTGCCGACGCCAATGCCGTGCAAGATGCGTGCAACCTCGTAGCGGTGGTTGGTTGCTTCCATCGCCACCTGCTGGCTCTTCATCGTGCCGATGTCTGTGGCGACGATCTCATCAATCATCCGGTCGCCATCGCCTTCGTCAGCAAGCTGAGCAGTTTGTGTCGGATGAACTTCGACCGTGAGATGGCCGCTTTCACCGCCATCGACAAGCTTCAGCGTGGAGAGGACGCCGAGTACGAAGTAATCCCGCTGTGACCAAAGAGGCAATTCCCACTTTGATCGCCGACAGGAGGCACCTGCTACGTCTCCAGTCAAAGACCAATCCAACTTTTGTACTGGAGACTGGCGATGCCGAAAACGATCACTGCAACCTGCACGCTTATTGGCCATGAATTGACCAAGGTTCCCGTCGTCAATCCCGGCGACTGGTTCGGCAAGACATGGCTGCTCGAAATCGGCGGCTCTTACACGCCTCTGTTCCTAATCGTCGAAGCGGACTCGGCCAGTGACGCCATCGACGAACTCGCTGACAGCGAGAAGTGGGGACACAACATCGTGGTCGATGACGCCGATCTCGGCGACTACGACCCCGAAACTTGCCACTACGGGCCGTCTGGCCAAGTCCTCGATCTTGACCACCTCGCCATCCACGGCTGCGAAGGATGCGATGTGCCTTTCCCGTGCCGCTACCACGGCGACGGTCTGCCAACCGAAGGCGTCGATCCCGCCGAGTTCTGCTGGGACGACTTCGACGAAGACGAGTAGGCACCTGCTACTTGGGCATCAAGGCAATTTCACTCAAGCAGCAGGAGACCAAACATGGGCTGGACCTACCCCAACGGCGTGAATCGCAAGCAGTTGATCGCTCAACGAGTCGAAGGCTGGGAGCGAGACAACGGCGAGATTCAGGTGAAAAGCACCTGTCTCAAACATTGCTACCGAGGCGGCGTCTTTTCTGGAGTTCTCTGGAGCGTCTGGGAACGCACCTTCACGAAGAACGGCGAGGAAGCGCAGCCGTCTGAGCGATGGATTCAATGTGATCTGCTCCGATGCGACCGTGGCGAGTGGGGCTACAAGGACATCGAAGAGTCGATGGGACCGTACTACTTCAGTTGTCCACTCGGATACCTCGAACTCGTTCCCTTCGACCGCTACGGCGGCAACGCCGAGTGGCGAGAACAAGTGATCGAGCATCACCGCCGACGTGCCGAGAAACGGCAGTGCCGAGCCATCATCGTCTGAGTGTGACAGAGCTAGGCACCTGCTACTTCACCGTCAGCCAATCCAACTCGAACTATCGGAGATCACATGGTCGCAGAACGCAAACAGTTGTTTCCTCTTGGTCAGGTCGTCGCCACGCCAGACGCACTGGCTGCACTTGAAGAAGCAAACGAGTCAGCGATTCCGCTGTTGAGTCGTCATCAGTCAGGAGACTGGGGTGATTTGTGCGATGAGGACCGGCAACTGAACGACGAAGCCGTTGAGAATCGGTCACGCATTCTCTCCTCGTATGTCCTCGAAGCGACGGGCCAGAAGGTCTGGGTAATCACCGAGGCCGACAGATCAAGCACATGCGTCTTGCTCCCTGAAAATTATTAGGCACCTGCTAATCGAGCGTAACGACACTTCACTTCAGCCACGGGAGAATCGAATGACAGACGAAACCGAATCGATCCGCCGACAGATGGTCCAAGACATCAACGCCGAACCGGGAAGCCGGGAACACCTCGAATCGAATCACGGACAGGTGTGGGACACACAGCAGTTGCAGGAAGACTTCAGCGTGCTGGGGTTCATGGCCCCGCTGGTGGTCGTCGCACGAAAGAGCGACGGAGCGAAGGGCAGCTTGTACTTTCAGGCGTCTCCCCGGTTCTACTACGGCTTCAAGGCAGATTGACAAGGCAGTCTCCGTGCGGCCAGCCTCGTGGTTTTGTCTCCGACCCGAGGCTGGCCTTTTCTCCATCTACGACAAGCCAAGTCGTGTTGCAGAACAAAAAACGAAACAATTCTCTTCCATTTCTTCACACCGTTGATGGGCAGGCCGGGGTTGCAGATGACTTAGCCCTGTTTCTTTTTTGTTGGTCCCCGCTCGTTTCGTTTTTCCCATTGGGCTGTGAATCAATTAGGGAAAAGCGAGATTGAAAAATCACCGCCGCCTCGAAATCTGTTGGCGGCAGGGTCCGAGACTCTCGGCGTTACAAAAGTTGTATTCGTGAGGACATGCTCAAGGCTCTGCCCGGCCTGAGTTTCTCATCACGTTTGGGACTCCTACCGAGAACACCACGGCCTGATTGAACGAACGAGCGGGGTTCGCCAACAGATACTTTTGGATTGGTCCATACCTTCTCTGCTTCTCGTGGTCAGTTCCATGAGATTTTCGGGGGAATCCGGCTGGGAAGGAGTCTTGATGGCGGCGGTTGGCCTCTCGGTAGTGGTCTCTGGCCGAAAACATGGCTCGCTGGCCAATCTTCGGCTACGCTCTGCGTAATCAAAGTAATAGCACTGTATGAAACAAATTGTTCTTCTTGTTCGGGATAGCGGTAGGTCGTTCCGACGACGGATGGCTTCGTGTAGGTGATCTGGCACGTCTGGGCTTTGTGGTTTCGCCTGCTCCATGTGCCGCTCACGTTGATCCAGCCCAAGTTCTCAAGGAACGTGCGGCAGGCAAGGTAGTAGTCGTATTCCCATTCTGGCAGCTTCCCCTCGTTGGCCAACTTTTCCCACCAACACTGCATGGTCTTCAAGGGAATGGCACCATCTTCGTGGACCGCAACGGAATGCCGGATGATGCCGTGAAGAAAGTGGGCGTGTCGCCGATCAATGACTCGGTTCCTTCCCGTGCTTTCGTGTCTTTGGCCGTACTCGTCGTACCAGACACGCACGTTGATTTTGACAGTTGCGGACCCTGACTGGATCAGATGGAACCGTGCGATTCCGAAGCACTCTCGAATCTGCTCGTCGAGTTCAGGACGTTGCGGCTTGCCGCTTCCGCACTTGGCCGGATCAAAAATGTTTGCCACATATTCAAGGCAAGACCGGAAGTTGTTGGTCCTTCTTTCAAGACCATCCTCCCACTGGCCACTGAAGCACCCATGCTCCTTGTAGGCGGCAAGGGCTTCCTCGACCGTGGCGACTCGTCTCAGACGACATGAAATCCACCAAGAGAACTTGAGCCGCCTTTGATGAGCGTCGGTGATGCTCCTGATGTCGCTGAGACCTGTCTTGCCAACTGAAGGAACCACGCCGTCAGGCCCCGAGCCACAATTGATGGCTCGCCCCAGCGAGCCATCCTTTTCCGAGCGAAGCGAGGACAAAGCTGGCTGAGGTGACTTCTTCTCCAGAATGCTCACTGCCACAGACGTTCTACGAGGTGTCCTTGCTTCATCGTGCTGCTCAGCCTCGTGACGTGCCCTGATCTCTTCCTTGTAGGCTGCAAACTTGTGGACCTTGCTCTCGTCGATTCTCTTCTCGATGTTTTCGAGAATACGATTGATCCGAGCGACGTTGACGGTCTCCTTCGCCCTGAACTCCTCAAGCCGGTAGTAGCACCAGTCATCGTAGGATTTCAACATCTCTTCCTCGAAAGGCTGCCATCGTCTGAGTAGTAGAAGACGCTCCTCGTAGCTGGAGTGAAACGGAAGCTTCGCCAGCGAGCCGGACTTGTCGTCGGTCGTGATGGTTCCTTTGGTCTCGAAATCGCACAGTATTTCATTGTGCAAGAACCAACGACGGATCACGTCTTGCATTCGATCTGCCGTGCGGTTGAAAGCAACCACAGAGTTGTAGCGTGCTTTGAGGTAGCTGTTCTCGCCACGACGGGAACGACAGAAGTACCCAAAGGGAAAGTCGGCTTCCAATAACTCTCTGGCTCTTTCTTGGTCGATTTGCCACGGATGGTGAGCGTCGGTGTCTTGGTAGAACATCGCCTGCCCATTCTTACCCCCGGTGTAATACGAGGGCCAGTTCTTAAAGATGTGCTGCTCGACGTGCCACGGCCTAAAGATATTAAGAGCGACATCACGCTGAGCAGAGAAGCCGGGAATGTTCAGACCGCCTTTCCAGAGATGGTAGTTCTTCCAGTCTTCCTTGGTGATTGTGTGGTAGACTGTCCCATCGCCCCATGTGGCTTTCTGGCCGGGATCGAAGATGTTGATGTACGGCTCGAATGCAGCAAAAGTCTCCTGTGCAAACTCCTTCCTGCTCATGGGAGCAGGGAGTCGGCATCGACGCTCTTCATGCTTTCTGTCCTTCGTGGTCAACATCGTATCGTTCAACAAATAAAGAACGCCTCAGCGGGTTTTCAGTTGGGGAACGGAAAAGCACCGGGCCGAGGCGTCCAGTTGTGTTGATCGATGTCTTCGGTGCTTTCTTGGCGTCCGTTCCCCGCACCTTTATGTAGTGTGGATTGTCCCAGAATCTCTGGAATACGTCAAAAATCTCTGTCAGTTGAAGAGATTCCACTTTGAGGCTCAAAATCGGGATCGAACCGACAGCGGCAGCCAGTACAACTTTTGGAATGATTTAGCTGTGATGCTGAAGTTCTTCGTTTACGACCTGTCGCACAAGTTCATCTGGGTCCGTGAGCATCTGCTGCAACAGCGGACCTGCTTCGGAAGACTCGTTCTTCAGGCCAGAGAGTAACCAAGCTGTGAGGCAACGTATCGCCGAGTCCTCACTCTTGGTGCCCTCGGCCATGATCTTCAACATCTCACTGTCCTTGCTGGGATCGATCCGCAGTATCAAGGCGGCAGCAGTGAGGCGGCTGTGTTCGCCGTCTCCGTCCAGCCATCTCAGAAGGACCGGCAGAGCATCTTCTGCTTTCTCAACGTGCTGGGAGACCACCGAAGCTGCACAGATTCGGACGATCCGGTCAGCGTCGTCCAACGATCTGATGACTGAGTTCAGGACCGCCGAGGTGTCGCCTTCCCACTCGTACAAGATTTCGAGGGCCATGACCCGAACGTAGTCGTCGTCATCTTCGAGAGCGTCTGCCAAACCAAGGACCGCTTCGTCACCAAACGGTCGTAAGGATTGGACGGCCTCCTCGACTCGCTCGATGTCAGTTCGATGAGCGAAAGTGCGAAGGTTGTCGATGAATTGTCCGTGGTCCTGCATGACGATGTTCTCTCGTTGTAGTTACCGCCATCGATACAAAAGTTGGAATGGCTGAACGCTCAGACGGGCTTTGTGTCCTCCGTGTCCAGAATCATGATGCCAACAGAATCTTGTGGACCCGATCCATGTCTCGGAGCGTCCACTACGACCCTGACGGCCTTCTCCAACCAAGACCGGAGATCGGCCAAGTCTGGGCGGTCGCCGTACATCTCGATGTAGAGCGGTGCGATGAAGCGATGGCAAGGACGGTCGCTCAAGGCATCAGTCATCAAGTCGTTGTAGACCCAAGCTGCGTCATTCAAGTCATCGAACAGGAGGGCAGCGGTTTCATTCACGCTCCATCCGAGACCAGTCCAATAGTTTGGGTTCCTGAGTGTGTCCGCCTTCATCAAGACGTACCTCGGATACTTCTTGGTTCCTTTCCGAACAAGAGAGATCATCGGTATGTCGTCGCTCATTCACTTTCTCCTTCTGGATGCTCGGGCACAAACTTCCCACCGTTCAGAACGGTGGACCGCCGAATGACAAGCGGCACATCGTGCTTCAGTCGCCGTGGGTTTCGGATCGCCAGATTGACGATCCCTTGGCCGGTGATCCGAACTGTCATGAACAACACCGGCACTTTCTCGCCGGTCGTCGGACAGTCGATCACTCCCGTATCGAGGCTGAGAACTTCGCAGTCGGTTACAGGCATTTTCATGTGAGAAACTCCTCTCGGTGGAAGGGGGAGAACAAAAAACGCTCCCCAATTAGCAGGTGCCTACTTTCCGAGCGGGTTGTTCCCACAGTGGTCGCAGGCGGAAAACTCGTCGGCCACGGGAGCGTGGCAGATCGGGCACAACCACTCGACACCGCAGTTCCAGCAAGGCTGGTCGAGATCAAAAACTTCAGCGTGGCAGACTTCGCACCGCCATCTCGCTCGTGGCTCGACTTCTGACGACGGGGAACACTCATCGTCTGGGCGGAACGGCCAAGGAGCCGAATGATCGAACCATGCGTCTTTGCCTTGAGCCTTGAAGTCCTCGTACTCGGGAGTCCCGCCGAAGAGGAGTCGATGGCCGAGCCATTGAATGCCGTTGTAGAGGAGAGCAACCAAGAGTGCGATGACGGCCACGAAAGGCAGAGAGAGGACTCCAGCAAGGATCGCTGGCAAACTGAAGGGCAAACTGCAAAGAAAGGCGAGAATCCAGAAGCGGCTAATGACCGTGAGGGCGTTGTTCTTGGACATCTGCGATCTCCCAGTTCGAGGTTGAAAACTGGGACGAGTAGCAGGTGCCTAATCTGAGCAGCAGTGATTGGCCAATCAGTTTCTTTCTGGGGTGACGTGACCGAGAGCATTGAAGCAGGTATGATACGCAGCATGGATGCAGCATACTACGGCCTTCTTGGCTTCTTCATCGGGGTGATTTCGGCTCTGCTCGGAGTCTGGCTTGGGAAAAGTTGGAAGAACCCCAAACCACCTAAATGATGCGCCCAATGCCTTAACGTGCGGGGCGAGACAGAATAGGCGATTGCAGGTCGAGGTGAATACCTTCGCCTTGTCGCTATCCCACATCACGGTTTTAATTCTCCACGGCAACCTAAATTCGTGTGGATTGCCCCAACAGTGGCCAATTCATCCGTTTGCTTTTTTGTCCTAACGTTGGATTTGCTGCGATTAGTGCGTGAACTTTCTGTGTTTTATCCGCCTTGAGAGTAGAACGACGGGCTTCACGTTTTGATGACTCTCAATGGAAAAAATTATGCGATCTGCTGTAATACTTGTGATGCTTTCGTTTTTCGTGGTCCAAGTAGCGGGTTGTGGATCGGGAGCAGCGCTTGAGTATGGAGACGCTGCCGCTCATTTCAATGAGGATAAACTTCTCGAAAAAGGTGAGCCGTATCTTGGAGAAAAGATCGTAGTTAAAGGCACTGTCACAAAGCATGACATCACTGACCCAGAGAACAGCAAGGTCTACTTGGGCCACTCGATTTGCTGCAACTTCGGCGATCTAAAGAAAATGGCCGAGAACTGCAACGAGGGCGATTCAATCTTTGTCATGGGCATCCTCAAGAGGCTTGAGGATGGCGACATCCTGCTGGAACCAGCGATGAAGAGAGACCCCAAAGCAGAATTCAATCCGGTGGAATGACGTGTTGGTTTGTAGCGACACGAGACACAGCGAGCGAGCGCTGGTACGATGCGGGTTAGAGGGAACTCGCCTCCACTGGGAGGCTGTCCCAGATCACGGGTTCGATGCCCGTGTGTCAGTCACCGAACTGGGTGTCAGTTAGCGTGTCAGGTTAGCAGAGAGGCGTTTCCGTAAGTCCTTGAATAGCAACAGTTAAGACGGCCAAGTTGGACCCCCGCCGCCTCCACTAGAGCCGAGTTGTGAGAAATCGCAACTCGTTTTTTCTTTGGTTTTACGTCCTTTGGCACAAGTTAGACGGTCATTCGGTTATTGCGCCGACACCCCTGTCATTCGGGACTGGATTGACTCGCTAGTCGCGACGTACTGGACGGGCGAATGGCGTTATTAGCGGTGTTTACTGTTCTTTAAGCCATAAGCCAACTTGGAAGCCGTTGTAGTAGTCTTGTATACAGTTCCCAATGGGGCTGGCCTGATCCGTTTGTGTTGCAAAATAAAGAAACCAAAAGCTCCCTGCAAAACCCCTCCATTTCAGTTCCACCCATCGACGACCATGAGCGGCTACGTCGGTTCTTTTCTTTATTGGACTCATGAGGATAAATACTCCCATGCGGTTCACTTCGTTCACGGAATACGTTCACTGGCGAGAAGGTTTCCTCGCACCAGACAAGTCCAGATGGGTTGGGATGCCTCGCCTGAACACGACTTCGATGACGAACCATCAGCGGCGGAAGCTCTATCCCACGAAGCCGCCAAAGCCGAAAGCGGCAATCTCCGGTGTGCCGGTCTTCCGACCATATCAACCAGCGAAGCCGCCCCGCTTTGTCCCTTACAAGCCTGCCCAGCCAGCCAAAATCGTGATGACAAAGCCGAAGGCGTCGTCATCCGATTAGGCGTTGCCTTGAAGTTCGTCGAAGGCATCATCGTGAGACATGCCGTGGATCGTTTCCCATTGGCTGGAAGCGTTCGGCATTGCCAAGACCGATTGGCGATGGGGATTGCAGACCTGCTTCACTCCCAGCCGTTGCAGCAGCAAGAGAAGATGGGCTGGGGTGGTTTGCTGGGCCAGCCGGTCTTCATCTTCTGTTACAGCAACGACTGTGAGCAAGCCGAACTCACTCGAAGGCAATCGCAAACGAAGTTTCGTTTCATCAGTCCAGAGGTACATCGCCCGAAGTGAACCGATCAACTTCAATCCCGAAACATCGTCCGTCACGCCAGCCCACATCTTCCCTCCCCGGTCATTGAAGAAAACCAGCGGCAGGCGATAACCAAATCCCATATCACCGTTCTCGCACAACCATTGCGTGAGAAGCTGGTAGAGAAGGTCAGCGGGCCATTCAGCGTGTTCGTTCGCACGAACTGCAAACTCCCAAGGATATGCTTGGTCAGACTCTCGAAGCGGCTGGGTCAAACCAAGCGTCATCGTCAAATAGTCGTTGCGTGCTGCCGTTGGCTTGAAGGTCAAGGCACATGCACCGGGAAGGGTGTATTGCTCCCATGAGAACGGATACACCGATCCGAGCGGTTCGGTGTCACCCAACACCCTGCGAACCGCATCGCCTCGTTGTTCCCACCGTGCTTTCCATTCAAGGTCTTGCTGTTGTTTTGCCATGGTTTTAGTCGGTTCAGTCAACGTGTTTCCAGTTGTCCCATCATGTGACAAATAGGATCACTTGAAATCAGTTGCGGCAACTCCATGGTTTTCAATGTAGTCGTGTCCCAGACAGGCATGCCAAAAAGACTTTACGCAAATGGGCGGAAAACCAAAAGTTCCTATGCTAGTTCTGGCTTAGAGCGAGAGCCAGCAAAATGATCATCGCTTGTTACGTTCGAGTTTACAACAGCCACCAGCAAGGCAACCGTCAACGTGCCGAAATCCAGAAAGTGGCTGGAAGCAAACGGCATCGACTAAAAGCAGATTGAATGGGCTGTTTTACAATATCATACGTCGCATCGTCTGATGCCCTTCTTCTTCGCTCAGCCGAATGGCCACGCTGATCGATCGAAATGACTTCGCGCCCGTTATCCTTCGTCGTCGCTTTTTCACGCATGGCCAACAGCCATAGATCGAAGCATTTTTGAAACGCGTTTGGCCTGAGCAGCGCGAGCAGGCGACCAATCGTGTCGCGCGAAGGAACGCCTGCAGGTAACGCCAGTCGCTTCTTCAACCAGTCGGCATGCGAATTGGCCCAGACCGTAATCTACCGCGCCCCATCCGCCCCAGCGATCACCGCCAGCACGCAAATGACAAGGAGGTCGCCGAGCAAGTGCTGACGATTAATATGGCAATGTGGATCTTCAAGCTCTTGAAAGTAGTCAAGCATTGAAACAACATCATCTGATCCAACTGACGAGACATCAACTCTTCCAGGCGACGCATGACACGATTGGGAAAAAGCAATATCATCGCAGAAAGAAGACAACCTCGCTGCCGCAGATTGCCCAAAGTTCGTGCTGGCCGTGCGGAGGTTACCGTCTCCCATCGCTTAAACGGGGATGTTGAATAAGATGAAGGATCTAGGATACCGAAACCAGGTTGGTAGCCCTAGTTGGCCATTGGAGGAAAGGTGGCGTAGGTTGGGGCCATTGCTCATAGAACGTCGAGAACGAATTTGATTTATCGATTTTGCTTATACGGATTTCTGAAGAACCAACGCTATTTCGCACCGTTTTGGATCTTGGCGTTTTTGGACAAGGGGCTATCGTTTGCCACAATTGGCATACTGATAGGATTCCGCGAGATCAGCGTGGCCCTGCTTGAAATTCCCACAGGTGCCGTGGCCGACACGGTCGGTCGACGCTGGGCGATGATTTTCTCGCATGTGGCCTATGTGGCGGCGTTTCTGACGTTTGGGTTTACCACGTCTCTTTACGCTTTGTTTGTGGCCATGTTTGCCTTTTCCATTGGCGAGGCATTTCGTACGGGAACTCACAAGGCAATTATCTTTGCTTGGCTCAAAAGCCAAGGGCGAGAGAAGGAAAAAACGCAAATCTATGGAATCACCCGCAGTTGGTCGCAAATGGGATCGGCAATTTCGGTGATCATTGCGGCGGCGCTCGTCTTTTGGTTGGAAAACTATACCGTCATATTTTGGATCAGCGCTGTTCCGGCCGCGTTGAACATCTTCAATTTTCTGAGCTACCCGAGTTCACTCGACTTTGCAGGCGACAAAAAGCCGCAGCGGATGGAGGCGATGCTCTCTCTGTGGCAAGCAACATTAAGTTGTTTTACCTCGAAGAATCTTCGCCGTCCGATCAGCGAGTCGATGGCCTACGAAGGGATGTATGGGGCGAGCAAGGATTACCTGCAACCTTTGCTTCAGAGTGTTGCGTTGGCGATGCCGCTGTTTACTGCCTGGGAAAATACACAGCGAACGGCCATTTTAATTGCCGTGGTCTACGCCGTTCTCTACGTTCTGGGCAGTTTCGCTTCGCGATATTCCGGGCCAATCGCCTTGTACTTAGGGAACGAGCAGAAAGCCGCGCGTTATCTCTGGGCTGCGTATGGGGGGACGTTTGCGTTGCTGCTGCTGGGGACGATAACCCATTGGAGCATTCTGGCGATTGGCAGCTTTATTGTGTTGGCCGTGATGCAAAACATTTGGCGGCCGATCCTCGTCAGCCGAGTCGCCGACGAAGCGGATGAGCATGCCATGGCAACCGTTTTAAGTGTTGAATCGCAAGCGAAGTCGTTGGGAGTCTCACTTCTGGCTCCTCTTATCGGCTTTGCCATCGATCGGATGCCGACGGAATATCAGTTAACCCCGATTGCCATTTTGGGGATGGCGATCGCTTTGGTGGCCTTACTTACTTCGCCTAAGCTTCCTTCGCCTGACCAGGCAGAAGCGGGCTCGCAAGGATCCGATCCAAGTTGAACTCTATCGGAGCATTGCGTTTTCGGTCGTGGGATGATTTTGTGACGTGATGTTATTCGGTTCCAGCCCAATGCCTATCGTGCAGGCCAAGGTTCATTTTCAATTCCTTGAAGCCAGCGAAGACGACCGGAACGACGAAGAGAGTTAATAGCTCGACCGTCATGCCACCAATCACCGGCCAAGCCATCGCTTTGGCGACATCGCTTCCCCGCCCGGTCGAAAGGATCACCGGGATCAGCGCGATGATGGTGGTAAAGGTCGTCATCAAGCAGGGGCGAATTCGTTTCATGCCTGCTTCGACGGTTGCGTTGCGGATATCGGTGATGGTTTCCAGGCGTTTGCGCGTGAAAACCTGGTCGAGGTAGGTTGCCATGACCACGCCATCGTCGACGGCGATTCCGAACAAGGCAATGAACCCCACCCAGACCGCCGTGTTCACTTCCACCGAGTTGACGGCCAGGCACAGCATGCCTCCGGCAAAAGCGACAGGAATTCCCGCAAAGACCGCCAGGGAGATTGGGATGTGACGAAATTGTAAATAGATGATGAACAAGTTGATAAAAATAACCAGTGGAATCACCCACATAAGACGCTGATTGGCTTCTATTTGATTTTCGAACGAACCGACGGGCTCAAACGAGTAGCCGGGGGGCAGTTGCAGCTTTCGGTCCTTTTGTGCGGCCAAAAGACTTTGCTTGACAGACTCTGCCGTTTCCAAGTCGCCCATCGTGCCCGAAGGCTGAAAAGAAACATGGGCGACAAGTCGCGCGTCTTCGCTGTTGATAGCCCCAGGGCCCCAAGTCGTTTCCATGGTGGCGAGATTCGACAGCGGGATGACTTCGCCAGAGTGGGTTACCACTGGCAAGTCATCCATTTCGTAAAGTTGTTCACGTAGTTGGCGTTCGTATCGCACGCGGACCGGATAGCGTTCCCGCCCCTCGACCGTTTGGGTGACATTGGCCCCGCCCAGGGCGGTCTCGATCACTTGATTTACCATTGCGGTCGACATCCCATAACGGGCGGCCATATCGCGATTGACATTGAATTCGACATACGGTTTACCGAGCACAATATCTGGATTGACCGTCGAGGCATTCACTTGAGGAAGAGTCTTCAGGTACTGGGCAACTTGCAAGGAAGCGTCGGCAAGCCCGGCCAGGTTGTCACCAAAAATTCGAATAGCCATCGAGGCTTTGATACCACTTTGCAGCATCACCACGCGTCCTTCGATTGGCTGTAGGGGCGAGGCTGGCGTCACGCCGGGCAAGGTGGCCACGGCGTTGATTTGTTCCCAGATATCTTGCGTTGTCACCCCCTCTCGCCATTGATCGGCAGGCTTGAGCATCACGTAGGTTTCGATCATTGCGGCAGGGGCTGGATCGAGCGCGGACTCTACGCGGCCAATCTTGCCCAGCACATCTTTGACTTCTGGGATTTCCTTGATCAGTGCATCTTGGGTTTGCAGAACTTCCATCGCTTGAGAAAAACTTGCTGCTGGATAAAGCGACGGCATGTAAAACCAACTTCCTTCATCCAAAGCAATCCAATCGTCCGACTCAAGGCCGGTAAAGGTATGTTTCAACTCAACATAGCCCGGAACTTCATTCAGGTTGGCGCCTAATAGTTTGGCCCCCTGCTCGGCTGGTTTCAGCACGGTGGGGAGTCCGATCCATGCTCCTAGCCCCAGCAAAATCACCATGCTGGGGATCAGGAGAAAAGTACCTTTGCGGGCCAAGAACAAACGAAGCAGCGGTTCGTAGATCCAAAGAATCAAACGGCTGGTCGGGTTCTCGTCGACCGGTCGCAGGCGTTCGCTGGTCATCCAATACCCCAGTAGGCCGAACAGAACCGCCATGATTATGGAGAGGGGAAGCTGGGAAACCCCGGTTGCCGCTTGCAGCATATCACCGAAGAAAAAGCCGAGCGTGAGGCCGGTAATTGCCAGGCCCATCGCTGCCAAGATTCGGAGTTTGCGGTTGGCCTGCGAAGACCGCAGTAAGTAGCGACTTAGTAGTGGAACCAGCGTCACGGCGACAATTAATGCCGCGATCAGAGAGAATGTTTTCGTCCATGCTAAAGGGGCAAACAGTTTGTAGTCGCGTCCTGTGAGCATGAAGACGGGGAGAAAACTAACCACCGTGGTCATCACGGCCGTCACCACAGCCGGGGCCACTTCGCTGGCAGCTTCAACGATGATCTGCCGACGGCGCGGGCTTCCGCCAGGTCGTCCTTCGCGCTCCCAACTGGCTAATTGGTCGTAGATCGTTTCCGAAACGATGATTCCCATATCGACCATGGTGCCAATCGCGATCGCGATTCCGGCAAGCGACATGATATTGGCATCGATGCCAAAGATGTACATCGCCACAAAAGCCATGAGCACGGCGACCGGCAAGGTAAGTGCTACGACCAAGCTTGCGCGTACGTGCAGCAGGAACAGTAAGATCACAAGCGCCGTGATCATGATCTCTTGTGTTAGTGCCGAGGTGAGCGTGGCAATGGTTTCGTTGATTAAGCCGGTTCGGTCATAAACAATGTTGATCTTCACGCCGTTCAGGCTGGGTTCGACCTGTTTGATCTTTTCTTTCACTCGTTCGATCACGGCCCTGGGATTTTCGCCATAGCGCATCACGACCACCCCGCCGACCGCTTCCGTTCCGTTCAAGTCGATGGCACCACGGCGGAATTCTGGTCCCAGTTGGACATGTCCCAGGTCGCGAATCCGCAAAGGAATTCCATCGCGTGAACGGACGACGGTTTCTTCGATATCTTCGATCGCGGTAGCGCTATCTTGATTGTCGCCGATGAAACCCCGCCCCCGTATGATGAACTCCATTCCGCCAGATTCGACCGTTTTGGCGCCGACATCGATGTTCGACTTCCGTACCGCATCGACTAGTTGGTCGAGCGGGACGTTATGAAAACGGAGACGATCTGGATCGATTTCGATCTGATATTGCCGCACGTAGCCCCCCACGCTGGCCACCTCGCTGACACCAAGAACCGATTGCAGTTCGTACTTGACGACGAAGTCTTGCAGCGAGCGAAGCTCGGCAAGGTTCATCCCTGGCGGAGGATCAAGCGTGTAATACAGCACTTGTCCTAGGCCGGTCGCGTCGGGTCCGAGGGTGGGCGTGACGCCCTCGGGCAGCATAGCCGACGCCGTCCCCAGTTGTTCCATCACCCGGGAACGAGCCCAATAGAAATCGGTGCTGTCATGAAAAGTAACCTGGACGAAGCTATAGCCAAACAGGCTCTTACCGCGCACCGATTCCGCTTCCGGCACGGCCAGCATGGCCACAGATAAGGGGTACGTGATCTGGTCTTCGATGTCCTTAGGAGAGCGACCTGGCCACGCTGTAAAGACGATCACCTGGTTCTCACCGATATTCGGAATCGCGTCGATCGGCACGTGCTGTGCCGCAAACCAGCCAAAACAGACCAGCGCGGTTGTCACCACGATCATGATCAGGGGCTCATGAACACAGAAGGAGATAATTCGACGCATCATGTTAGCGAACTCCTGCTGGCGAGGCTGGCTGGTTAGGGGCTGGTTGGCTTACGGTGGTCTCGGGAGGAATCGCCCGGACGTGCTCGCCGCAACGAAGCATTTCGCTGCCGTAATACGGATTAAGCAACTGATCGCTAAGCTGTAGCCAATCTCCTTCCCCTTCTGGCACCATCGGGCAGAAAAACTGGTGGAACGGTTGCGAAGAACTGCTCCCCCGAACTTCTGTCGACAAGGTCAACACGGCATGGCTGATTGGTTTGAAATTCTTTCGCGCTTCGGCCAGCGAAAGATGGTGCAGATGCTCGGCGTGCTTAGCAATCGTGGCCAGTTGTTCGCGTACCGATTCGCTGAATTGCTGGTCGTTGGAAAGATGCGTGGCAAGTTGGAACAAATGCTCTGCGGCTTCAGGGACAGGAACTTTATCGGAAGCGAGTTGGTTTTGAATTGCGAAGTAGGTTTGATACATGGCTTCCAAAGCTTCTCCGCCGGCCCCTTGGATGTTGGCAATTTCGATGGAATCAAATTTCATGGGGGTGTTGCGAACCTGGGGTTGGACGTAGCGAGTCGGATCGATCAGGCTTGGCTTACCGGCAAGTTGCATTTGCGAATCGATCAAGAAGTTGCCAGTGGTCGCCACCATTTCTCCAGGTTCAACACCTTCCAGAACGACCGCTTTGTCTTTCAAGATGGGGCCTAGCTTGATATTGCGGAGCTCGAAGCGGCCAGGTTCCGTCTCGACGTACACCACGCTGTTTTTACCGGCGGTTAGCAGGGCCGAACGCGGGATGACAATCGATGGTTGGCGTCCAATGGGTTCCTTGGTAAAGCCATAACGTGACGTCGGGACGAGATCCATGCCGCAGATCGGACACTGACCTGGGGCATCGCGGATGATTTGTGGATGCATGGGGCTGATCCACTTCCCGGCAAGCTGCTCGTCATAGACTTTACCTTGCGAAGTAATCGGTATTTCGATCCGGGCTTCGGCGTAATCGCCAGGGCGAAGCCTGCCATCTTCGTTATTCAGTTCGACTCGAACCCCAACGGTGCGATTTTTCTGATCGACTTTGGGATCGATAAAGGCGACGCGCCCCGTCAATGTTTCCCTGGGACGAGACGTTAGCTCGGCTTGCACTTCTTGACCGAACCGAATCCGGGAAGCATCTTCCGGATAGAGTTCCAACATGAGCCACACGGTCGAAAGGTTCGCGATTCGATAGATTGGTTCGCCAGCCGAGATGTACTTCCCCTCTTCGGCCAACTTCTCGATCACGGTTCCGCCGATTGGTGCATAGATCGTAAGACGAGATTCAGGCTTGCCGGTCGTTTCTAGCTCGCTTAACTGCTGCTCGGTCATGCCTAGCTCGATCAGTTTTTGGCGCGAGTTACGCAGTAGTTTCTCTTGGGCATCGCGAACGGACTCTAAGGAAGCAACGTTCATGCGCTGCGCCATCGCGCGGGATTCAAGGTACTCGGCTTGGGCCGCGTAAAGCTGCGGGCTGTAAACAACCGCCAAGTGATCACCCTGAGCGACAACAACTCCGGTGTAATCCGCAAAAAGTCGTTCAACCCGGCCGTTGATGTAGGCTGCGATCGTGGCCTGGCGGCTCTCATCGATTTCGATCGCACCAATCGTTGCCACGCTTGTGGAAACAGGTTCGGAAAGAACCGGCGCTGTTTGAATCTGGGCCAGGCGGCGCTGGGCTGGCTCGATCTTGACGGCGAATTGATCCAAGTCGGCACTTCCACTCGAGGCTGGCACCAGTTCCATGCCGCAGATCGGACAGCGACCTGCCCCTGGTTGCCGAATTTGAGGGTGCATGGGACAGGTGTAAATCTGCTGCTCGCCTGCCGAGGAGGACGCTGACGAAGAGTCTGCCACGCCGATCCAACCGACTCGCTGGGCAATTCCCAGGAGCACAATCAAGAGGACGCCGGTTGCCAGAAACAAGCCAAACGGTACCAGACGTCCGATCCACCAGTGCAGCGTTTGCCGTTTTGGTTCGGGAGGGGAAGACGCATTTCCAAGAGGGGATGACGTGGTCATTGCGAGGTTTCCGCAAGTAAGAACGTTCGGGAAAAAAGGAGCGGCTGGATCGAGACGCCTACCTGACGTTTGGACCGCGCCGGAAATTGCTTCGACCAGCCGCTCGCATTCAAACTACCTGGCGGCTACGAATGATCGTGCTCGCCGTGGGGGCGAGTATCGGCATGGTCATGCCCTGCCGAGGCCAGTTTCTCGGTCGTTTCTTCGTCGGAAAGGGCATCCCACTTCGGCAAGCAGTCGGGACAGCAGAAACCAACCGTGGTCCCGTTCCATTCTGTGCGCCCGCCGTCCGCAACCACTTCGCCACCCATAATGGGACAGAGAGTGTTCGCGGTAGCAGATGTGTCGGAAGCGGTTGTCGGCTCGGAGGAAGACTGAGAACAACCGACCACAAGGCCCATAAGGACAACGGAAGAAAGTAAATAGCGCATGGTGAACCTAATTAAAATTAAGAGAGACAGATTGCAGACCTAATGCATCAAGCGCGCGTAAATTTCACGCCAGATGTAAGAACGCGAGAAGCGAATGAAAAGAGATGCAACCGTATTAGGTCAGCCAGACGCAGAGAAAAATTCGTCGGAAGCTCGTATCCGGGATGGCAGCCGTGGGGACACGCGATGCCAACTGGCAAGGACTACAAACCACGACGAACGGAGTCGTTGAGGTATCGAAGGCCAGCGTGCTGAGGCAAACCGTCTCAGAGGTTTCGGTATTGAAAAAAGAAGCGTTCGTCGCCGGGGCTGTCAAATGACAGTGACATGCTGAGTCAGCTTGAAGGGAGTCTCCGGCGACATCCGGACGAGGTGCCGCTTCTTTACGGCAATGCGAGCAGCCTGCCGTTGATGGGGCTAAGGGAGCCACATCACAACAGCCACAAGATGTTGTGCAGGCGGCTTCTCGGAGACAAGGGCAAGAGGACGTATTGGCCAAGCATATTGTCTGAACCAACAGCATGATGGCTGTCGTAAGAACAGACGCTTTGCCAAGAACCCCAAACACGCTTATCTCCTGAGAATCATACGGAAAAGCCGCGCTGTTCGTTCTGTTTTGGAAGAGTAAACAGCGCAGAGCTTCATTGAAGTCTAGGCCCGCAACACTCTTGCGTCAACGTCGAATAGCGAGCCAGGCTTCATGGCGTATCGCTAATTCGAGCCTGGTAAACCAGTTAAGGCGATATCTTGCCCGGCGGCTTGAGAGAGTTTCGCGAGCGATGTAGCCAAATCGCCGATGGCCTGATGGTAACCAACTTCTAAGGTCAAGAGGCTGCGGTAATCGCGAATCACACGATCGAACTCAACCGTGCCGTTGCTATAAGCTTCTTGGTCAGCGGCCAGCGTTTGACGGGCTTGAGGTAGAATGGTGGCCTGATAGAGCATGGCCGTTTCGTGGGCTCGATGAGCCTCGGCCAAGAGATCGACAATCAACGCTTCATAGCGATCGGTCAGTTCTTCTACAGAGTTATGAGCCGCTTGGTGTTTCCATTTCGCTTCGTTCTCGATCGCATCGTATTTTTCACGCCAGATAGGGATGCTCACTTGCGCTCCGAGAGCCCAAGGGTCTTGTCCCACGTCGACAATTGTGCTGGGGGGGCGATTGTTATCGGTGGGGTAGTAGCTGGCCGAAAGAACGAATTCGGGACGCCGCATGAGTCGGGCAACTTCTACGCCCCAGCGCGAGGCCTGAGTCCGCATTTGGGCAGCTTCAATTTCAGGCTGATTCTGTAAAGCTACCAGAGTCATTTGTTCCGCGTTGGCTTCGGGCAAAATCGGACTAAGCGTTTGCGGAGAAGCGATGTGTGTTCCCGCTGGCTGGGCCGTTAAACGATTAAGTTCCGCTTCGACACCTTGCCGTTGTCGACGATAGGTCAGCAGGCGTTCTTCCAGTTGAGATAGCTCTAACGTGCCGAGCAATACGTCTCCTTGCGAAGCGGCCCCGGTGGCGATCCTGGCATTGGCGACGTCGATTAGTGATTTCAGGAGTTGCTGGTTCGCTTCCGCAATTTCGATTTGTCGAGCGAGAACGTACAAACGATACCAGCTGGTGCGAACGGCGGCTTGCACCCGTAAGGCTTCGGCTTCTAGTTCCGCGTGAATGGCGTAGGCGTCGAAAACCGCACGCTGTTCGTCGGCGCGCAGTCGCGCCAACCAGGGGACCGCTTGGCTGAATGCCATATTAGCTCGCTGCGAGCCGGAGGCGGTTTCCAACGCATTGCCAAATGCGTTCACACCGAACCTGGGATCGGGTAGCTTGTCAACGTACTGTGACTTGGCAACGGCGCTTTGGTATTCGTGATAAAGACGCGTTAAGCGAGGATTCCGATCACGGGCCCGTTGTTCCAGCTCAGCCAAGGCATCTGCTGGGGAGTATTGTTGGTGGGCCACGAGCGTTATCGTGGAAGGCACGATCTCATGAGCGAGGACATCCGCAGCTTGAGGTATCCGAGCCGTCGAGGCGGAAGGTGCGGGGGACGCGATGAACTGCTCTGCAGCGGGAGCTAGGGGGCCCATGTCGTCGGAACGAGAGGGTTCGGTCGCGGCACAACCACCCAGCAGGGCGAGTGTTGCTAGCGGAAAAAAGTTGATCTTGCGAAGTGCCAACATTCGGCAGTCTCACCATGGATAGACGGAGCCGGATGGATCTTGTTCCATCGGTCCGCTTAGAGATTCGAGTTGGGCACGGTCCTGCAGAAAGATCGGAATATAACGAAGGCCCGGAACGACCGAAGAGAGCGGCTGGGCGCGTTTTTCCAAAGATAACGGACAGGTTATTCCGTTTAGGAAGACTTCACAGCCTTGCTGCGTTCAGGCCAAGCTACCTGAACGCAAGGAGGGTGGAGTAAAGAGACAGCTATTGCAGATCCCATTTCAAATTTGTATTGGGCTCTGATTTTACGTCGAGCTCGTGTTTGCTATTCACATTGCAGGAAGGTGGCAAGGTCTAGGAGTCCGGGACCTGACGTCCGTCTTCCCAAGTGATCCTCTTGCCGTTGGGCCAGCTGGCATAAAACTCGACACGTTTCTTGCCAGGAGTCGATTCGCCATCGAATTGACCGTTGGCGATCATGATAACCTGAGTTGGTCCTGCGCCTGCTTCTTTGGAGTTGGGCATCAGGACAAGCTTACCTTCTTCGATGGGTTTGCCTCGAAAGGTAACCGTACCGGAGACAGAAAAGCGATGCAGACCGTCTCCGGCTTTGCCGCAGCCAACGATTGTGAAGTGCTTTTCGCTGGTCATTCTCTCACAGAGACACTTACCGAGCGGGCGATCCGCCCAGACAGGTGGTTTCTAGTTCAACATTCGGTCTAACCCTGCCAAGGCCACAGGCCATGCCACTTGTTGGGTTTCTTGAGTCTGCCACCACCGCTGCACGATTTCCGCGAGTGCTTCGTGGCCGGCGTGCGCGACCTGCCAAAGCTGCAGGGCGTCGGCGAGGGTAACGGTCCCTGGCCGGATCAATTCCACCTCTTCGGCGGCATACAGGATTGCCGGCAGAGTTGCCAAACGGGCGACCAGGGGAACTCGGCTTGGTTCGATTAGTTCGCTGTACTTGGGAAGGTCGATATTCAGCTGAGAGATCAACCAACCCAACCGCGCAACCTCCGGCAATTGGGGGTTGGGATCGTACAGTACCGCTTCCAGGCGAAGGCTATTGTAATTTAGGTGAGCCGTACCACGGCCAGCGCTGACCGGGAGAACCAGGATGACGGTTGCCAGTTCTGGAATAAAGTCTTCAGGCAACACGCGATTTAAGAAGTAAATCAAGCCTGGTCCGCGAGCTTCCCAGGCCTCTTGGATGGGGCGTCTACGGAGAGAAAGCTCGTGCGCTGCTTTGGGAACTGCCGCTTGGTAGGCGTTGGCTAAGTCGGCAAGGGCTCCTCCGATGGTGGTGACGTAGGAAGATTCACTCATTTCGAGGCCACGCGTCTTGCGCAGCACGGCGCTGGCTAGTTCGGTTTTGCCGCTGAGTTGAGCCGAAAGTGGCAAAGCGTGCCGCCAGAACAGTTTCGGCGCGATCCCGGCTCGTTCAACCTCGTCGACTAAACGCCTGGCTGGCGGAGCAACTTGGTCGATTAGCGTTTCCGAGACGTTCTCTGGGGCTTTTCCCGCAAGAATTTGAGCCGCATGCAAGCAGCTCGTCCAGGGACTTTCTTGCCAACGAAGTTCCAGATTCATCCTTAGGTTCCTTCCGTTGGGGCAGGAATATGTTCTAAAATCATCTCTTTCGTCCGGACCGGCTGGTAGCTGACAAGGGAAGTTGCTTCCCGTAGGTTACCAGGCCGATTCCCCAACCTTACGTTCTACACGCGCCTTGGGAGAGTGGAACTCATGCTGAAAGAAAACGGAAACCGGTGGACTATCGCCGATTCTACCGATTTGTACGAGATAGACCGTTGGGGAAAGGGCTATTTTAGTATCAACGAGGTAGGCAACGTTGTTGTCCATCCTTCCAAGTCGCCGGCCAGCAGCATCGATTTGAAGGCAGTCGTCGATCGGATGGAAGATCGTGGTATCGACTTGCCGATTTTGCTCCGTTTTAGCGAGATCTTGCAGAATCGTCTGAAAGAGATTCACGATGCTTTTGCGACGGCGATCAATGATTATGAATACCAGAACAAATACTCGTGTATCTACCCGATCAAGGTGAACCAGCAGCGGCATGTTGTCGAAGAAGTGCTGGACTACGGCCGCCCCTACGGTTTTGGGCTGGAAGCTGGTAGTAAGCCAGAGCTATTGGCCGTGATTGCGATGACGGACGACACCACACCCATCATCTGCAACGGCTTCAAAGATGCCGAATACATCGAAATCGCCATGTACGGCCAGAAGTTGGGCCGAACGATTATTCCGGTGGTCGAGAAGTATACCGAATTGGAGTTGATCCTCCGAACGGCTGAGCAGATCGGCGTTCGCCCCAAGATTGGTTTCCGGGTGAAACTGGCCTCGCGTGGTAAAGGCCGTTGGTCGGCCAGTGGAGGCTACCACAGCAAATTCGGTTTGACCGTGACCGAAGTCTTACGCGCACTGGACGAACTCAAGTCGCGTGGGATGGAAGATTGCTTCCAACTGCTGCACTATCACCAGGGAAGCCAGGTCAGCAACATTCGTTACGTGAAGGCCGCCCTGATCGAGGCCGCTCGCATTTATGTTGATTTGTCTAAGCGAGGCGCCGGCCTGAAGTATTTGGACGTCGGTGGTGGCTTGGGGGTCGATTACGATGGTTCGCAAACCGACTTCCATTCCAGCATGAACTATACCCTAGAGGAATACGCCCGCGACGTGGTCTCGCACGTGCAATCGATCTGCAACGAAGCGGAAGTGCCTCACCCTCATCTGCTGTCGGAAAGTGGTCGAGCGGTCGTGGCGTTTCATAGTGTGTTGGTCTTTGGCACGCTTGGTGTTGCTGAGCAGGGCTTAGGCGAACTGAAGAAGGAGTTCGACGACGAAACGCCGACTCCGCTTCGTGATCTGAAAGAAGCGTACGCTTCGGTCAGTCCTCGGACGGTGCTCGAGAGTTTTCACGATGCCCAAATGGCCTTAGACATGGCCCTGTCCATGTTTGGCAACGGCAATTTAACGCTCGAAGAGAGAAGCGAAGCAGAGACGTTGTATTGGAACTTGTGTTTCAAAATCCGTGGTTTGATCTCGGAATTAGAGCACGTGCCGGAAGAGTTCGAAGGGCTCGACCGGATGCTGTGCGATACGTACTTCTGCAACTTCTCGCTGTTTCAGTCGTTGCCCGATAACTGGGCGATTAGCCAGTTGTTTCCCATCATGCCGGTCCATCGCTTAGATGAAGAACCACAACGGCACGCGGTGATCGGGGATATTACTTGCGACAGCGATGGTAAGATCGACCAGTTCATCGATCGTCGCCACATCAAGCGTACCCTGCAGTTGCATCGCTACGATGGCAAGCCGTACTACATGGCCGCGTTCCTGGTGGGGGCGTATCAAGAGGTGCTGGGTGATTTGCACAACCTGTTTGGCGATACGAACGCCGTCCACGTCGAACTAGACGAACAAGGCGAACCGACCTTCACGCATATCATCAAAGGGGATACCGTTCAGGAAGTGTTGCACTACATGCAATACAACGAAGAAGAACTGACCCGCCAGATGCAGCGGAGCGTCGAGCAATCGATCAAGAAGGGAGTGATCGAGCAGCGCGAAGCCGGCACGATCATGAAGTTCTACGAATCAGGTTTGCGCGGCTACACCTACCTCGAATAAAGCTTCGATCGTAGGACGCTTTGCTTCGATAGTAAAAATACCCTGCAGCATTCTCCGATTTTCGGCAATGCTTGCAGGGTTTTTTTGTGTTGGAAATCAGGGGTTAAGGTTCGACAGGATCGACCGTTTTTCTGACTGTGTAGTGAGCCTCTTTCGGCCACATGGTTTTTCCTTGGCCAGCGACCTCGTTGTCAAGGAAAATCTCGTACACAAAGCCTTCCCGAAGAGGGGATTCAAGTGTGATGGTGATGGCAAGGCGGTCAGCGGACACTTGGGCGGACGTAACGTTTTCGAGACGTCTTTCCTTATCGTTCCCTCCATAAGCCGGCGTTGATTCGCGCGTATAAGAGGCAACCGTGAAGTTCGACGGAAGGCTACCCAGCGAGGGATCGATTTGTTGGGTAAAGCGGATCTGAAACCCGGTTGGCGTGAGCGTGACTTCATCGATACCTGCCGGCAGATGGACTGACTTCGGCCGCATACGGGTGAATGTGCCGACATTGTTGCCGCCTCCCCAGCCGGCGTCGCGGATATTGCCGATGTAGACATCTCCATCCGGGGCCACGGCGCAGCTAACAGGGCCTAATAGTCCTTGCTCGGCCTCTTTCGGAGGATCAACGGTTAGGGGATAGACGGCCCCTTGAATGACGTCGCCAACCTTTTCAAAGCTCATACGGACGAGACGCCGAGTATCGTACTCGCAGCCGATCATATCTCCTTCCCACGGCCCGTACAGGTCGTAGCCGAGACGATCTCTTTCCTGCGCCGGCGTTTCCAGGAAGCAGATCCCATTCACGCTCCTCGTCCAAGGGTGTGGAATAGCGATCGACGGTGGCGTTTCAACTGGGGCAAAGCCGGGCTGGCGATCAATCTTGTTAATGAACCCATACCGTAGGCCAGGCACCACATGGTTTAGTTCATTGAATGGATTCCAGTTGCCTTGGTTGTCGGTGACAAATAGTTCGCCAGCTTTGTTGCGGGCAATTCCCATCGGAAAACGATGCCCGGCGGTTAGCTCTTCGATGCGGTATGTTTGCTCGGCCGGGTTCGCGGAATCGGGAATCAGCTTCAGTACCGTACCGCGATACTTGGCTGCTGCCGCATTACGATCGTCTTGCTGGCATGGAATCGCCAGGTAATAGTTCCCTTCTTCATCTTGGGGCAAACCAACCACCCAGTCGTGATAGTCGTCGGTGTGTCCCCACCCATCGCTGAGCGTCGTAACACGTTCGATCTGACCATCGCCATTTTCATCCCAAAGCCGCAGCAACGCGTACTTGTTGGCGACGTCGATATATTTACCGTGCGCCTTGATTCCATACGGGGCGGCGTATTCGTCGCCAAATTGTTGATAGCTGTCTTCCAGGCCATCGCCGTCGGTGTCGGTAAGTTTCCACAGCCGCCCTTTAAGCGAAGCGGCAATCAAAGTTCCATTGGGCTGCCAATCCATCGCAATCGGCATCATTTCGGTGGTAAGCGGAAGACGCGTGGCATCCCAGCCTGGAATGATATCAAGCGGAACAGCTTCCGATTTGCGAACAGGAATCGCAGGAGTTGCTGGCAAGACTTCGCCAGGAAGGTCGAGATAAAACGTTAGCGAAAGCGTGGCTGCCGCGTCTCCGGAAAGCCAAACGATGCCTTGGTCGTCGACGCTAACCCCTGGTGATTTGTCGACATCGATGTGCACATCGCCTGCGGCAAAACGGTATGTGCCCTGAACGTTGGAATCGAGCTTCAGCGGGCCTGTGACCGTTTGGCGAGGAAGCTGCAAGCCAATTGTGCCCCCGGCTGGGACATTCGCGAAGGTCAGCACGCGGCGAAACGCGTTGACAGGCTCATCCTGACTGGTCCATTCTGGCGACAACATTTGCTCCACTTCAACCGTGACGGGATCGGTCTCGCGGAACGTAAGCTTATGCGACCAGCTCAGCCTATCCCCTTCGTAGTCGATCTCTTGGAAGCGAGTGAAGAACTGGCCGTCTCGGATCGGTTTAAGGAGCTTGCCGGACGCGTCTTTAAGCAGCACTTCAGGACCATTGGCAGACGCTTGTAGCAGGCCCCGCCCGCCAGGCTCCCAGTGCCACGTCTTGCCTTCGCTTCGTTGGCGAGCGACATCACCCACCCACCACTGTGCGAGCGCAGCTTTTTCGAGGTCGTAAAGCACGTTGTTTCGATTCGGAAGACCAACCAACAATGGCTTGATCATGGTCTCTTTCGGACCGAACTTGATGACATCGGTGAGGACGATCGGCCTTGCGGCGGCATCGTGTAACCCATGTTGCCGGACGATCCGTAAAGGATCGGGTTTCGGCGGCGTAAAGCCTGGCGTGTTGAGTACATGCCAGACGGCGGCCAACTGGGTGTCGACGTTGTTATCGAGAATACCTTGCACAGGCAGCTTGACACTGGGCATCTCCATCCGCGGGACGATACGGGCCGGATCATGCACCCAGCGATAAAACCACGGTTCACGAAGGCGTTTGCCGAGCATCGACAAGTCTGGGCCTTTAGCATTAAGGGGGGCCTTAGGAGGAACCATTTGGCCTACCTGGTGGCAACTTGTGCAGCCGAAGCCATCGGTGGTTACCAAGCGAGCACCAGCAACCGTCGCGGCCAGGCCATCGGTATGAGGAACTTTGACCCTGTCTGGTCCATTCGGAGGAATGCGATCTTGCGCTACGAAGTAATCGACCAGGGCGGCTTGTTCTTCCTGCGAGAGATCAAACTTGGGCATTCGCACTTTCAGCCAAGGACGGTGGATTGGCTCGCTACGGCGAATGGCCGCGAGCAACGCCTCGTCATGGAGTTTGTCTCCCACGCTGTTGAGGGAAGGAGGAACCATGGCCGGTAGCAACGAAGACAAGTTGCTATGAGCCTCCGTCACTTGCTGAGCGACTTCCGCTAAACCGCCACCCACACCACGCGGATGGCAGGCCAGGCAGTTGTTCTTGGTCAAAATCCAAGAAGCGTCGGTCTGGGTGTTGGTTTGATGGGTTGCACGCGAGCGTTGACGGATATAGGTCTTGATGGCCTCTTGATCGTTTTCGGAAAGCTTATACCCCGGCTGTCCTGTCGCGGCGATGGGCTGGGCGAGGCATGCTTCACGCCACAGATTGCCTGGGCCTAGCGAAGGAACCTCCTTGCCAGGTGGAAGGTTCGCTGCCCCTGGCATCTGGTGGCAGGCATTGCAGCGATTGGCGGCAACCACTTCCCTGCCCCGCTGGATCTTGCGCGCGTCGAAGGGGCGAATGGGGGTTCGTGCTTTGGAATTGTCAGAGCTGAGGGTTGCTAGGAATTGGGCGATGTCATCCCGTTCTTTGGCATTCAGGTCGTAAACCGGCATGCGGTGATCGGCGTTCAGCTTCGCGGGATCTTTCAGCCAGGTTTGGAAATAGCCAAGCGGGCGTTTCTCGGCAATGTTCGTTAGATCTGGTCCACCCATGACATGGGACGTACCGAGTTCTCCTAACTTGTGACAAGCGGTGCAGCCCAGGGTAAGGAACAAATTCTTTCCGCTGGCCGCCGATCCTTTCACGGGCAACGATTTTTCTGGGGTTCGCGATTTCGATTCGGCAAGAAGATATTCGACGACCGCTTCTACGTCATCTTCCGGCAGATCGAAGTGAGGCATCCTGCGAAGGGTGTCGTCTGCGTTTTCTTGCTGGTGACTGCCAAGCCAATCACGGAGCCAGGGCTCGGAAATGTTGCCGTCTAGGAAAGCCAGCGAAGGCGCTTGTAATGCTGGCGGTTCTCCTTGCATTTCATGGCAAGCAACACAGCGGAAGCCTGCGACGAGTTCCCGTCCGCGCTCGAACGGCTCTTCGATCGAGTCATCAATATCGTGATAGAAGTACTCGGCGGGGATCGGTTCGAGCGGGAAGTCTGGGCCTGACCAGAAAAGCCGCAACTCGGCCTCAGGCTGGGTCTTGGCAAAATCAACTTGAAATGGGTGCCAATCAAATTTCATCGCTAACGGTTTGCCGGATACCCACTGTGGTTTGGCGGTATCGACATCGAGAATGACCTCGCCTTCCAGCGTAACACGTGCTTTGCCGCAGACGTGGGCATGAATGGTGTACTCCCCTGGCGTGCGGCTCAAGAGAAGGCCATCCCAGCGCGCACTAAACTTGCCATCGCTGATCCGTGGATCTGGCGAGGCTTTTTTCCAAGCAAAAGAGATCGTTGGATCGATGCGGACACATTGCGAACCATCGGTTCCGCGCATCGTGGTAATTAGTCCCCGGCCGAAATCTTCATCGAACTGGGCTTGGGCTGGCGTGGTAAAGCAAGGAAATGTTGAGAAAGCTAGAGCCAATACGGGCGCGAGAAAACGCATTCACGGAATCCTGAAGAGGCCGAAATTGAGGAGGTCGAGCGAAGGTGGGTGGTTAATTCAACTTAGCCCAAATCGAGAGCCGGGTCGAGCATTATTGGTGCCGTACCCACCTTCCCCCGCTGGATCTAGCAGATTTACAACAAATTTCGGGACACTGGCGCGTTGTCGTCATGCGATGGTGCATCGATCGCAGCTTTGTTTCGGCCTGCCTCGCAATTCGGGGGAGATGCAGGCAAATCAGGGCTGGCATTGATCTTGCTACGAACTCTGCAAACTTCCTACACTGCCGAAGCGACGGATTTCGGGCTTGATAGGGGGTAAAGAAGATGGAAACGATTCACACCAATGTTCTGATTGTCGGCGGCGGGGCAACTGGCCTCTGGCTGCTCGATCGTTTGCGCCGCGATGGACGCTCGGCTCTCCTGCTCGAAAGCCACGCCTTGGGAACCGGACAAACGATTGCCGCCCAGGGAATTTTGCATAGCGGGCTAAAATATTCACTTCAAGGACTGCTGACTGCGTCTGCCCGGCAAGCTCGTGAAATGCCCCGGCTGTGGCGTACTTGTCTCGAAGGAACTGCTCAGCCGAATCTTTCCCGAACAGAGGTGCGTTCACAATCGTTCTATCTGTGGGGAACTAATTCCGCTTCTTCCAAATTGGGGATGCTCGGAGCACGGCTGGGATTACAAGTTACCCCCAAGGCGGTCAGCCCACACAACGCTCCAGAAATTCTACGAACCTGTCCAGGGGCCATTTTTCTTGTCGGAGAACAGGTCATTTCGTGCGGTTCTTTTTTGGAGAACCTGGCGAAAACGAATCGACAACAGATCGTACAGGTCGCAAAACAGAATGGAACGCGTCTGATTACCGATAGCGCAGGGAACGTGACCTCGGCTGTGGTGACTTCTGCGGATAATAGGCAGGTAGAAGTCACCGCCGATTGGGTTGTGCTGGCAGCCGGTCAAGGGAACGCTGCTTTGCGTCAGTCGATGGGACGAGATCCCAAGCGACAACAAACGCGACCGCTGCACATGGTGATGGTTCGGGGAGGGTTGCCTGAATTTTATGGCCATTGTGTCGAAGGTGCGACGACACGGGTCTCAATTACCTCGGCCAGATCGGAACAAACGGATATCGTTTGGCAGGTTGGTGGTCAATTGGCTGAGGAAGGCGTGACAATGACCCGTGCAGAGTTGATCGCCAAGGCCCAGCATGAGCTTTTAACGACTTTGCCGGGGCTTGATCTGTCGGCAACGCAGTGGTCGACGTATCGGGTTGATCGTGCTGAAGGGGTAACCGTTACCGGTGGTCGGCCTGAATCCTATCGAGTCGAAAAAGAGGGCAATCTACTGACTGCTTGGCCAACAAAGCTGGTGCTTGTGCCTCAACTGGTCGACCACTTGGCCGATACGATTGCCAAAAGAACTTCGAGCGTGCCTCGTATTTCGCCGGCGATAATCGACTGGCCACGGCCAAACGTCGCGCAAACGCCGTGGGATCGTGAAACGGAGTGGACCACCCTCCCCTTGCCTGCTTCCGCTGCGGCTTGAAAAACAAAGAAAGTAAGGCCACATGCCAACTAGGCCACTTGGGAAAACAGGGCTCAACGTAGGGCCAATCGGATTTGGGGCGTTCAAGATCGGACGCAACACCAAGATCAAGTATCCATCGGCCTACGATCTGCCAGATGAAATTGACGTCGCTCGATTGCTTGATGGACTAGTGGAACTGGGGATTTGCCACTTTGATACCGCTCCGGCCTATGGGCTGAGCGAAGAGCGGGTTGGAGCTTGGCTTGCGCAAAGTTCAGCGTCGGTCGTCGTTTCCACGAAGGTGGGCGAACTCTTTGCCAATGGAGAGTCGCGATACGTCTTCGACGAACTCTCGGTGAGAACGAGCGTTGCCAATAGCTTGCGGCTTCTGCGGCGGGATGTTTTAGACATCGTGTTGATTCACACTCCAGCGGACGATGTACGTGTGCTAACGGAGACGCCGGTTGTCGAGACCTTGCGATCGCTACAAGAAGCTGGGGATATCCGTGCGATTGGTCTTTCAGGTAAGACGCCAGCGGCCGCGACGCTAGCACTCGATTGGGCCGATGTGTTGATGGTCGAGTTCCACGCGGAAGATTCGTCCCATGCTAAGGTGATTCAACAAGCGGCAGAACGAGGGCTTGGGGTGTTGGTCAAAAAAGGACTTGCCGCAGGACATCTTCCGGCAGAGGAAGCGATTCCATTTGTCCTCGGCCAGCCAGGCGTAACGAGCTTGGTAGTGGGAGGGCTAAATCTTGAGCACATGGCCGACAACTTGAAGATTGCCCGTCGCTGTTTAGCAACCGGTTGATTTCATCGGATCGGCAACCTGATGGAGATAATTTGCTGGCAGGCTATCGCTTGCGAACACAACGGAAGCCGGTGAAATTGTTGCTCATCTCTGGGGCAAGTTTACTGCGGTACCAGACCATGGCCTCGCTGGTTCCCGTTTGATCGGAGCTAAGCCAACTGCCTCCCCGCGTCACTCGTTTCTCACCAGTGCTGGGGCCAGTGGGATTGTCGGTAGCGATTCGGTCGTAACTATCCGCTGCGTACCAACACGCGGTCCATTCAGCCACGTTCCCGGCGAGATCAAACAGGCCATTTTCGCTCGGAGGGTAGTTTTTTACGGGAGACGTTCCTGAGTAGCCATCAGCGGCAAGGTCACGGATGGGAAAAGTCCCTTCCCAGAGATTGGCTAATTCTGGGCTACGATTGTTTCGCGACTTGGGCCAAGGATAGTTTTGTTCGAGCCTCTTTCCTCTGGCTGCGGCTTCCCATTGAAACTCGGTTGGTAAGCTCTTTTCTGCCCAAGTGGCATAAGCCTGGGCGTCGTACCAACTGACTTGGACGACGGGGTGATCTTCCTTACCAACAATCGAAGAACCGGGGCCGGTGGGGTTTTTCCAGTTTGCTCCTCGTCGCTGAGAAAATTGTTGCGTTGGAATGTCGAAGATAAGCGATTCGCCACGTCGCTCGGCATCGGTGATGTAGCCGGTCGCTTCTACGAATTTTGCGAACATGGCATTGGTGACTTCAGTTTGTTCGATCTCGAAAGGGGCCAGTTCGATTTGGCGTGTCGGACGAACGTCGCGCGGGCCAGACTCGTGCCCGATCAGATAGATGCCGCCTGGGATGGTGACTTCATTCAGATTGTCTTCCGGCGAAGCAAGAGACAGCACCGGCAGGGACGCCGTTGGCTGGCCAGCGATGTTTCGATAGACCGTCGTACCTACGATGGCCACGATCAGTATCGCAGCAACCAGAACGATCTGTTTGTTAAAGCCAAGGTTCATCCATGCTCCTCGGGCTGACGTTGCGGAACGTCAGCTCAATTTCTGCCGCATTCGCCGGCTGTAGGCTTCGAGCTTGCGTCGTTCGGTCTCGCTGAGCGAACCCATGCCCGATTCGCGGACTTTGTCCAAAATACGTTCCGCTTCTTCGTCGGAATCGTTGTACGGATCGTACTCGTCTTCCTCAGTATGAACCCTCAGACGTGGACGGGAACGCAGCGACCATTTCGGTAGAGAAATCTTGCTGGGGATGATTCTTCCCAGGTTAATGCCGCTGAAAAAGTAAGCCAGACCGAGCCCGATACCTGCTAAGTGAGCCGAGTAAGCGACCTGTTCATCTTGGCCAAACAGGTTTAGCAGCAAAATGATTACCCCTGCCACCCAAGCCGGCACCGGAAAGATCATGCCGAGGTAGAGCGTCATTTTGGGATAAAGGCAAATGAACAACGTCATGATCGTCGAGATTGCCCCCGACGCCCCGACCATCTCGTAGACGGTGGTGGGAACTTTGAAGTTGAACTCAGCCAAGGTCACCAAGTTCCAGACCAGGCCACAGAAAACAATGCTGATGAAGTAGATCTTCAAAAACTCAGCTTTGCCATAGCGGTCTTCGACGAAACGTCCAAACATCCACAAGACGAACATATTCATCAGAATATGCCAGACGGTCTTGGTGTAATGGAGAAAGCCGTAAGTAAGAAACTGGTACCAGAGCTTGGGCTCGTAAAGCGTGTCGGCATGGACGCCGAATGTATTGATCAGCTCAAGTTGAAAGACCCAGTCGATCAAAAATATGCCGACGTTGGCATACACCAACAACATGGTGGCGGACTGCCCTGACATGTTGAAAGACATCTGCCCTTCAGGTTCGCGGTAGTATTCCCGATCGTAGAGACCCATTTCCTAGCCCAAGCTGGGTGCCGAATCATTGCACGTAGAGTAGTGTGACGTGCCTTCACACACCTTATCTTAGGTGCGCCGAGGAAAAAAGTGCAGTGCAGTTCAAGAAAGGAAAGTTATCTCGCTTGAAGTCTCGCGCGGGTGCCAATGGCGAACAAGTGATAGCTTAGGAGGAGGATCGGCAAGAATGCCCCGCAGGAATCTCCTGGAACTTGAATCGCCTACCCATGGACAAGGTCAACTGGATAACTAGTTGATCTTGTTCAGTTGGCCAGTGTGAGCGAGTCAGAACTCGATTGCTCAAGCCGCTGCTGCTCTAGCCTTTGCATCACTTCGTCGCTGGCCCGCTTCAGTTCTTCGACCAACGTTTGATTGGTACGGTAGAGCTGGCTGTTGATTTTCAGCGTTTCTGTGAGATAGTCCATCAGCCGAGTCTTGTACTTGGCAATTTGTTCCTGTTCGTAGACGACCTTGGACTTATCATCTTGTAGCTTGGCCTTCTCTTGGCTGCGGTAAGCCACAACGTCCTTGGCGATTTGTTCCGATTTTTTGAACATTTCGATCGACTGGTTCAGGACATAGGCCGTGTCTTGCAACGCTTCGACCTGAGCTTTGTAGGCGTGAAACTGGAAGGCAAAGTCGTTTAACGGGCGGTAGTACAGTTTTTCATCGATCGTCACAATTCCCTGATCCACCAAGGCTTTCCCTTTTTCGCCGGCAAGGGACATGATGACCTGCGTGCCTTTGGTGATTTTGGTCGGAGAGCCCTGCTTCAGGAAGCCAGCGATGGCAAGGCCCGAGGCTGGCTCGAACTCTTGGGTGACGCCGGTGGTTTCCGTTTCGGCGTCGACCGTGACTTCGTAGTCTTGTTGGAAGGTCACCTTGCTCATGACGGTTAGTTCAGGATCATCGTTCTGGGCGGCTTCGCCGGTACGTTGGAAGCGGACGACCATTTCGTCAGACAACGGTTGGGGCAAGCCCAGACGAGCGCCGGCATCGCGAAGCAACGTGGCCAGTTGTTCGTCGTCCATGCTTTCAAAGATTTCATACTCGTCGACCGGCATCTTGTCGTACAGCATCCAGGGATTCGACTGGCTGATTGCTTTTTGCTGGATGGGCTCGAGCTTGGTGGTCGGTTCAACGGTTAGATTTTGTGCGTTAACTGCTTTCACGACAAATTCGCCAATGAAATAGGCCGGAACCTGAATTTTGGGCTGTTCGGGCGATAAGGGCATCTGGCCAAACGCATAGACGATATCGTTCACTGCTAACGAACGAGGTGGCTGAGTTGCTGCGGGCGCGGCTGCCGGGGCTTCTGGATCGCCCGAAGCTGCGACTTGGATAGGAGGCAGCGACAAATTGATTTGATTGTTGTTGATGGCCCCTCGGCTTACGTTTCGCCAGAGACGACCACGATCGTACATTATTCGCTTTAGTTCGGCTTCTGCGCCGGAAAGGCTGTCGGCTTCGTTTTCAACAACATTTAAACGCCCCGTACGCGGATCGAGCGAAAAACCGTTTTCTAGCTGTTCAATCTTGGCTTCTTGGACTGCGACCTGCTCTTGCAGCTTTTCGGCTGTGTTTTTCCAGGATGTTTCGGTTCTCAGCGTGGCAGCGGCTAGCACAAGGTAAGCAAAGCCAGCGCCAAAGGTCAGGAACAAGCCCAACACGTGCAGAACATTCCAGTTGGCCGCGTTCAGGTACGAGAAGAACCCAAACAGCAGAACGAGCACGGCAATGACAATGTAAAAGACGGTCATGTGGGCCTAGGTTCTGATAGTTAACGGTCGTGACGGTAATAGAAAAGGATTGGGGCCAGATCTGCGTTCTAGCATCCATTGCCCTCCATGAGGCAAACGAGGGATGCGCAAATCCATCCGTGTATTGTACTTCAGACCCTTGGCATTTCACGCAAAATGCGTAAGCATTCTGCAGAAATCACCTTCAGATCATAAATTGGGTATTTTGGGTCGTCAAGTCTGTTGTGTTCAACGGCCATTTTCCTAACTGCAAATCTTAAAAAAGGTTAGGTCACAAAATGACTTAACTACCGGTCTTACGATCGACAAAATCGTTCAAGTTCGAACGATTGTTTGTCGAAAGATATCGACAGCGGAACGTTCTCCCCCGGAATGGTTCGCTGCAAAACGAACCCAAGCTTCTTATGCCTTGCCGGCCAAGTGGTCGGACAGGCATAGGCTGTCTCTACCTAATATTCCAGGGATGGAATTCATGGCAAGTTCCGAGCCAGCGATGCCGCAGGACGCGGTTGAGCTGATAGGCATGGCGATCGAGATGGCATCGTGTGAAAAAACGATGCGGGCCGCGATTGCGCAAGTAGTTGCTCCGTTTAATCTTTCGGAAAACGCCTTTTTTATTCTAATCCTCTGCCATCAGAATCTGCGGAAGACGCTTTCGCAGTCTAGCTTGGCCAAAATGGTAGGGATCTCGCCTGCCCAGCTAAGCCACTTGGTAGAGCAACTGCGGCAAGAAGACTGGATTCATCCGCAGCGCGATCCGCATGATCGGAGACGGCAGTTTTGGACGCTGACCGATAACGGCAAACAGCGCCTGGAAGAGATACTGCCCCAGTTCCACGACGCCTGGCAGTTCGATCAGTTGCCAGTCGATCCGCGGACACTAGTTGCTGGTTTGCGAAAGCTCGTCTCCATCTTAGGGGCATCGCTGAATTCCCGACCGGTCGCCTCCCGATCGGTTTCCCTTTCCAAACCCCACGCCGCCTAAAGGGAACTAGGGTCATCATGAGAAACCATACAGTTCATTATCGGAACGCGTCATTCGCCAACATCCTGGTCTCTTGGACGATGTTGGTCGGTTCGCTCATTGCAGGAGCCCTGCTGGCCGGTTGCCGGTCGCAGGCGTTTTACCGCACGCAAGCAGACAACGATGCTTATTTTCTGGTCGCGGAAAAGAACAGCGATCCACGCTGGCATTTGGATCGCACTTCAATCACTCCGGACCCTCGGTCGCGTATGTTCGATCCGTTTAGCCCCGACTGCCCGCCGATGCCAACCGACGACCCGGCAGCCCATCAGTTTATGGAAGTGGTGGATGGGAAAAAGGCCTACTGGGGCTGGGAACGTAACGGCGTTACCAACGAAGTCGCGAACCCCAACTGGCTGGCCTACTTGCCACTCAACGAAGAAGGAACACTGCTTCTCGATGGTGATAAAGCCGTGGAAATCGCTCGCTTGAACTCGCCTGATTATCAGCGAGCACTCGAGGATTTGTATATCTCAGCGTTGAATGTCAGCTTCCAGCGATTCCGGTTTGATGCGCAGTTCTTTGGGGGTTACGAAACCTTCTTTACGGCAACTGGTCCGGCTCGGGCTGGCTCTTCTTCCAGTGTGTTGGAAGCGAACACCCGTAATATCCAAATGGAAAAGCTGTTCGCCACCGGTGGTCAATTGGTGGTTGGCTTAGCCAATAACATTATGTGGGAATTCTCGGGCCCGGACACACATTCGGTGAACTCGTTGATCGATTTTTCGCTGGTGCAACCGCTTTTGCGGAATGGTGGCCGCAAAGTGGTGTTAGAGAATCTGACCCAGCAAGAGCGTGATCTCTTGGCCAGCGTGCGTTCGATGGAACGCTTCAACCAGTCGTTTTACTTAGACATCATCGCCGGTCGCGGTTTGGCCCCTGGACCAGGCAACGTGGGAGGCGTTCCTTCCATTGGCCCCAACGGTGCGTTCAACGCCAGTGGCTATTACGGGCTATTGCAGCGTCAACAAACCATTCGCAACCAGGAAAGCAATATCGCTTCGTTACGGAGCAGCTTAGCCCAACTGGAAGCGTTCTTTGAATCGGGGCGAATCGACTCGTTCCAGGTGGAATTGACCCGGCAGTCGCTGTTCCAGACGCAAAGCTCGCTCTTGTCGAGTAAAACGACCCTCCAGAACTCGCTTGACCAGTTTAAGATCACGATGGGGCTTCCGCCGGAAATCAATGTCCAGCTAGAGCGAGATCGTTTCTTTGAACAATTCAATCTGATCGACCCGGTGTTTACACCAATCACCAACAAGTTGAACGATATTCAAGGGACCGTTGGTACGTCGCTGCTGGAAGTCCTGCCTGATCCTGAAGAGATCGATCCCAACAAGCCATTCAGAGGCGAACTGGTATGGGACGAGAACGTGAAGCAGCGGTTTGAGAACCTGCGCGCACTGACTGCCCAATTGAAAGCCATCTTGCAGTTGATTGATGAAGACCTGTATCCGTTGGTGGAAGAGGACGTTGCTTACCTAGAAGAGGTTTTGCCTACGCGTGTCGAGGACTTGCAAAAGATCCAGGAGAAGCTGGCCGGCTACAGTGAGGAAGTGCCGCAGGAAACGGTTTCTAACGGCGTGCTCAGCACGAAACGCTTGGAAGATCTGCCGCCGCAGCTGCGTATCATTCTAGGAGACTTGAAGCAGCGATTCGCACAGCATCGAGGCATTTTGGATAAGATTGACCAAGAGGTCGCTGTGCTCTTGGAGCAGGGCCCCAATCTGACGCCTGATCAATTGTATACCCAGGCCAAGGGTGTTGTTTTTGACCCGGTTCCGGATGAAGTGCAAACGTTGATTGCGGATGTTCTAGGCTTGTCTCTTGTTCAAGCGCGTGCCCGAACCGAGACGGTCAGCCTAGTACCGGTCGATATTAATTCCGAGACCGCTTTGAAGGTGGCTCGTATTCATCGCCTTGATTGGATGAACGCCCAAGCGGCCTATGTCGACGCCTGGCGAAATATTCAAGTTGTGGCGAACGATTTGCTTAGCGATCTAGACGTCGTCTTTAGTGGGGAAATTGGCAACGTTGGAGGGGACAATTCGGTTAAATTCAATAGCGACAATGGTCGCCTGCGGGCTGGTTTGGAATGGGATGCTCCTTTGACTCGCTTGGTGGAACGTAACAACTACCGAGAATCGTTAATTGCTTTCCAGCGGACACGACGTGCCTATTACCAATATCGAGATCGAATCAGCCAAGGGCTACGAAGTACGCTTCGTACGATGGACTTGAATCGCATTAACTTCGAGCTACGGCGAGCCGCCGTTCAAGTGGCGATTTCTCAGGTGGAACGGACACAATTGCGACTTCAAGAGCCTGCCAAGCCGAATCAAACCAACCAACAGTTCAATTCCAGTACGGCTCGAGACTTGTTGAATGCCTTAGATAGTTTGTTGTCTGCTCAGAACGATTTCCTCTCGGTGGGCGTGAGCTACGAGGTTCTTCGTCGCGGGCTGGATGTCGATATGGGAACGATTCAATTGGATGATCGGGGGATTTGGATTGATCCAGGTCCCGTCGACGGTAAGTTCTGGGAAGAACAGGTCGAGAATATGGGGCCTCAAAGCGATCTGCCCGACTTCCACCAGGAACAGAGAGCCTTGGAAGGAATTGAATCGCGAACCGAGGCGAACCCTGCCGACGACCCAGATACGCCGGTAGAGATTTTAGAGGAGTTGCCACCTGGGCAACTGATGCAGCCAGAAGGCGTTCAGCCGGTTAATCCCAATTTAGAACCTCCGAACTAAAACGGGGTCAGTGGATTAATGTTGCCCCTAAACCCCATTATTCTCTTAGTTTTGCGGAATTAGCCGAATTGCCTGTTGCTTGATTCTGGTCCAGTAGAAAGAATTTAGCTAGCGAGGCTGACAAATGTTTCGACAATCTTTGAGCCTGAAGGGAATCTTTTAGCGATTCGCGGGGTTTCATCTCCTAGGCGCGCCGAGATGGCCAAGGATTTTTCTCGGTGCACAAAGCTGCGACTGAATTGTCGATAACATTCGGCTATTGCACGATTTAGGGGCACCGCCTTCGACAAACAGCGTCAAAAAATGGCGTGCAAATCGGAGGCTTGTCGGTTAGAATGGGGGACGCCTTCCTCAGGGGCGATCCCTCCCCTTCTTTACATCCTTGTGCATGGAAATCCATGGTTCGCTCCATGCACCCTTCCCGCATTGAGAAATTGTCCATGGCTAGCGCTAAGTTCGGAAATCCAATTTCATCGACTGCTTCCCCAGCGGCTCATCGCGCGAGGCGAATGTCTCGGCGGGGTTACTTCGCGAAGGTGGCGGTGGCTGGGCTCGCACTGGCAGGTGCGGCTGGCTACTTCTTTATTTCCACGGGAAAGCCAACCGTAGTCCTCAACGAAGAAATGTTTCACTTGGTTGAAGTGGGAGATTTCGTTCACGACGTTGTGGAGCAAGGGGAAGTCGAGAGTGCCCGGAATGTGGATGTGATTTCCCAGGTACGTGGCACCCGCGAGTCGAAGACGTTTGAGATTCTGTGGGTGATCGAAGAGGGAAAGGTCGTCCAAGAAGGGGATCTCCTCGTACGTCTCGATTCCTCGGCACTGGAAGAAGAAGCGAAACTGCAAAAATTAGATCTCAGCGGGTCGTTAGCCGGTTTAGCCAAGGCCCAGAACACATTGGATGCGGCTCAGATTGCGATGACCGAGTATGTCGACGGTCTTTTCGTGCAAGAGAAGCAGGAAATCGAAGCCGAGATTACCTACGCTCAGGAAACTTGGAAGCGGGCACAAGAATACTTCCACTATAGCTCTCGCTTAGCGGCTAAGGGGTACGTGACCTCGTTGCAGCTAGAGGGGGATGAATTTGCCGTCGAGAAGGCACAGACCGAATTGGCCAATGCCAAGCTCAAGCTGAAAGTTCTGGTCGAGAACACCAAAGAAAAGAAAATTAAAGAGCTGCAAAGTGCGATTGGTGTGGCTCAAGCCGACCTCGAATCGGCCAGAGAGCGAAATAGTATCGAGCAAAAGCGGCTTGAGTTCATTGAAGAGCAAATCGAGAACTGTACCCTTCGGGCACCTGCTTCGGGCCAGGTGGTTTACGCCAACGAGCGAGGCAATCGTGAAGCCTCGGAATTTATCGTCGAACCAGGTGCGACGGTGCGAGAACGTCAAACCATTATTCGCCTGCCTGACTACAGCGCGATGCAAGTCAACGTAATGATCAACGAGTCGCGGGTTTCGCTGGTGGATGTTGGTATGCCGGCGACTATCACGCTGGACGCGTTCGACAAAATGACCCTTAAGGGCAAGGTGATTAAGGTTAACGAATACCCCGAACCGATCAGCCGTTTCGGTCCCCAGGTCAAGCGTTACGCCTCGATCATCGAGATTGCAGAACCTCCGAAATTGATTAAGCCGGGACTAACCGCGAATGTGGCGATCCATGTCGAGTCCTTGGAAAATGTTGTCCAGGTGCCCGTGCAATGCGTGATGCCTCATGGAGATCATTATTACTGCATCGTACGTAACGGCGAAGAACTCGAGCCACGCCAAGTCGAAGTCGGCTCGAACAACTCCCGTTTTGTGGTGATCAACAGCGGACTACAGGCAAACGAGTTGGTTTCGTTAAGCCCCCGCCGCATGCTAGATATGGTGGTAATGCCCGAAATCGCTCCGGGCGAGAAGCCTGCACGTGACTTGCAAGGGGGGGATTCCACGGAAGGTCCTAGAGGCCCCGGCGGTCCTAGAGGAGAAGGTCGAGAAGGCCGCCCTGGTGGACCAGGAGGACGTGGGCCAGGCCCAGGTGCCCCGAGTGAAGGTGGCCCTGGTGGGCGCCCTTCGCCTGGCGCAGGACCAGGCAGCCCAGGCGAACAGGATACTGCAACGGGAGAAGAACGCCTCGTTGACCGTGCTGCTCGGGAAAGAGGCCCAGCCGGCGATGGCTTTGCTGGCGAACCGTCTCGCTTCTCCCAGAAACCCGATTCCGCTGGTCCGGCAGGCTCGCAGGATGATACGGTCCGGGTTGCCGAAGACCAGCCTACCAAGCCAGTTGGAGGCGCCCAGTGAATTACGCCACGCGCGTAGTTGAACTCAAGAAGATTTATCACCTCAAAGGGGAAACCGTTCATGCCCTGCGAGGCATTAACTTCGATGTTCCTGAGGGTGACTACGTTTCGATCATGGGAACCTCAGGTTCCGGCAAAAGCACCCTGCTGAATATGCTCGGTTGCCTCGACCGCCCTTCATCAGGCCAGGTGGTCCTGGGTGGTCACGATACCAGTACGCTTAGCGACGATCAGCTTTCCTACTTACGGGCGTCGCGGATTGGCTTTGTGTTCCAGTCCTACAACTTGATCCAGCAGTTGACGGTGATCGAGAACATTGAAGTTCCTCTTTTCTATCGAGGCAACGTTACCGCTGCCGACCATCGCCGCAGCCGCGAGCTGGCCAAGATGGTTGGCCTGGGCGATCGGATGGGGCACCGCCCGACTCAGCTTTCAGGTGGGCAGCAACAGCGTGTGGCGGTTGCGCGAAGTTTGATCAACAACCCTGATTACATCTTGGCTGACGAACCGACTGGCAATCTCGACTCGAAGACCACCGAAGAGATCCTGCAGTTGTTCGAGACCCTCAATAATGAAGGGCGAACGATTATTCTCGTCACGCACGAAGACGATGTTTCGCACCACGCCAAACGTTCGATCCGCTTAATGGACGGGCTGATCAAAGAAGATCATCCGGTGGAGAATCGTCGTTCGGCCATGGGGCGTGGTGGCATGGATACTTCGGCCCTGAGTATGACTTAACCTAGAAGAAGACGTTTAATATGCTCGGACTTCGCATCTGGAAACTTGGAATCAAAAGCTTGCTGCTGCACCCCATGCGGTCGCTGCTGACGATTCTTGGTATCTTCATCGGCGTTGCGAGCGTGATTTGGTTGCTGGCAATCAGCGAAGGCATTAGTGCCAAAGCACAGCAGCAGATCGAAAAACTGGGTGCTGAAAATATCATCGTTCGCACCGTAAAGCCGCCGTCGGAAGCCACGGCAGAGCAGCGCGGGCCGTTAACGTACGGGCTAACTCGCGACGACTGGCGTTTGCTCGACGAAACGTTGCACTCGGTCGATACGGCCACCCCTATCCGAGAAATTCGCCGGCAGATTCGCCGAGGACCGAACACCGTTCATGGACGATTGGTCGGCTGCACGCCGGAGTACGCACAGCTGAATCACTTGGAAGTCCAAGGAGGCCGGGGGCACTTTATTTCTCAGGTCGAAGTCGAACGTGAGTCAAACGTTTGTGTGCTTGCCGCCGAAGTTGCGGAAGCTTTGTTTCAGTTTGAAAAACCGATCGGCAAAACCGTTCACGTTGACCAAGACGAATATGTCGTCGTCGGCGTGCTGAAGCCTAAAGGGGCGACGGCTGCTGTGGGGGGAAGTCTCTCAGGCCAAGAGTTCGATAAAGATGTTTACATTCCGATTACCACATTGTGGCAACGGATGAGCGACTACATCATTACCCGTGAAAGTGGGTCGTTCTCGGGAGAAATCGTCGAGCTTAACCAAGTGACGCTCAAAGTCGGCAATGTGGATCATGTGATGAACACCGCCGAATTAGTCCGCGAAAGTCTTTCGCATCACAATCGGCTGCGTGATGTCTCTGTGGTTGTTCCGCTAGAGCTGCTGGAGCAAGCGAAGCAGACCAAGTTTATGTTCATGGTCTTTATGGGTTTGATTGCGGCCATTTCTTTGCTGGTCGGTGGTATTGGGATCATGAATATCATGCTCGCCACGGTCACCGAACGCACGCGAGAAATTGGTATTCGCCGCGCTCTGGGGGCCAAGCGAGGTGATATCATTCGCCAGTTCCTGGTCGAAACCATCGTTCTGTCGGTGGTGGGTGGTTTGACTGGGGTGTTAGGGGGGCTGCTTTGCATTCCTGCGGTCGACCTGGCCCGTTTTCTCGCCAACGCCTACGATCCTGCCCTTGTGGCCGAACTGCCAGATACCATTCGAGACGTTCGCCCCTTGATCGTGCCGCTTTCGATTCCGTTGGCTTTTGGAATTTCGGTGATTGTGGGGGTCGTGTTCGGACTTTACCCCGCCAGTCGAGCCGCTGATCTCGACCCGATTGAAGCCCTCAGGGCGGCGAATTAGAGCGTTTCCTGCACTTATGCCATCACTGCTGCCGTGTTTCGGCATGCTACCTCAGTTCCACAGTGATCGCGTTTGTCTGGGGGAAGGCCATTCTCGAACCGGGCGAAGTGCGTTATTCTGATACGTTCTTCGCAATGCGGAAATTTCTCCCAGATTCCACAAGTTCTAACGATCAGGCGGCGAGGATGGCCAAGAAAAAAGCCCCGAAGAAGGAAGCTCCCAAGTCAGACGTCGAGTTGACGAAGAAGGACGTCTATACGCTGAAGCAACTAGTCAGTATGGCTGACAGTGTTGTCACGGCAGCTGGACGGGTTCGTGATCCGAAAATGGATATTCCGACTCGGACGCTCTCGAATGTGCGTTTCAATAAGACGCAACGAATTTTGGAGATGGGCAAGAACACCACCGGGCGACAGCTCTTTAACTTGAATCAAGCCAAGAGCTATATGCAAACCATGCTGGTGGGCAGCGGTTGTAAACAGCTGATTGAAGAAGGCAAGTCGACCAGTATCCGAGGTCTCTACTACCTGCTTAAACACACCATCGCCGGCACCAAGGAAGAAACCTTCTCTGATCAGGCCGAAAGTGATCCGATTATCGAAGACGTGGAAGTGCTGTTGAATGTACTTCGCGAAGAGCTGCACCTCTATGCTCAGAAAAAAGGGGACATGGTCGGCAACATTGTCCTGCGAGACAAAGGGGACGAGATCGACTGTTCGCGAATGGGGAGCGGCGGTTACGGCATACCTTCGATTGTCGAGCCAGATACGATCGAGTTCGTAAAGTGCGATGCCAAGTTTGTCCTGCATGTCGAAAAAGGTACCGTGTGGCAACGGTTCAACGAGGACAAGTTTTGGCGCAAACATAATTGCATTCTGACGCATGGTGGCGGACAGCCATCGCGGGGTGTGCGGCGGCTGCTGGCTCGTTTGAACAGCGAACTCAACCTGCCGATTTACTGCGTACTCGATAATGACCCTTGGGGGTACTACATCTACAGCGTGATCAAGCAAGGCTCGATCAACCTGGCATACGAATCGAAACGTATGGCCGTGCCCGATGCCAAGTTCATTGGCCTGCGCTCCATCGATTACGAACGCTGCAATCTTTCTCCTAGCGTGCAGATTACGCTGAACGATTCCGACCGCAAGCGGGCAAAACAGATTGCCAGCTATCCTTGGTTCGAGCACAAAAAGACCTGGCAGAAAGAAATCCAGAAGATGCTCGACAACGGGTTCAAATTAGAAGTGGAAGCGTTGATCAGTCAGGGTGTGAGTTATGTCACCGAAGAGTACGTACCAGCCAGATTAGACGAGCGATCTTGGCTGGACTAAACAGCTCTGAAAAATTGGCATCAGTAGCCCACTATTGAGGTTCAGATGCTTGCCATGATCCAGGGCAAGCACTTCCCGTTAGGACGAGTAATGTACGATCTTGAAAATCTCCCCCCGGAGTTAATCGACTTTCCGGCGGTCGCTAAGGTGCCGGTTCAGTGGGGGGATATGGATTCGTTCCAGCATGTCAACAACGTGGTTTACCTGCGTTGGTTCGAGACCTCCCGCGTTTGCTACCTGGAAGTTTCTGGATTGAATCCAATTCTAGAGGGCTCGGGCTGTGGTCCGATTCTCGTTTCGGTCCATTGCAACTACCGCAAGCAGTTGCGATACCCTGATCAGGTGCTTATTGGTGCCCGGATGGTTAAGCTCGGTGGAACAAGCATGAAAGTCGAGCACATCGTCTACAGCACGGCGCAGCAAGCTGTCGTGGCAGACGGAGATTCGAGCGTCGTGTACTTCGATTATGCTAATCAAAAAGCAGTGATGATTCCGGACGAAGTCCGCACGATGATTGGGAAAGCCGAAGGCAAAGAGGTTTAACAGCCTGCTAGTTGTCTACCTCAATTGCTTGGGGCTGGCCGCTATTTTGCCAGCCTCCTCTAGGCCCGCGTTGGCGGTTTTGGTTTTGCGGCTGATTGCCGTTTGGCTGTCCGTTGGGATTTTGATTGGGCTGCTGCTGATTGGGGTTTTGCTTTTCTAGCAACTGATTCAAAAGCTCGCGAATCTTGTCCCCCCCGACTCCTGTTCGTAAGTTAACGACACGAACGGTGGAAGCTTGCTTGGCAGATTCGTCGATTCGCTTGATCATATCCATCACTAAATTCATCAACGGCTCTCCCTCGGCAGAGATCAGCAGCGTGTTCGAGATATCGTCGACGCCGATCGACAGCTTGCCATTAAAGCCTGAGCCAGTCTGCGAGATGTAATCGCTGGCATAGCGTTCCGGAGTTTTCTCGCGGTCGCCACCTCCTTGTTGCTGCTGCTGTAGCGATTTGTCGTTGGACGACAGAAGATCGCGAAAGACTTCCTTAACCGATTCGGCAATGGCCGTAGCCCGGGAATAGCGTACTGCATAGGTTGAGTTCAGACGCGTTCTTTCTTCGGTGACCGGCTCTGGTTTGTCGTACAATTTGACCAAATCGCGGACCGTCGCCAATTGCTCGGCGCTGGCATTCTGCACGACGATCGTGTTGGTATCGGTGTCAGCCAAGAACTTCAGCTTTTTGCGTTGAGAAAGACGTAGAGGATCTTCTTTCTTTTCATCTTGGCCGAAGCTATAAAACCATCGCGGCATCCCAGAGTCTTCTTCCTCTTCTTCATCAAAGAAGTCTTCTAGATTGAGGGAAACCCAGTAGGCGTTCGCGTATTTCAATTCAAAGACTTCCCAGTCTTTAGGCGGAGGGGTGATTTCCGCGAGAACTTCTTCCAGCAAGTCCAGCATGGCCGGGTTTTTTGAGGAAAGCGTTAGCCGTCCATTGGCATCGACCTGGATCACGACGGGCTGATTGGATGCCTGCTGGCTGTCTGGTTTCTCTGAAGTGTCTGGAAAATAGCGTTGCTTGAGTTCTTCTTGCGAAAGCTCATCCAGTTCTTCCTTGTCCGGGGCTTGCTGGGGAGCTTGGGCAACGGTTTCATCGTTGGCGGGTGGCAACGAGTCGGACATTACCGCAGCCAAATGAACTGGGACACGAATGCGGGGACGATGCGAGGCCGTGTCATCCTTGGTGGGCTGGTCTGTTTTCTTGGCTTCGTTGGCTTCACTGGCTGGCTTTTCAGGACATTCGGCCTTAATCTGGGGAGCTTCAATTTCCAGCGGGGCCGGAGAAACTTGTGGCCAAACCTCTTTGAGTTTCTTCAGGATTTTCTCGGCATCGTCGGAAGAGCCTAGCTCCAGCGTTCTGAGACGCCCACCTTGCGGATCGCCGTTCGCGGGGATTTCCCCCAGTTGCACCAAGAGATTTTCGATCGATTCCAACTCGATGTCGTTGGCCCACAGCAGGAGCCGATTGTTGACGACATCGGCATCGACGCGAAATTTATCTTTGCTTTTGTTCTCTTGCTGTTGCTGACCATACCCGTAATAGGAGTAGTAACCACGGCGACTGTTGCTATCGTCCTCTTCTTCGCCTTCACCCATCATGAAACGGATTGAACCGGCGACGTAATCGGCTTGCAGGCGACGAAGACGTAAGACTTTGAATTGACGTCCGCTGCCGTCCAATTTGTTAATCAACGCTTCGATAGTGATTTTGTCGGCTGGGGTCGCGTAAGCGATTAAGGCCTTGTTTTTTTCGTCAGCTACGAGTTGAGTGGACGGATCGAGATTGCCTGCCTGTAGAAGCATCGCTTGCAGGGCTTTGGGGTCGAGTTGGGCTAAACGAAAGACTTGCACCCGTTGGAAGTTAGCGCCGATGGTCGCACCTGGTTGCGGCGGAACATCAAACATCTTCACGGCTTCAGCGATGATCACCAATTTATCTGGCGGAGCGTTGGCGATAATGCTGTTCTGGCGCGAGTTGATGACCAAACGAATATCGTTGTTGCCGCTCGAGCTTCGTTTGGCTTTGTTGCCCCCTTGTTGTTGGGCTTGCTGCATCTGCTGCATCATTTGTTGCTGCATCTGTTGCATTTGCTGCATCATTTGCGGATTCATCGCACCGCCACCCCCACCGCTTGCTTTTTGCATGCCGAGCAGGGATTGCAGTTGGTTCATGACATCCTCTGCCCGGGTATAGCGAAGGAAGAATTCATGGACTTTGGCCGAGCGTACTTCTGCTGATTGTTCTTCTTGCAACATATGCTGCATCTGTCGAAGATTGGTTGCCACGTCCATTACTTCCAGGCGATTAGAGGTCGCCAGCGCAGACATGCTGCCGTACTTGCTGAGCATTGGCTTCAATTCTTCTACGGCATCTTCGGCGATTAGCCAGCTGAGCGGAAACGAGACTTTGACAAACTCGTGCTCGTCGCAATGACGTAGGTCTTCTGAATGGACCCGCGGAACGCGGGCCGGGTTAAGCCCTTCCAATTTGGCCACGACCATCCCTTCTTGTTGTTGCAAGATGGTGTAGCCGCGTGTCATTAAGCGTTCGTTCAGCAAATCACGAACTTCATCGACCGAGTATGCCCGTTGGGTCGTAAGGTTCAGATAGTCGCTGGGAAGCTCTTGCCAATCGAGGCTGGTATTCGAGATATCTGCGAGCCAGTCCAGCACATCCGGCCAAGCTTGGCCACGGAAGTTGAATCTCACCTTGCCCTGATCATCGGGGCGTACTTTTAGCTCTTCAGGATCTGCTGGTTTATCGGGTTCATCTTTTCGCTTGATTGGCCCTTGGGGGGCTTCGTCAGGTTTCTTTTCGCCTTCAGGTTTGCCTGCGTCTGGTGTTTCTGCTGATTTGCCCTCTGCTGGCTTCCCCTGCGGAGGCTGGCCTCCCGGCTGGGGGCCATCTGGCCGAGGCCTTGGACCACGACGTGGGCCGCCTGGGCTCGCTTGGGCTTCCACAGTACCACCAAATGGGTCTGAGTTAGCTTGACCGAACGCTGTCGACGTAAGAGATACCGCAAGAATCGAAGCGATGGCAAAGAGCATCCAGATGGGTCCGGCTCGAAATTCCGTGCAGGGCTTCTGAAAGTACATGAGGGCAATGGTCCGGCTGTGCGATAGGCTGGGAGACGAGAATGGTTATCGAAAACACCAATTATCTGTGCATGATGCTTAAACTGCAATGAATTGCCAGTGAAATCCCCTAAATATGGAGGATTGCTGGGTATCTCTGCAGGCGGTCAGGCAAGTCAAATAGTTAGACGCAGGAAAAACCACTTTGGTTTTCCCGCTAGCTCTTGTTTGGTGAAAGGAACCCTATAACTTAGAGGAAACTTACGGCGCCACAGGGGGGACGGCGATAATGCTAGTAGAGCTGATTTCCCTAGTGAAGAAGTTTTGCCCTGGTTTTGGGGAACTTTCCTCGCTACAAGCCCATCTACTGCTTGGCACGAGACGATGGTCTCTGCTGTCAGTAAGGAACTGTTTTTGTAAGTCCTTGCTAGTAAAGAGTTTTTGGTTGATTGTATTGAATTATCGTACTTCGCTCGGCATCGTTCCATGAATTTGCAACTTAACGACGAACTTCTTTCTGCTTTCCTGGATGGGGAAGTTTCGGCGGAAGAGCGTCAGCAAATCGAAGCCATGCTTGCCGCATCTCCTGAGTGGCAAAGGCGTTATCGCCAGATGGTCGAAGCCGTTAATCTGGTACGTACCCTGCCTGAGGAACCTTTGCCCCGCGATTTTTCGCAGGGCATCCTGGCTCAGATTGCCCAGCGTCAGCAGGCAGAGCGGCCTGGCGAGCTTCCGCCTAGTCCACCACTAGCGGAGGGGACTGCCTCGCTCGTGACGGTTGCTTCTTCTGCAGACCGCTCGAATGCCAATCGGTTACGGAAGAAAAAATCGACCGTCTCCCCAGCTTGGCTGGCCTTGGCGGCCTGTGTGGTGGTGGCAATGGGGTTAGGGATTGCTTTGCAGACGGGCATGTTCGAGCAAGATCAGAACCAGGTAGCGGTAAATGGGGGAGATCAAACCCCCATTAGCGCTCCTAAAGGTACCCTCGCTGCGAATTCGGATTCGCAAAAAGAAAGCGAAAAACCTGCGATCGAGAAAACACCGGCGGATCCTCAAGGCTCACCTTTTCCTGATGTTGAGCAACTAGCCAACCAGCAAAATCCACTTCCCCAAGAAGAGTCGGCGATGGACGCTGGGGAAGAAAAGAATCGAAATGGTTTTCGCATCCGCGTTCGGACAAAGCCTGGTCAAGGTAAGGATATGCCAGAGACCATGGTTCGTCCCCCGGCAATTGCCCGCAGTGTGTACAACCTAGAGAAGCAAGATGATCAGGGGCTCGACCAGAGCGAATTGATTCCGATCGATGATCCGAACGTCTCGACGGAATTGGTCAATTGGATTGATGCGGATCAAAATGGCGATATATCTGATCCTGAAATGCAGCAAGCTTGGTTTCGGTTCTCAAAACCAGATATGCAGGCCCCTGCGATTACCGAGCCAACGTTGAAATTGATCGATCATGATATGAACGAGAAGATCTCGGCTGCTGAATTTCACTTGACGATCGCTTCGGTGCGGTGGAATTCATCCGAGGAGATTCGGCGAATTTGGTTCCGCTTAGATGCCAATGCAGATGGCTACTGGTCGCGAGAGGATTTCGCCGGCAACGTTCGTTTCGCACCCATTCAAAACGAGATCACGCAGTGGCATACGCTATTAGATCGTTCGCGTAATGGTAGGGTCTCACGCGTTGAGTACTTGCTTTCGGCGGGCTACATGCAATTAACCTTGAAGAACTGGGAACGGAAAGTTCTCAATCCTCGAGTCTTTGATGAAACGCAGAAGCTTTTCGTTGAGTTCGATCGGGACGGCAACGGCCAGCTAGCGGGGCGAGAACTGCGGCGATTAAAGGAGAGTCGTACCGAGCTGAAATCGCTTCTGGACGATGTCGATCAGAATGGAATTTCCGCTTACGAGCTTTATCTTTTAATCGAATCGAAGCAACTCTAGCTGAACCTTCGTTGGATAGAAGGAGTAGATAAGCTGCGGGCAACCGTGTGCAAAACCTACGCGCCGGGGGATTTGGAGGTCTACTTCCTTTCTTTCCTCTCCTGAAGGCGTAGAATGAGTGTTCTTAGACGGACATGGGCCAGCATGTTTGTTTGAGTCAAGGTCGAGAGCGTTCTAGCAAATACCCACTAGGCATGGGCAGCCTGTGGTGAGCCAGTAACGCCCGGGAGCAGAGGCGAAGATGATCGATGGAGGCAGCAGCGTTGCACGGAGTGGCAGCATTTCCGGCAGCGTAAATTCTGATGCGACTACGGACAGATTTGATACAAGTATCTTGGCTCCGGTAGGAATGCGTAGCCAAGAGAAAGCGATCCAAAGCAATGCATCGCAAAGTGGAGAACCAGAGTCGCTTCGAGCTTATCTGACCGAGATGGGGAAAATCCCTCGGCTTACGCCAAAGCAGGAAGTGGTTCTAGCGCAGCGAGTAACGAGAACTCGAATCGCTTTCTTGCGGAGATTGCTGGCGTGCGGTGTCGTCTCGACGCGCATTTGTGATTTGTTGGTCGAGGTCCTCGAAGGGGATCGCCGGCTGGACCGTACCTTAGAAGTTACGATCAGTAATGCTCAGGAAAGAGCCCTGTGGCAAGATAAGATCAAGCATGCCATCGAAAGGCTAACCGAGGCGGCCCAGCAAGATCACGAAGATCTTTCCGTCGTGATGACGGCAAAGGAGCAAACCGCCGAGCAACGCCAGCGGGCTATCGAACGGTTGATGCGAAGGCGTCACGGGATCGCTTGTTTTCTGCATTCGTTGGGTTTGCGAGAAAAATTCTTTTCCGCGTGGATGCGCGCCATTGAAGATACTGCGGAGCGATTGGCAGATGCCGAAGGAAACGCTACAGGTCAAGCTACGGATATCTTTCGTATGCCGACCTCGGCTGAGGGGATGAAGGTTTTCGGGCTGTACCAAGAAACCCCCGGAACTCTAGCCTTTCAGTTGCCCCGCATTCGCCAAATGCAAGACGCCTATGCTGTGTCGAAGCAACAGCTTGTCGCGGCCAATTTGCGTTTGGTCGTCTCGATTGCCAAGTCGTATCGTAATCGCGGACTAAGCTTCATGGACTTGATCCAGGAAGGAAATCTTGGCCTGATCCGGGCGGTGGAAAAGTTTGACCAATCGTTAGGCTTCAAGTTTGCTACTTACGCAACGTGGTGGATTCGCCAAGCGGTCCTCAAAGCAATTTCAGAGCAGGCCAAGTTGATTCGTGTCCCCGTGCGGATGCAGGAACGGATTCAAGCGGTACAAACAGCCAAGGCTTTCTTACGGCAAGAGGAGAGTCGAAATCCGACCATTGAAGAGGTCGCTCGGCACGCCAAGATTAGTGAAAAGGAAGTCCGGCATGTGGATGCACTGATCGGTGGCACGCTTTCATTAGATGCCAGGCTGTGGGAGGAAGATGATTTCGCGGATATCTTGCCGGAAAATAACGGCGCGCCCGCGTTGAGCGAATCGGGCCGGACAACCATTCAGAAGTTGTTGCAAAAAGTCTTCAATGTGCTCAATCAGCGCGAGCAGGAAATTCTCCGACGCCGTTTTGGCATTGGAGATGGTCGTACGCAAACGCTGGAGGAGGTCAGCCGCGTGTTTTCTTTGACTCGGGAGCGAATTCGCCAGATTGAAATCGCGGCGCTTCGCAAGTTACGAAAATCAAGCGACTGTGCCTGCCTCGAAGATTGGATTGATGAACCGGTGACGCTATAAGAACGCACTGTGTCGATGGGTTGCCTGTGCGGTGGCTACCACGTATCGCATTCGTACGATAGCTGCCGCAGATAGTCGATTGCCTCTTCCAGTTCCGGCACTTCGACACCCGTTTGCCGTCCTTCGCGATCACAACGGGCCAGTAGCATAAGCTCTTCGTAGCTTTCGGCTTGTTTGAGTCGCTGCTTGGCCCGAGCCCCGAGCGTGCCATCAAGGATCTGCCCCGCTTCCATGTGATAAGCGATCAGCCAGCGCGTTCGGGCGGTGATGTCGTCTCCGAGTGCGTTAAGCCCAGCCTCGACGTGGTTGTAAGGATCGATTCCTTTGCCTACATCGTGCAGCAATGCAGCCAAGAGAAATTCCTCGTCGTAGGGAAGCTGCTTTCGTGCCAACTCAAATACCTGGAGGCTGTGATAAAGCACATCTCCTTCCGGATGCCATTTAGGGTTTTGCTTCACGTTTTCCAGCGGAAGCATTAACGCTTCGTATTGGAGAAAGCGGTCGACCTGGTTTTCGATCGCGGCTAACCCGTCTTCGTACTGGGCACGATCGTATTGTGTTTGTAAAAATTGTTCGAACTCGGCGAGGCTCATTCGTTCTTGCGGTTTACCGGTGATCGAGCTGCGCGAAACGACCGATACGTCTCTGCTGGCTCGTACTGTGATCTCGAAGGGATATTCTTCCCGAATGTGAATATGTACGTAGACACCTTCGGCACCCGGTTTATGGACATGTTTTCGCTCGACATCGTAGCGTACCCCTTCTCCATCGAGGGCTGCGGTTACGCTAGAAACACTATCGCTGAAAACATGGAGGTCGATATCCGATCCTTGACGAACATGCCCCGTCAGCACGCTGCCGACAATCTTAGGGCGAAAGCGTTCGAGGATCTTCATCATGCGCAGGCCTTCCAGACGCATGGCCAGCAGGTGATTTAGACGCGAGTCCCCTTCAAACATTCGAGCCATCGATTGGACTTCATCTCGAATTTCGGCGTTCGTAGGGAGATCCGCTTCTTTGACCCAACCTCGTTGGACGCGGCGAGCCGCTTTCATTTTGGCCTGGTAGTATTCAGAGACTTGGCGGTCATACAACAGGCGCGCAGCTTCATGGGCAATCTGACGACGCAGCTTTGACGGTTCCGACATGGAGAGGCAGTGAATTGAATCACTGTCAGGTCGACGAGTAAAGAAGTTAAGGGCCGTCTGGCCGACAACAGAACGGCTATCTACATAATATACAAAACGGGCAGATCGTCATGAGGCTACTTTCGAAGATTGTAGCTTTGGGGGACATCGGCAATATGAGACATGGCCCTGGAAAAGGGGGTAGGCTACGCCGCACCGCGCCGATCCGGCAACTCGGTGCCCTCTCCCGACAACCAAATCACCGGCCGGCAACGGTGCGCACGTCAGCCGCAAGATGCACTCCTCGCTGCGTCAAAGTCGGCAACTTCCTTCGTATGCTTCCCAAGTGGGGACTTGGGTTTACCTAGAAAAAGGAACGCAACCGGTCGTTGGGAAAAGGGGGTTGGCGTCTTTGGGCCAGCGGATGGATTCGATCTTTGCAAAAGGCATGCCGCGACCGGTATAGCGTGGTAGGAATTCCCGATGGCCAAGTGCCGTAGGCACTGACTACAGCGGAAGTTAGAAGCGATTTCCGTCTCTTGCGGTCCCCTTTGATGAACATTTCTTCATGGGGATTGCCAAGGATGCGCGCCGCTTGTGCCTATTTCCGGGGCAGAAACGAACTCGCTGGGATTACTACATTCCGATCCGTCCGGGCGTTAGAATACGGCGAAACTATTCGGCCCCACCTTAACTGAGAGAATTCGTCATGCGTCTCGCAAAGTTCATCGGCACCCACGGTACCCCTGCCGTAGGCCTGGTTCGTGACAATGAAGTCGTGCAGTTCTCGTCGCACGAAGTTAGCTCGTTGTTCGACATTTTGAATGCCGAGAGCCCCGTTCAGATGGTCGAGTCGTTGCTCGGCAACGCCGAACAAACCATCCCTTTGGACCAGGTGGCCTGGCTTCCTCCCATCGATCAGCAGGAGGTTTGGGCGGCTGGGGTGACCTATAAGCGAAGCCAGACCGCTCGGATGGAGGAGTCGGAAGCGGCCGCCGATTGTTACGATCGAGTTTACCAGTCCGACCGGCCTGAGTTGTTCTTCAAGGCCACACCCCATCGGGTGACAGGCACAGGACAAACTTTACGAATTCGCAAGGACTCGAAGTGGAACGTGCCAGAGCCGGAATTTGCGTTGGCCCTGAATTCTCGGGGGCAAATCGTGGGTCTTACCATTGGCAACGATATGAGCAGCCGGGACATTGAAGGAGAGAACCCCCTTTATCTCCCTCAGGCAAAAGTTTATGACCAATGTTGCGGCTTGGGGCCGTGGGTTGTTTTGGCTTCGGAATATTGGAAAGACTTCCCACAGCTATCCGACATCCAGGTTCGGCTCGAGATTGTTCGTGGTGGCGAGGAAGCTTTCAGGGGAGAAACGAGCCTCGATCAATTGGCTCGCTCGCTTGAGGGATTGGTTGAATACCTCTTCCGCGATCAGCATTTCCCACGTGGAGCCTTTCTGCTGACCGGGACGGGAATTGTGCCGGACAACGATTTCACCCTCCAGCCACAAGACATCGTGAATATTACCATTTCGGGCATTGGTACCCTGAGCAGCGAGATTATTCAGGGTTAGTCCGCGTCCATTTTTGAATACGGGAAGGTTTTGGGTTCATGGCGGTTCAGCAAGTTTTCATTGGCGGAAAATGGCGTGACGCGAATCATAGCGAGACATTTCAGGCCGACAATCCAGCGGAGAAGCAGCCATTGGCAGACGTTTTCCCGGTAAGTACCTGGCAAGACGTCGACGAAGCCCTGACGGCGGCAGATGTTGCTTTCCGGGAAATGCGCCAAATGGCGGTCGATCGCCTTGAACTGTTCCTTAACCTGTTCGCGCATCTGCTGGAAGAAAACGCCCAAGCGTTGTGCGAACTTGCCCATCAAGAAACCGGTTTGCCGGTTTCGCCGCGGCTGCTCGATGTCGAGTTGCCTCGCACGGTCAACCAGTTGAAGATGGCCGCTCAAGCAGCTGGCGAAGGAAGTTGGCGGGTGCCGACGATTGATACCAAGGCCAACATCCGCTCGTACTATGCAGGCATTGGTCCTGTGGCCGTGTTTGGACCCAATAACTTTCCGTTAGCATTTAATGGTGCTTCGGGGGGGGATTTTGCTGCGGCGATTGCGGCAGGAAATCCTGTGATCGTGAAAGCCAATCCTGCGCATCCTGCGACCACGCGTGAACTTGTGAAGTTGGCCGCTCAAGCTGCCAGCGAGATTGGTTTGCCGCCTGCCGCGATTCAGTTGGTTTATCACATGGCGAACGAGGACGGCCTGCGCATGGTTTCGGATCCTCGACTCGGCTCGATTGGGTTCACCGGGAGCGGCATCGCGGGACGCAAGCTGAAGGAAGCAGCGGATAAAGTCGGCAAGCCAATCTATTTGGAGATGTCGAGCATCAACCCGGTTGTGATCTTGCCCGGTGCTTTAGCAGAACGAGGGGCAGATATCGCCAGCGAATTCAGCACAAGCTGCTTGATGGCGGCAGGGCAGTTCTGCACCAACCCTGGCTTGATCATCCTTATGGACGACGAGCACACTACCCAGTTTATCACCACCGTTAAAGAAGCGTTTGGTAAGGCGCCGGCTGGCACACTTTTGACCAAAGGGGTAGAAGCTTCGTTGGCGAAAAGCCTGCAGCAGTTGATCGATGCCGGTGCCGACGTAGAAGTCAGCGGAAGCGGCGAGTCTTCGTCCAAGGGATATTCCTGCCCGAATACTTTGCTCAGCACGACCGGGGATAAATTCCTAGAGCAGCCAGAGGTCTTTCAGACGGAGGCGTTTGGCAACTCGTCGTTAATCGTGAAGGCGAAAAACCTTGATCAGGTTTGCCAGATCATTGATTCGCTGGAAGGTAACCTCACGGGGACGATTTACTCGGACCAGGAAGGTGGCGATGATCCTGCATACGATGCGGTTAGCCTAGTGCTTCGCCAGAAGGTGGGGCGTTTGATTAACGATAAGATGCCCACCGGTGTTGCTGTTAGCCCGGCAATGAACCACGGAGGTCCTTTCCCTTCGACCGGACACCCTGGTTTCACGGCGGTCGGCATTCCGGCGTCAATCCATCGCTTTGCCATGTTGCAGTGCTTCGACAACGTCAAGGAAGGGCGTTTGCCGCGCGAGCTGCACAACGAAAACCCAACCGGTCGGACTTGGCGTTTGATCGACGGGGCTTGGACCCAGAACAGCATCTCGTAGTTTGCCCAGGAATTGTCCTGATCCGATTGCTGGAGTACTGTCTAGCAATCGGATATGATTGCGGTAGACGAGTCGCCGTAAGGTTCCTGTTCGTAGCGATATTCATCAGGCAAGGTATTACCGCATGATCGACGCATTCCTATTATTCGCCCAAGAAGGTCCGCTTGTACCTTGGTATTTCTGGGCAGGGGCGACGTTCATGCTGGTCGTGCTAGGCATAATCATTTTGATTGTGCTTTTGAATTACGGTCAGCTGTGGTTTCAAGCGGCAGCGTCGAGCGCTGATATTTCGCTTTGGAGCTTGGTCGGAATGAGCTTGCGGCAGGTTAACAGCCGGCTCATTGTCAAAGCCAAGATCATGGCCAAACAGTCGGGGCTCGATATCGATCGACGGAATGGGATCAGTACCAGACGGTTGGAAGCCCATTACCTAGCTGGCGGTAACGTGATGCACGTGATCCATGCGATTATTGCCGCGCATCGTGCTGGGATCGATTTAGACTTCGACCGTGCCGCAGCAATCGACTTGGCCGGTCGCGATGTGGTGGACGCTGTGCGAACGAGCGTATTGCCCAAGGTGATTGACTGCCCAGATCCACGCCGCAGCGGTAAGAGCACGCTGAGTGCTATTGCTAAAAACGGTGTTGAATTACGCGTGCGGGCAAAGGTAACGGTGAAGACCTCGCTGGAGCAGTTGATTGGTGGGGCAACGGAAGAAACGGTGATTGCCCGTGTGGGTGAGAGCATTATTTCCGCAATCGGTTCTTCCGAGCATCATACGCATGTTCTCGAAAATCCGGACGTGATTACCCGAGCGGTGTTGGCTCGTGGTCTGGATGCCCATACTGCTTACGAGATTGTTTCGATTGATATTGCTGATATCGACGTGGGTGAGAATGTCGGAGCCCGTTTGCAGAACGATCAGGCTGAGGCCGATACGCGTGTGGCCCGTGCCAAGGCGGAACAGCGCCGGGCGGAAGCGATCGCTGCCGAGCAGGAAAACAAAGCGAAAGTCGCCATGAACCGCGCGAAGCTGGTTTTCGCCGAAGCAGAGGTCCCCAAAGCGATGGCCGATGCCTTCCGCAGTGGTTCGATGCACGCGCCGCACGAGAATGGTCAAGCTTAGTTAATTCGTTACCGCCGGGATTGAAGCGGACGTAAAGAATCGTTTCCCATGAAACAAGCCATCGCTGGCCTCTCGTTAAGTAGCCAACACGAAGCAACCGCCATTGTGGTGTGGCCATCGGTTTCTGCCTCGGAAATTGGGCAGAAGCTGGGGAGGCTTTATGAAAAGAAAGAAGGCAAAGGGATTTTCACGTTGGGGAATCTCTTTGTGCTGCTTTCGATTCCATTGGCGATCCCCCTCTATCTCTGGAATTTTCTGCCGGTTGTGGGGACTCGGTATCGCATCACCAATCGCCAGGTAATTGTTGAGCGAGGAATTCAGGGTGTGTCTGAGAGGCAGATGGGGTTGGGGGACTTTGATCGTATTGAAATCGTTCAACAGTCAGGGCAGGCTTGGTTTCGCTCAGCCGACATGATTTTTTGGCAACAGAAGCCTTCCGATGTCGGTGAAAGCCCGCAGGAAGTCGAAGTACTTCGTTTGCCAGGGGTTCCCTACCCGGAAGTGTTTCGGGCGGCCTGTCAAAAAGCGGCCATGACCTATCGTGGGTTTCGAGAGATTCACCAACGTCAAGCAACCGGCCCTTGATCTTGGGCGAGATGTCCCTCGATGAGCTGTATTAGACGAGTCAGCATGCGCGAGCCGCTGCGAATCGCTTTCTCTTGCTCGGCCTCTTCTCCGGTGATGAGTGGGACATGAACAAACAGGCTACGATGGGCGATGCCGCGCTGCAGAAAGGCTTCCGTCGACCAATAATACGACGCATTGCAGAGATAGGTGCCCGCGTGAAAACTGACGTCGGTAGGGATGTCGTGTTGGCGTAGATCATCCCGCCAGTCTTCGAGCGGCAGTTGGCTGGTATACGCCGCCGGGCCATGGGGGTTAAGCGTAGCGATCGGGGTGTTCGGGCCGCTCTTGAGGTTCAGGGCGACCATCTCCAAGTTGTAACGATCGATGCGTGGCGATTGTCCCAGGTGAACGGCAAAGTCAAACGAAAGTTCATGCAACTTGCGGATTCGCGGTTCGGCAAGTTGGTAGTCGACTGGAAGAATTTCCGTTGTAAATTCGCTACGCCGAGAGCCAGGCGTATCTTGCAGCCAATGCAGCAAGATTTGCTGGGACGCGTTGGTCGGGTATTCAAGGAATGGTTCAAACGCTGTGAGCAGGATGCGTTGCATTCCGGTCTATTCCGTAGGGCGTGTGTGGGCAGGGCGGCGAGGTTCGTAGCGGCAACAGTTGGCCGGACAGGTGTCGTGCGATGGTCCGAAATTTCCAATCGCAGGCTTTTCTTCCGTCAGCCCGAGGCGTTCCTCGATTAATTGCCGAATCATCGCAACAAACGTTGGGTGGGTACCGGCAGTCTTGGCTCGCGCGAGAGGAATGCCAAGTTCCTGGGCGAGTTTGGCGGCCTCGTCGTCGAGATCATAGATTACTTCCATGTGGTCAGAGACAAAACCAACTGGAACTAAAACGATTTGACTAGCGGAACCGGAACTCGCCAACTCTTTCATTGCGTCGCAAACATCTGGCTCTAACCAGGGCTGAGAAGGAGGCCCGCTCCGGCTTTGATAGACCAGCGACCATTGGTCAATTCCGGCCGCTGCGGCAATAAGGCTTGAGCATTCTTGCAATTGCTTTTCGTAATCGCAATTTTCAGCCATCCCATTGGGGATGCTATGGGCGGTAAAGAGAACTTGTCGTTTCTCTGCGCCATCGGCGGGCAGTTCGCCGATCGCATCGCGGACACGGTCGGCCATCGTCTCGATGAAGGCTGGATGGTTGTAGAACGTGCGGATTTTGTCGAAGACCATCGCTTCGAGCCCCAGTTCGGCTTGGGCTTTTTGAATGTCTTCGCGGTATTGCCGGCAGCCAGAGTAAGAACTGAAGATCGAGGTAACAAAAACGAGCGTCTTACGAACCCCGTCGGCGTCCATTTGCCGCATGGTATCGGTCAGTAAGGGATGCCAATTTCGATTGCCCCAATAGATAGGCAAATTGATTTCGTGCTGCTTGAGCTCTTCGGTAAGCTGCTCGATCAGGGCTCTGTTTTGATCGTTGATAGGGCTCTTGCCGCCAAAGTGGTAATAGTGCTCGGCGACTTCTAGCATCCGCTCGCGTGGAACGTTGCGACCATGTAAGACATTTTCAAGAAATGGGATTACGTCGTCTGGTTTTTCGGGGCCCCCAAACGAGAGCAGCAGCAGGGCATCGTAGGGTAGGTCGTTCATGATGCTTTGGATTTGGCTAGGGGCAGATGGCTAAAGCGAGAGTAACCGCAGCAGTCAGGCTAAGGTAACTTTTACGGACAACATCATTCTATAAGTCAGGGCATAAAAAAAGCCTTCCGTTTAACGGAAGGCTTTAAAAAGTGACCCCAACGGGGTTCGAACCCGTGTTACCGGCGTGAAAGGCCGGTGTCCTAGACCACTAGACGATGGGGCCGTTTGTTGAAGGGCTTGAGTATATTAAATAGTCGGCTGTGTCTTCAAGTGGGGGTAGTTGAAGAGGCCGAAAAAATGCCCTGAAATTCTCTGGCTTAACACTTCGAAATACGCAAAGGCAACAGAATGCAGCTTATTTTTGCGAACTTGCTGACTGATTAAGATGCGTGATGAGAGGGGGAATTATTATTTAGGCAGATAACGGCACAGCGGTTTCGGAATCAATTATTCCGAATCGATGTTAGCCGAAGCACCCGGTTCCGATTGCCCGTTCTCATTGCGTTTGATGGCATCGTATACTTCGCGCCGGTGAACAGGTACTTCTTTGGGGGCTTCCACACCCAAACGGACCTTATCTCCGCGGATTTCCACAACAACAATGGTGATGTCGTTGTTGATTACGATGCTCTCGTTCTTTTTCCTCGATAATACCAGCATTTTATGCTCTCCACGCAACCGCCAAGGGGGATACTCTCTCTCATTATTTTGGCGGCACTGCCTTGTCGAATGCTTGAACCTTCTGTCGCCCTTCGTTAGACTTGAGCAGAAATCAAAAGGTTCGAGTCGCGTTATCACTTTAGATGTTTAACGAAACAGCAAAGCGTTTAACTAAGCAGCGACATCCTCGAAAATTTCCTCAAAGCAAAGCAGGTACAGCCTGAAGTGCGCGAGGAAACTCTCACTTCACTCTACGCGCTAAATTAGCGGCGTCAAGCAAGCAATCCCCGGACTTTAATGAAATCTGGTATGCTTGACGAGGAATGTGCCGAAAAAACGGGAGCATTTACCTTTCCTGCCTCCCTTCTCCAGACTCTCCTTTTTGGGGCAATTTGTCCCCGCAATATGGCAGCTTGGTACTGGATTGAAGGAAGTAGAGGAATCGCCAATACTATGCATAACCCCACTAGGCTGATAATTCAGCGGCTAAGGGGTTTTGCATTTACGTAACATGAGTTCGCTAAGGATCACTGGGTGACTGCATGGCTGACTGGTGGAAAAACCTGTATCGCGCGATCTCGACCGTTTTTCAAGGGTTGCTGGTGACGTTGCGCGTTTGGAAGTCGACCTACGATTCCTCCAGAAAAACATTTACGGAACACTTTGAATATCCAGAGCTTCCGGCGAGGGTTGCCCCCCGATATCGTGGTTTTCATCGCTTTGACGTGACAACCTGTATTGGATGCGACCAATGTGCCAAGGCGTGTCCGGTCGACTGTATCTATATAGGCAAAGAACGTGTCGAGAACGGCAAGGGGTTTCGTTTAACTCACTTCACCATCGATTACACCAAGTGCATGTTCTGTGCGTTGTGTGTTGAGCCGTGTCCCGTTGATTGCATCTTTATGGGGGGAACGCTCGATTTGAGTTCCTATAGTCGAGACGGAGCCCTGGTCGACTATTCTCGCCTGCCTATCGATGTTGCTTGGGGACGGGCCACGCTAAATCCTACAGCGGTGGCCGAGTCGAAAGCGGTGCTATTTCCGGTGCATGGCGGGCCTTCGCAGCCGGAAGGATAGGCCAAGGGCCGTTGCACCTTTTTGCCTGCCCCTCTTAAATGATGAAAACAATTGTCATTTCCAGCGTTGGGGCAAACTGTTTTCTTACTTCTGGCGTTAACAGCCGAGTGTTTCATGAGCCTATCCACCACGATCGTTGCCTACTTGCTGCTATTTACCGTAGGTGGCTTTGGGTTTGTGTTCTTGAATATCGTGCTCGGTAGTCTGTTGCGGCCCAAGAACGCGCACGAAGAGAAGCTGGAAATCTACGAGTGTGGCGAGCCGACGATCGGTTCCAGCTTCGTTCAGTTCGATCTACGGTTTTATGTGGTCGCTCTGTTGTTCATTATCTTTGAAGTCGAGGTTGCCTTCTTCTTTCCATGGGCGGTGGTGTTCGGCAAGTCGACGCAGTTGGCCCAGTCCGATGTGCCGGTCATTGTTCAGGCGGCCGATGGCCAGGAGACGCTGGGGCCTGCTTATCGTGGTTTGATGACTGAACTGGGGCTTCCGACGGATGAGGCCAGTTTGCTCTCGGGCAAGGATGCGGCCGAGAAGGAAGCTCAGATAAAATCGGCCGCCTCGAAGCTGGTGTGGACTTGTATTGCTGATATTGGTGTTTTCTTTGCGGTGCTACTGGTCGGGTTTGCCTACGTTTGGAAGCGGGGTGACTTGGACTGGGTTCGTTCGACAGCCGGTCATGCGAAGAAAGCCAGTTCTGCGGAAAACGGCTGGCGCGATCCAGTCCCGGTTGTTTCTAGTTCGCAAGGGTAGAGGTCGATGGTGATTGACGAGAGCTTGGTTCAGCGATTGAAGCAGCAGTTCGGCGAAAAAATCGTCGGCGCAAATCTGGAGAACGTCGACCCATGGATCGAGGTAGCCCCGGGCGGGCTTGTCGAAGTGTGTCGTTTCTTGCGAGACGAGCCTGCGACTCGCTGTGATTATTTGAACTCGATATGCGTCGTCGATTATTGCGAGGTTGACCCCAAGAAGGCGGCCAAAGCGAAATGGGAGCCTCATCTTGAGGTGGTTTATCACTTGTCGAGTATCCGACTGAAGACGTCCGGTGTGCTGAAGGTGAAATTGCCACGCTGGCAAGATAACGTGGAAGGGCAATTGCCAGAGGTTCCTTCTGTCTGCGAGATTTGGCCCACGGCCAATTGGCACGAACGGGAGGCGTACGACCTTTCTGGCGTGAACTTTGGCGGGCATCCTGATTTACGCCGCATTCTTTGCCCGGAAGATTGGGTTGGTTTCCCGCTGCGTAAAGATTACGAAATGCCGCTCGAGTACCACGGCATTCGCGGACGTTGAGCCAGAAAGAACTTGTTCATGAGTAACGCAAACCAGTCCGAAGTCATTGAGCTCGATGTCCGCACCGACGAGATGCTGGTCAACATGGGCCCGCAGCATCCCAGCACACACGGCGTGTTGCGATTGGTGCTGCGGACTGATGGCGAAGTCGTTTCAGAAGCGGTACCGCATATTGGTTATCTGCATCGCTGTGCTGAGAAAATCGGCGAAAACCTGACGCCACGACAGTTCGTTCCGTATACCGACCGGATGGACTACTTGGCTGGGATGAACATGAATCTCGGTTGGTCGCTGGCCGTCGAAAAGTTGTTGAATTACGACTTGCCCGACAAGGTGCGGCACACCCGGGTTATCATTGCCGAACTGAACCGCATTGCCAGTCACTTGGTCGGCATGGGAACCTACGGACTCGACTTAGGTACGTTTAGTCCGTTTCTGTATGCTTTTCGTGAGCGGGAAAAGATTCTGGACTTGTTGGAATATGTCTGCGGAGCGCGGCTGACCTACAGCTATATCACCCCTGGCGGCGTGACGGCCGACTTGCCTTCTGGGTGGCTGGAAAAATGCTCGGCTTTTCTCGATCAGTTTGAGCCGCAAATTCCAGGCTATCACACCCTTTTGACGACCAATGCCATCTTTATTAAGCGAACCACAGGCATCGGTCTTTTGCCGGCAGAAATGGCCATCGGTTACGGCTGCTCGGGGCCAGTATTGCGAGGTTCTGGTGTCGACTACGACTTGCGCCGCGACGGTGACGCTCGATATACCGCGTTGTACCAAGGGTACGACTTTGAAGTGATTGTCCAGAAGGATGGAAGCTACCCCAAGGATCAGGTTTACCCTGCGGTGCCAGACGAGGCTGTCTTGGGGGACTGTTGGCATCGTTTTTATGTACGCATGCTGGAAGTCATTCAAGCGATCAAGTTGATTCGGCAGGGGATCGGGTTCTACCAACAGGCGACCGGCGACTGGGGAACTCCTATCAAGCTGAATACGAAATTGCCACCCGGCGAGGCCTACTTAGAAACCGAATGCCCGCGTGGGCAAATGGGGTTCTACGTGGTTTCGGATGGGGGGGAATCGATCCCGCGTCGGGCCCGGGCACGCAGTAGTTGTTTTAGTAACCTTTCGATTGTGGAAGAGCTGTGTCGAGGCTGCTTGATCGCCGATATTCCGGCTATCGTGGGCTCGCTGGATATTGTGATGGGAGAAATCGACCGCTGATGTGGTCGTAAGTCTTGGCAGGAAAGGGCGATAATGCCGGCCAAGTAGTTTTCGTCGGACGGCTGTGCCGTTATCATGAGGCCGGTACGCGGCGAGGTTTCGCCAGCATCAAGAACGCACAAGGGACGCGCGCACGTGGGAGAGTACTTCGCAGGCTGGTTTCCCGCCGGATGGGAATTTCTGGGGTACACGCTTGCCGCGCTTATTCAGGCCGTTTTGCTGGTACATGTGATTGCCTTGGGAGCGTTCGTCTTTATCTGGGCCGAACGGAAAGTCTCTGGCCGTATTCAAGATCGCCTTGGCCCAACCCGCACTGGGGGGGCGTTCGGTTGGCTACAATCGCTGGCCGATGGGATCAAGCTTCTCTCGAAGGAAGACTTGATGCCCAAAGATGCCGATCCGATTCTCTTTCGCTTGGCTCCCTATGTCTCGTTTGCAGCTAGTTTCGCGGCTTTCATGGCCCTCCCTTTTGCCTTCGATTGGGTGGCCTTGCATCTCAACGTCGGGCTCTTTTTCCTGATTGCCGTGTTGGGCTTGGAAGTCTTCGGCGTGATCTTGGCTGGCTACTCGTCCGGTTCAAAGTGGTCTCTGTTTGGTGCCATGCGTCAGGCCGCTCAGGTGGTTAGCTATGAAGTTCCGCTGGGGATTTGTGTGGTCGTGCCCTTGATGATTTGCGGCACGATGGATTTGGTCGCGATTGGGGAGCAACAGCGAGGACTGTTTACGAACTGGCTGATCTTCCACGATCCGTTTATTTTCGTGGCATTTTGGGTTTACTTTACCTGTGCCGTGGCCAGTGTGAACCGGGCTCCGTTTGACCTTGCTGAAGCCGAAAGCGAACTGGTCGCCGGCTTTCTCACTGAATACTCTGGCATTCGCTGGAGCTTATTCTTCATGGCTGAATACGGTTCGATGATTCTCGTTTCGGCTTTGGCGGCGATTCTCTTTTTTGGGGGATGGAACGGTCCCCTCCCTGTTTTCAGTGGCTTGATGGATCTGGCCCCCAATTACTTGGGCAACTGCTGGTGGTTCGGAACGCTGGCGAATTTGTTTGGCGTGTTGAACTTATTGATCAAAGCCTCGATCGGTGTGATCGCGATGATGTGGGTTCGCTGGACGTTTCCTCGCCTGCGAGTCGATCAAGTCATCACCATGTGTTTGAAGTATTGCGTCCCCATCGCGGCGGTCTGCTTGCTGGGAGTTTTGTGCTGGACGGCGCTCGGTGTTCCCTTTTTTAACGATTTGCTTCCGTCGCAAGATCGCTCGCTTGTCCGAGAAGGCTGGGTTCGCGACGCTGAGAAACGTGCGGCCAAACGGATCGAGCAAATGGAAGCCAATGCCAAGCAGGGTTCACAAGGAGATGTCGAATGAATCTCCTCGGTGCCGCGATCGACGCGACCATCAACTGGCACAGCGTCATGTTCTACGTGACGTCATTAATCGCGTGCGGTTTTGCGTTGGTCGTTTTGCTCACGAACAACATCGTACGAATGGCCTTCGCGCTGATCGTTTCGCTCTCGGCGATCAGTGGACTGCTGTTTCTGGCAGGGGCCTATTTTGTTGGCACGATGCAGCTGATGATCTATGTCGGCGGAACCGTGGTGCTACTGATTTTCGGCGTGATGCTGACCGCCCAAAAGGCCTTTATTACCATGCGTACCAGCGCCGGCGATTGGCTATTGGGCTTACTGGTGGGCGGGACATTTCTGGCAGTGCTGGTGCAGTTGGCGTTCTCGATACCGCAGTGGGAAAGCTCGAGCTACCAAGCCAAGTCAGATCAAGAGCTAACGGCCTATGTCGCGGAACTGGAACAAGAGATTCAGTCCGGCAAGACGTTGTCGCAAGATCAGCGTCAGAAACTAGTCCAGCTAGAAGTCGAGGCAACCCAGGGCGAACCCCAGCGAACCGGCGAAATTGGTTTGGCACTGGTCGGCTTACGCCCTGACAAAGATCCGCAGCAAAGCGAAGGGCTTTCCGGCTATTTGTTACCGTTCGAGATCGTGTCAGTTCATCTACTAGTTGTTTTGGTAGGTGCCGCTTACCTGGCCCGAGCACGACGACAACAAGGCTAAGTTAGGAAAGGAGGATCGAAGAACCATGCAATTTTTATACGAACCAATCGGGCTATCGCATTTCCTGGCCGTCGGAGCGTTCCTGTTTGTTGTGGGAATTATCTGTATGGCGACGAAGCGGAATGCGTTGGGCATTTTAATGGGCATCGAACTGGTCCTGAATGGCGCTATCCTCAACTTCGTCGGTTTCGCGAGTCCTTATTTCCGAGAAGATAACCTGGGGCTCGATGGTCATTTGATTGCGTTGTTTGTGATTGTCCTTGCGGCCGCAGAAGCTGCCGTAGCGTTGGCGATCGCTTTGAACTTCTACAACAACCACGCGACGATCGATGTCGACAAGGCTCAAGAATTGAAAGGTTGATGGAGACGTTCGCCCCTTACCTTCCGACGCTTCTGGCGACTGCGGTATTGTTACCGTTGGTTTCGTTCTGCGTGATCTTGTTGGCTGGCCCTCATTTGGGAAGTCGAGGCCGGGGGGCATCGTATGTCGCGACGACGGCGATCCTGGGCTCGCTCGTTCTGTCGATCTTCGCGACCGGTATTTGGTTCGGCATGTACCAAACGCCTTCGTCCCATCATGGCGAGGATGCCGCGTCCGCCGAGCATGCTGAAGAAACGCATGCCGCCCCCCCGCATGAACCTCCGCCGGTAATTACCGGGCATGGCTACACCATCGCCACTTTGGCCGGGACCGAGGTGTCGATTAATTACTACATCGACGGCCTGACGATTTTAATGTTTGGCTTGGTAACGTTCATCGCCACGTGCATTCATTTCTACTCGGCAGGCTACATGCACGACGAATTGCATGGCGTTGTCGATCATGAAGCGATTCGCCGCGATGGGGAATCGGTCCGCAGGCCGGGGCGTTATGCTCGCTTCTTTCAGGCCTTGTCGCTGTTTTGTTTCAGCATGTTGGGCCTAATCATTTCAGGCAACTTCCTGATGACGTTTGTCTTCTGGGAATTGGTTGGCTTGTGTTCTTGGTTTTTGATCGGCTTCTACGTCGAACGTCACTCTGCTTCAACAGCCGCGAACAAGGCGTTCATCGTCAACCGCGTGGGTGACTTCGGGATGTTGATCGGCATGATGACCCTGTGGGCTAGTCTGGGGACGTTTAATTTCGGGGATATCGAACGCGAAGCGGACAAGCCTGGTGTTTTTTCGCAGATGCGCAGCGAGAAGGATCATTATCAGTTGGTCGTCCCCGATGGTATGGTCGCGCTGGCCGCGAAGCAAAAAGTCGAAGAACTGGCGCTGTCTGCCGAAGAGCCACTAAGTGCCGCTCAGTTGCAAGCGAAAGTTGACGAAGCGATTCCCCTTTGGCGAGATGGAACCACCGAAGGGGATTCCACACGATACGGTTACATGCTGTTGATCATTGCCGGACTGGGAATCTTCTGTGGCTGTGTGGGAAAGAGTGCTCAATTTCCTCTACACGTTTGGTTGCCAGACGCCATGGAAGGACCGACGCCTGTTTCGGCCTTGGTTCATTCGGCGACGATGGTCGCTGCTGGCGTGTTTCTCGTGGCTCGCTCGTACCCGATTTTCGTGCCGGAAGTTTTGTTGGTAATTGCTTGTATCGGTTGTCTGACACTGCTGATTGGGGCCTCAATCGCCCTTGTCGCGACCGACATCAAACGTGTGCTGGCCTACTCCACAGTAAGCCAACTTGGTTACATGATGCTGGCACTGGGCGTTGGCGGTTGGGCCGCCGGTGTGATGCACTTGGTAACGCATGCTTGCTTTAAGAGCTTATTGTTCTTGTGCTCTGGCTCGGTGATTCATGCGGTGCATACCAACGAGATGCCGCAGATGGGCGGTCTTCGTCATAAGATGCCTTGGACGGCATACACCATGCTGGTGGGTTGTTTGGCGATTGCTGGCGTCGGAATTCCTTCTGCGTTTGGAATTTCGTGCGGGCTAAGTGGCTATTACTCGAAGGACGCGATCCTCGAACAGATATACTCGTTTCGGATTATGAATCCCGTCTGGGGAAACATCTTCTTCGGAATCGCCGCTGGCGGAGCCGTGCTGACGGCGTTTTATATGTTCCGCATGTGGTACCTGACCTTCGCTGGCGAACCTCGCGCACGCAAGAAATACGATCATGCTCACGAGTCACCAAGAGTGATGGTGCTTCCACTGGTGATGCTGGCCGTTCTTGCTGTGGCGGTCGCTTGGCCGATTTACGATTGGTTCGGGTTGCCGACCCTCTCTCGCACGATCGAACAGGCACGCCCCGCTGGAATCTGGAGCGACATGACCGGCTTGGCCTGGCATGTGGTGATGCCCGAGGAATCGAAAGGCCATGCCGCATCGGTAAAAGGACCGGTGGGGCTGATTGCTTTTGCAGCGGCCTTAAGCGGGATCTTGTTGGCCTCGGTTTTTTATCTGTGGCGAACGCTCGATGTGGCGGATGTTCGCAAGACGTTTGTGCCGATTTATGGTTTCCTGTTTGGGAAATGGTATTTCGACGAGATCTACCAGGTTGTCTTTGTGCAGGGAACACTGTGCATTGCGGCCATGGTGGCTTGGTTCGATCGTAAGGTAATCGATCGCCTAGTCGACGGACTGGGCTGTCTGGTCGTGAAGCTTGCCCAGGCGGGCGACTTCTGGATCGATCGACGCGGCATCGATGGCTTGGTGACCTGGCTGGCCGATTCCACCTACGACCTGGGAAGTTGGCTACGCGGCTTGCAAACAGGGCACCTTCGGCAATACGTGATGTTGATCGTGGCGAGCACGGTTACGTTGTTTTTGATCCTGAGCTTTTGGACTTATTCCTTAGCACGTTAGTAAACCCGCGCTGGACTGCCGAAAGGCAATCGCATGGATAACCTCACACTTACCGTCGTTACCTCGCTGATCTTCACGCCTGTGTTGGGCGCGGTCGTGCTGTTGTTCTTTCCTTCCGAGAACAAGCCACTGATTCGCTGGTTTACGCTGCTGATTACCTTGCTAGTAATGCTGCCCACTTTGTGGATGGCGATGCCGTATAGCGAGCAGTTGAGTTTTCAAACCGAATTGGCCGGTGTGCAGAAGGTGATTCAGGTACCTTGGATCCCTTCTTTTGATATCCAATTTTTCCTCGGAATCGACGGAATCAGTTTTCCGTTGTTGATGCTGACGGCGGTGATTTCCTGCCTGGCGATGGGGGCGAGTTGGACGATCGATAAGTACGTGAAAAGTTACTGCGTGCTGTACTTGCTGCTCTTGGCTGGCATGATGGGCGTATTTCTATCGCTCGACTTCTTCTTGTTCTACATCTTCTGGGAAGTCATGCTGTTGCCGATGTATTTTTTGATTGGCGTTTGGGGTGGCCCGCGCAAGGAATACGCGGCGATCAAGTTTTTTCTGTACACGCTATTGGGTAGCGTGTTGATGTTGATTGCCTTGCTGATGCTTTACTTCAATAGCGATCTGAGGCAGCTTTCGGCAGATCAACTCGACGTAGCGCATGTGGCGGCCTGGGACGAGGCTGGGCAACGGCTTACCAGTGAAGCGTACAAGCAGCAGTTGGATGAACAAAAATACCCGGTGCATACGTTTAATATTTTAGCGCTGCAGCAATTGGGGCAGCACACCGATGTTTTCGATCAGGCGATCTTGGCCGGCAAATCGATTCAATGGTGGGCGTTTGTGTTGCTGTTCATCGGTTTTGTCATCAAGGTGCCGAGCGTGCCTCTGCATACTTGGCTGCCCGATGCCCACGTCGAAGCCCCCACGCCCATCTCGATGATCTTAGCCGGCGTGCTGCTAAAGATGGGGGGCTATGGGATTGTGCGAATTTGCTACCCGATTTGTCCAGATGCTGGATACGATTTGGTGTGGCTGGTTTGCTCGATCGGCGTAATTAGCATGGTCTACGGAGCGTTCGCTGCGTTGGCTCAAAAAGACTTCAAGCGGATGGTCGCCTACAGTTCGGTGAGCCACATGGGCTATGTGGTGCTGGGACTTGGGGCATGGAGTGCCACCGTGGGTAACGTTTTCGATCCGATCTCGTGGAGCATGGGCGTCAAAGGGGCTTTGTTCCAAATGATTGGACACGGCATCAGTTCCGCCGGAATGTTCTTCATGGTAGGCGTGATTTACGATCGTGTTCATCATCGCGATCTTGATAAGTTCGGCGGCTTGTACGGCAAGATGCCGGTTTACACGGCGATGGCCATGCTGCTCTTCTTTGCCGGCCTAGGGCTGCCAGGTCTGTGTGGTTTCATTGGGGAAGCATTTGTGGTGCTTTCTGTTTGGAAGTTAAGCGGAGCGTTGGCTGTCGTTGCCGCTTTTGTCGTGATTTTGGCGGCCGCTTACATCTTGTGGGCGATTCAACGGGTTTACCTTGGCCCTGAGTATCGCGGTCCGCATGAAGACGAGCTAAGCGAAATCACCCCGCGTGAGTTCCTCATTGCCCTTCCCTTGTGCGTGTTGGCGGTGGTGTTGGGTATTTTTCCCTCGATCATGTTTCGCTACATGGACAGCACGGTCGACCAGCAGATCGCCGATTTGACCGAGTGGACCGAAGAGGTGAAATATCCTCGCCTGCGTGCCGAACGTGAGGCCGCGCAAGTCGATGAAGATGAAGTTGCCTCGAAAGATTAGCACCGAGCCGTTGACCTGATATGTTCTTCACTTTGGTGAATCATCTGACGTCCGATACTCTCGCCAGCCTCTTGGGCTTTGGGGCGGAGTTGGTCTTGTGCGCGACGATCGTGGTGATTTTGTTGGCTCGGATGTTCCGCTTTTCCGAGAAGATCGATTCCGTTTACTTGGCATTGATCGGAACCGTCGCAGCAATTGCCATTCTTTCGCCTCTGGCTCCCTGGGATATCAGCCAGAGCCCGGCTCGGATGGTTGCCATCGGCGAACTGCCACGCGTGGAACTGTTCACCGGCATGTTGGTTCAAGATGGTTTCGCCGTGGTGACCAAAACGACCTTGCTGGTGTTTCTGCTGTTGTTCTTTTTGCTGGTAACGCTCACAAAAGTTCATCGCCAGGAAGACAACACCGACTTCATCACGCTTATTCTGGGTTCGACCTTGGGCATGTTTCTCATGGTCTCGGCGAACCACATGCTGGTCGTGTTCTTAGCGATCGAAATGGCATCCGTCCCTTCTTACGCACTCGCGGCGATGCGGCGAGGTGATCCGAAAGGTTCTGAAGCCGCGCTCAAGTATGCCGTTTACGGAGCCGGGACGGCTGGCGTAATGCTGTATGGAATGAGCCTACTTTGCGGGATGTTAAACTCGGCCCATCTGCCAACCATGGCGATTCGGCTGAGCCAGATGGCTGGCGAAGGCTTTACGCCAGCTCAAACGGTCATTCTGGTGATGGCCGCACTGATGCTGTTTGCCGGGCTGGCGTTCAAGCTTTCGGCGGTCCCTTTTCATCAGTGGTGCCCCGATGTGTTTGAAGGGGCAACGGCAGAGGTCGGTGCGTTTTTGTCGGTTGCCTCGAAGGCAGCCGCTTTGGCATTACTTCTCCGCGTGGCCTTGGGTTTAGGGGCGATCGAAAGTGCTCCCCAGCCGTTGATTGCTACCGGAGAGGTGGCGGCGAATGTGGTCGAGACGAATCGTACCAGCGAGGTCGCAGCCGATTCGCAAGCGCCAACGGAAGCCATGCAACCGGTGCGAATGTTTATCTCGCTATTGATTGCCGCGATTGCGGCGGTGACTTGCACGTTTGGCAATCTGGCGGCGTTTGCCCAGACCAACATCAAGCGGTTGTTGGCCTATTCCACAATCGCCCATGCCGGTTACATGATGATGGCCGTACCGCCAATTCTTATTCTGGCGCCGATCAATCCGGAGGTCGCTGGTTCCTGTGCGGGATATTTAGCGTTGTATGTGGCGATTTATTTGTTGATGAACCTGGGAGCGTTTGCGGTTGTCGCCTTGGTACGCGATGTTACCGGCAGCGAAGAGATTTCGGACTACGCCGGGATGATCAAGCGGAGCATGCCGATTGCGATTTGCTTCACGATCTTGCTGGTGAGCCTCGTCGGGCTGCCTCCTTTGGCGGGCTTTATCGGCAAGTTCGCCGTTTTCGGAGGCTTAGCTCATGCTTACCTACTTACCGGCGAAACCTATCTGGTTGCCTTGTTAGTGGTGGGGTGTTTGAACACCGTAATCAGCTTGTTCTACTATCTTCGCGTGGTGAAGATCATGACGATCGATCCCGTTCACTCCGAGGCTGCCCCAATGCAGGAGTCGCCTGGGGTGTTGCAGCTAGGCTACTTATGGGGGCTGACGGTGCCGGTGTTGGGGTTGATTGCCGGTTGGGACTTCCTCAATGTCTGGCTCCAGGCAGCCGTGCGTGGTTTGGTAATCTAGCCTAGAAGGACCTGATCGGCATGTTGCCAGACAATCAACACCAGTTGCTTAACCGCTTGGCGGCTCTCCACCATCGTTCGTTGCCGACCTACCTGACGTATGCCAAGCCATGGATACCTGTCGGCCAAGAAGACGATGCCCACGTTATCGATGACATCGCCGCCGATCATCACGAGTTGGTGGAACGTGTTCTGCAGGTATTGGAAAAGGACGATCGGCCGATTCACCTGGGGGACTTCCCCATGGACTATACCGACCTGAACGATTTGTCGCTCTCGTATATTTTGAATGAACTGAAGATCTACGAACGGAAGCTTTTGGCAACGCTAGAAGAGATGGCGCTCTGGGCGGATAAAGATGGCCCCGCTTTTCGCCTCGTTCAAAGAGCTACCGGACTTGCTGTTGGGCATCTGCAAAACTTGGAAGAAATGGGAACCCAAGCCCCTTCGATTCGTCCGTAGATCGTGCCGCCATTTGGGTTCGGTGCGATAGGCTGTTAGAAATTCGCCTTTAGATTCCCCTGGGAGAAACGCAACTCGTGGAATGGTTCGATACGCATGCCCATTTGTTTAATGAAGGGCTGTTACCGCAAATCGACGATGTACTTGCCCGGGCGGAAGCTGCTGGTGTGGCAACGATGGTCGCTATCGGAACGACGCTCGAAGATAGTCGCATCTGCGTCGAATTGGCAGAGCGTTTCCCCCAGGTTTATGCCTCCGTAGGAATTCATCCGAATCATAGCGCCGAGGCTCAAGCTGGGGACTTAGACCAAATCGAAAAGCTGCTTACGCACGAAAAAGTCGTGGCTCTTGGCGAAACAGGGCTCGATCGACATTGGGACTTCGCCCCGATCGAACTGCAGAAAGAGTACCTGCAGTGGCATGTGGCTAAGTCGCGCGAGTATGGCAAGCCGCTAGTCATTCACATGCGAGATTGCCGCGAAGACGTTGTCGAGTTCCTGCAAGCCGCGCGAGCGGATGGCCCTCTGGCCGGAATCTTGCACTCTTACACCGGCGATGCCGAACTGGCGGAACTAGGTGTCGACTGTGGTATGCACATTAGTTTTGCAGGCATGCTGACCTTCAAGCGAAATCAAGAACTGCGCGACGTGGCTAAGACGATTCCGCTTGATCGACTTCTGGTAGAAACCGATTGCCCCTATCTAAGCCCGGAGCCTTGCCGTAAGCAGCGGACTAATGAGCCAGCTCTCGTTGTTCATACCGGTACCTGCCTGGCCAACCAGCGCGGGATCAGCCCTGACGAGATGGCACGAATCACCACGGCAAACGCCCGGAAATTGTTCGGCATTGCATCTGCTTAGCGATGCCTGGGGAGGCTGCCTTGGTTGAGGGATGTCGCTGGTTCGTTAGAATACGGAGACACCACACGAACAAGTCGAACCCCCAAACCTAGGACGTTTATCGATGGTTAAGACCGCCAGCACTATGCTCCCTTTGGGAACATCTGCCCCTGATTTTTCTCTGCTGAATGTCGATTCCAAGACCGTCTCGTTGGCGGACTTTGCCGATGCCAAAGCGCTTGTGGTGATCTTCATGTGCAACCACTGCCCTTTCGTGAAACACTTGGCACCAGCGTTGGCTGAGTTCGGTCGTGAGTGCCAAGCCAAGGGAGCGGCGGTTGTCGCGATTAGCTCGAACGATGTTGCTAGTCATCCTGACGACTCGCCTGAGCAAATGGTTCACGAAGCTGAAAATCGTGGTTACACGTTCCCTTATCTGTACGACGAAGATCAAAGCGTTGCCCAGGCCTACAAGGCTGCTTGCACGCCGGACTTTTACGTTTTTGATGCTGAAAAGAAGCTGGCCTATCGTGGGCAGTTTGATGCCAGCCGCCCTGGTAACGACGTTCCGGTAACTGGCGACGACTTGCGTAAAGCGGTGGACGCCGTGCTGGCTGGGCAACCGGTTCCCGAACCGCAAATGCCCAGCATCGGTTGCAACATCAAGTGGATCGCTGGTAAGGAGCCTGAATACTTCAATCCGGCTGGCACCGTTTAGCTTTATTGCGTGCTGTTATCGAACTAGGCCCTGACGGTGCCTAGTTTTGAGCGGAATCGGCGGCCTTGGAGAGACGTGATCCTTCCGACAAGATCCGAACCATTTCAGCCGCCGAGCCTGTTTTTTGTAGCAGCGTGCGCTGCTGCGAGGCCCAGCTAGGGCGATTGGCAATAACGTTGCAATGCTCTAGATAATCAGTGCATTGCAGCCGTTTGGCCAAAGGAGCCAAGGTGGTAACTAGCCGCTGCGTCATTTGGGGGACCGTTTCGACATCGAAGGTAAACGAATTGACCAACCGTGCCGCAGTACCAAACCTGGCTGCCCGCCATTTGTTTTGCCGAACCATCATGGGGTGGCAGTCGTGCTGATAAGCCCCTTCGTCGATCTCTCGCGATAGATGCACGATCAGGCATTGCGTCATGGCCGTCAGCGCTAAGACATCTTCCAGGCTGCCTGGCATATCGCAAACACGGACTTCCACTGTACCGAAATTATGATGAGGACGAACGTCCCACCAGATCTCGCGAATCGTATTGATGAAGCCGGTGTCGACCATGTGGTTGACGATCCAAACGTACTCGCTCCAGTTACGCATTAAGGTCGGAATGCCAGCGGTTGGCAAGCCTTCCATGATCTTGGTCCGATGCGAAGCCAGGCCGGTATCGCGTGCTTCCCAGAATGGGCTGGAACTGGAAAGGGCGAGTAACAGCGGCAGGTACTGCATAATACGGTCACAAATCATGACCGCTTTATCGCCCGATTCGACCCCGACATGCACGTGCAGGCCTTGAGTGACCAAACGCCGAGCCATCTCTTGTAGAAGTTCCAGCAGGTCGAGGTAACGCTGGTTGGGCGTAACTTTTTGCTCGCTCCATTTCGAGAAAGGATGCGTTGCGCCCCACCACAAGCGAAGATCTAATTTGTCGAGCACCCCTTCGATCTGCTTGACCCGTTTGGTCAAATCTTCTTCCGCTTCGGCCACGGTATGACAGATGCCGGTGTTAATTTCTAGACAGCACTGCATCAGTTCGGGCTTGTAAAGCTCGCGCTGATCCTCTGGCAGTTGATCGAGCACACGATGAATGGCCGAAGCCAATTCCATCGTTTTGCTATCGATCAGGCCGAGTTCCAATTCAACTCCGAGGGTGGGGTAATGGTTGGAACGAAACTCGATTTTTGTCATGGGGTTCGTCCTAGTCCAGGGGCGAATCGTGATGAGTAGGCGAGCGTGGTGTCAGCAATTGATCTTGCCAACGCGAGCCAGGTTCAAGGGCGGCGACGGTGCTGCGTGCCAATAGATTCGCTCCAAAGGCCAGCACGCGTTCGTCGATATCAAAGTTGGTACTGTGCAACATGGGCCAATTGCTTGTCCCAGGCGTTGCGCACCCTAAGCGGATCATCGCGCCTGGGACATGGTCTAAGTAAAACGCAAAGTCTTCTCCGCCCATGCTGGCACGTGGAATTTCGTGAACCGAGGGCATACCCATAAACTCCACACAGTTCTCTTTGAGCAGATCAATCAAGTTGGAATCGTTTCGAACCGCATCGGTGCCCAGGTCGAATTTGACCTCAATCTGGGTTTGCGTTGCCATGGCGATGCCATCGGCGATTCGGTGAATATGACGGATCGTGTCTAGGCGAGTCTGGGGAAGTAGCGTGCGGAGCGTCCCTTGCAGTTCAACCGTCTCGGGAATGACATTGGGACTTGCTCCGCCGTGGATCTGCCCAAAGCTGGCCACTACGGCTTCGTGCGTTTGGGTAACACGCGGCAGGGCTAGGTAAAGTGTGTTAATTAACTGGGCAGCAGCAGCGATCGGGTCGTTGGCTTCGTAGGGGCGGGCCCCATGACCACTAGAGCCGTGGATCTTAATCCAGATCTCCTCACAACTGGCCGTTAGCTCTCCTTTGCGAAAGCCAACTTTGCCAAAAGGAAGGCCTGGCTCCATGTGAGTGGCGATAATTGCCGAGACATCTTCCAAGGCCCCGGCCTTGATCATGTCGCGGGCGCCGGTGCAGATTTCTTCCGCAGGTTGAAAGATAAAACGAGCCCGGATCGGCCAAGGAAGCTCGCCGTTGCGCGCTAACTGCTGTAGAGCTTGAGCGGCCCCAAGGACGACGGTGGTATGGGCATCGTGACCACACGCATGCATGATGCCCTCTTTTTGACTGCAATAGGGGACGTCTTTGCAATCATGTATTGGCAGGGCATCGATATCACCGCGCAGAGCGATTACGCTTGACCCTTCCTGGTCGAACGTATCGAGATCTGCGATGACGCCGCGACCATCAGGTCCCATGCGGACCGATAGTCCTAAGTCCCCCAGAATTTGATAGAGGGTCAGGCTGGTCTGAAATTCTTCGCCGGAAACTTCCGGATTGCGATGTAGGCTGCGACGAAATTCAATCAGCGAATCATTGATTTGGTCGATTTGAGCACATAATCGCGATTGCCAGGCGGTCATTCTGTTGGGAGTACCTCTCAAAACGGGGAATCTGGTACTCCAATCCTACCATGCAATTGGAGTACCAAGCATCCTCAATTTGAAAGGAGGTTGACCCTTAGCCAGAAACGAATTCTGGAGTGATCAATTCAGGGATCGCGCCCAGTTCGTAACCTTCTTTCAAGAATCGCGTCACCGATTCCCGGCCACGGTCGCCGAAATCTATCGTCCAGTCATTCACATACATCCCGACGAACTTGTCGGCTAGTGAATTATCGAGCCCACGGCCGAACTGCAGGGCGTAGTCGAGTGCCGGTTGGCGATTCTCGAGTCCGTAGACGATGCTTTCTTTGAGAAGACGTGTGACTTCGCGAATCGTCTCTTCACCGAGATCTTTGCGAATGCCGTTGGCACCCAGCGGCAACGGCAAGCCATCGGTGCGATCGTGCCACCAAACGCCTAGGTCAACAATTAGTTGCAGATCTTGTCGTTGGTAGGTCAACTGGCCTTCGTGAATGATCAGACCAGCATCAACTTGCTTGCCTTCGTACTCACCGGCGGCGGTAACTTCGATGATTTCGTCGAACGGAACGACCACATATTCGAATTCCGCACCAAGATACATGCGCAGGCCAAGGAATGCCGAAGTGAGCGTGCCGGGGACGGCGATCGTCTTCGACTTCAACTCGTCTCGCGAGTACTTCTGCTTGGCAATGACCATGGGACCATAGTTGTCCCCCATGCTGGCTCCGCACGAGCAGATCGCGTACTTATCGTGCAGATGAGCATACGCGTGGATGCTGATCGCCGTTAGTTCTAACTCGCCAGAGAAGGCACGGCGGTTAAGCGTTTCGATATCGACCAATTCGTGCTCGAACCGGTAGTTGCCGGTGTCGATTTTATCGCAGGCCAGTGCATAGAACATGAAGGCATCGTCCGGGTCTGGACTGTGCCCCACGCGGATCAGTTGTTTCTCGGCCAAGATTCTGGGTCCCTGCCTGATTGGGTGCGCTATGGAAATTCAAACCGTCCATTGTTGCGTGGATTGGCGCTTTCCATCAACCAGGGAACCGAGAGGAAATGGAAGCAATAACGCCCGATTTTCCCCTAGCAGGGGGAATTCTCGAAGTCTGCGCACGAAATCAAACTCTTCGTTCAAGCAAGTGGCCGCAATTTCCTCCGTTTTCGGGATTTACCCCTAAAATCGGCGACGCGGCGATCGGCATCAAGCATCGAACGAGATGCCACCACTATTATTGCCGTAGTAGTCACCGCCATTGTCGTACCCGTAGGAAGTACTGGAACGGGCGGAGGACTCCTCTGAGGACGCGTCGAACTTGCCCATGATCTCTTCCGCATCGGACGAGGTGATTTCACGTTCCTGTTGCGAGGGACGCTCTGGGGCTTCGGGCATCTGCAAGCAAAGTTCTTCCCACGTTTGGCGTTCTTCGTCGAGAACCTTGATCACGCCGTCTAGACGATGATATTCGTCTTCGGCATGCAGTTGGGTAAGTTCCCGGAAAATGAATGTGTAAATGCCAGCAACATCCTTCATTAACTGGCCACCATCCGGGCTGATGTTCGACAGGATCAGCGCGACGATTTCACGACAGCGAAGCAGTTTTTCCCAGGCGGCTTCTTTCTCACCTTGATCGTGCAACTGCTGAGCCTGGTAGGCGTAGCGAATTGCGCCGTTGATCATCATGAGTTGCAATTTCTGCGGAGTCGCCGTGAGAACTTCCGTTTCTAAATAGCTATTAGGAGAATCTGTGCTGAAGGTCATTTAGGTCTCGTCTACAGTCGGGAGAAGTTTTGCGGGGACCACTCTCGGGGTTTTATCGACCAATCAGTGGACTGCCTTTGAGCGAATCGGCATTGCTGCGGTTTTTACGTCCCATCTGCCGAGATGTAACCGATACCAGCGAGCGCAGTCTGGTTATTCTGCAATTTGCCGATGGTCTCTTCTAAGTTGTAGAACTGAGTCAAAAGTTGTTCCTGTTTGCGGGCCAGGCGATCGTTCATCGCCTTGATGCGTTCGGTGTTTAAGTCGGCCCGTGCTTGCAGTGTCACCGCTCGGCTGACCAGCATCGAGTTGCCTCTGCCGGCAAATTGCTCGGTGAGGTTAAATACTTTATCCGCAAAACCGGTCGTTTCCTCGGTAAAGAACTTCTCGACACCTTCTGAATCGCTTGCAAATGCAGCTTTGAGTTTGTTTGTATCGAGGCTCAACTTGCCGGAATCGCTCACATCGAAACCAAGTTGTTGGAGCGACTGGATTTTCCCTAGGCTCGAGAATCGCGAGGTGAGAAGCCCGCCAAGTTGCGTGTCGATTCGCAAGGCTTCGTTCGAACCGAACAAGACACCGGTCGAGTTGTCCGACTCGTTGAAGAAGGTCTTTTCGGACAGCTTATCTCGCAAGGCGTTGTATTGCGTGACGAATTCATCGGCAACTTTCAGGAGCGATTCGTCCGAACTTTGGATGTTGATGTTAATCGCCGATGTTGACGCTTCGTTGACTTTCAGCGAAACGCCATCCAGCACTTCATTAAATGTATTGGTACTGGATGAGGTCAGAATGCCCGTCGAGGCATTCGACGCCGAGCCGAAAAGAAGCAGCGCGTCCTGAGCTTCGACAATTTCATCGAAACCGAATTGTGACTGGCTTGAATCGAGCACGACACGTCCCGATTTTCCCGAGATGTCGCTGACCAAGGATAAACGGTACGGGTTTGTGCCGGTGCCTGTATTCAGGATGCTAGCAGTAATACCGACATCGGCGTCGTTCAACTTCGAGACCAAGTCTTCGATCGTGTCCCCGTCTTCGATCTCGATCGTTGTGACCTCAGAACCTTCGATCACGGTGCGCGTGACACCATCGACCTGTTTCTCGACGCCGGTTCCCAGTAGGCCAAGATCAGCGGCTGTATTGGTCGATCCTCCCTCGGTTACCGTAAGGGTACCGGTCCCGGTCGATTTGTCAATTAAGACAATTCCGTCCCCTGCATCATTGATGCGGGCTTCGACATTCAAGGTGAGTTCCGAGTTGACCTTGTCGATGAGGTCGCCGACCGTTTCAATCGACTGATCTGTCAGATCGAAAGTCCGTGCCTGGCCATCGCTATTACGAATCAGGAACTTACCCCGTTCGATACCCTTGCCACCTTTGAGATCGGATAGCTTCGTATCTTCGTTGACGAACTGGCGATCTAGGCTGCCTGAGTTTACGCTTAGGGCGGTCGAATCATGTTCGATTTTCAGGAGCGTGGCGCTCTCGGTGCCGTCGGCATTGGCAACGATAAAGTTGCTGTTGAACTGTCCACTGGTGTCGGTCAGCGAAATGCCGTTGCCAGCTTCATTGATTTTCGCTTTGACGGCCAATCCCGATTCGTTGATCAGCTGCAAGACATCTTCCACTGTTTCGGCGGAAGAAAGGTCGATATTCGCCGAGACGCCACTGCGGTCGGTGATAGCGATTGTGCCTGGGTCTCCCAGACCATTGCCACCGCCGAGCGACGAAAGCAGGGTGGTCTTCAAGCCTGATTGGAGACGGTCGCTTGTTAGGGTTCCTGCAGAAGCCGTCCCGGTAAGTCCTAGATCTTCGGCAGTCGAACTGTTATTGATGCTTGCGACCGAGAAAGATCCACCGTTGTCCGTCGACAGGTCGATCAGTTCAATGTGATCTCCATCGGCACTAATTTGGGCCCGAAGTTTCGTGGGATCGGTGGCGTTTATCGCATCGATCAGTTCCCCCAGCGTTTGTGGAGTGGAGGCTTCGGAAGCTGCTCCTGCGGTAGTCTTGGCGGTTGCCGAAGCTTTGACGATCCGGTCACCCGCTGCACCGCTTGGCTTGGTGGCCGTGAATCGCGAACTGACTTCCGCATTGTTATTCAGGGCGGTGGCGATATCGGTGGCGGTCGATGCGCCTGCTTCGATTCGAACGGTGATCGTCTTCGAGTCTTCATCGAATTCGACGACCTCGTTGCCTTGGGTGACTGCTCCGTCGGCGACGTAGTTGAGGACGTAGTCGTCGTAGTCGCCCCCTTTGATTTTCGCCGTAAGCGTGACTTGCCCATTACTTGAGTCATCAGGCGTAGTGGCCGAAGACTGCTGAATGCCGCCTGAAGTAACGGCGGTGTCGGTGACATCGACCAGGCCGCTACCATCACTGCCACTGCCGTTGGATGCCGTGAATATAGCGGAGGCGGTCGGATCGTTGTTGATGGCGTCGATCACATTGGTGCCGGTCGAATTGCCAGCATCAATATGAACGGTTAATGTCTTGTTCTGAGGATCGCTGTCATCGTAGACAACCGTTTCTGAGCCGGCGGTGACTCCTGCATCGTCCACGAAGAGAATCGTAACGTCATCGTAAGTGCCACCGGTAGCGTTGGCTGTCAACGTGATGGCCGCGTTGGAATCTACGGCAGTGGTGGTGGCTGTGGCATTTCCTGTCGTGGCGACGGTGGTGACCGAATCCTTATTCGGATCGATGATTCCATCCCCCAGGCCGCTATTGACCGTGCTGGCAGTGAAGTATTGACTCGCCGTGGCGTCGTTAGCCAGGGCAGAGACAATGTCGGAAGCGGTCGTGTTGCCGGCATCGATTTGGAATGTCAGCGTCTTGGCGTTGCCGTCAAAGACGACTGTTTCGTTTCCTTTGGAGACGGTCGCATTATCTTGGAAGATAATCTGCACGCCATCGTATTCGGCACCGTTTTGGACGGAGGTGAAATCGAGACGGGCATCACCAGGTTTGATCGTGGCTGTTGCGAAATCTTCTGGCGCGGCAGCTTTGCCTAGTTCTACTTCCAGCGAAGTGCCATCACGCAGCGAAACCGAAAGGTCGGCTCCATTCCGATTTAAACTAATTCCGTTCCCGTCGTTCAGGGTAGATAGTAGCGTGTTGGTGTGCAGGTTCAGGAGGTCATCGCCCGTGACGGAATTGGCGGCAATGTTGATGCCTTCTAAGCCCAGGTCAGCAGCGGTTGTGCCACTGCCGATTGCTTGAACGATCAGGTTCGAGGTCGTTTGGCCGGACGTATCGGTCAGTTTGATGCGATCGCCATCGACCGATGCGGTTACCTGGATGGTGTCGTTATTGTTGATGGCATCTAAGACGTCGTCGATATTTTGAGCGTAGCTAAGGTCGATGGCCGCGTTGGCCCCGCTACGGTCAGTGATGCGGATTTTTCCTCGTTGAACGCCCTGGCCATTGTTCAGTTCATCCAGCGAGATGCCGTCGTCCAGTTTGGGCCCGTGACTAATTTGGATCGAGCCACTGCTGAGTGGCTGGGTCAAGGATGAGACGCCAGAGCTAAGCAATTGCTGCGATTGAGCAGTGCGCACTGGGGTAAACTGGTAGCTGCCTGTCTTAGGAGTACCGGTAACGGTGGCCGAGAGGAAAGAAGTGTTCGAACTGGTCGCCTTGGCGGCAGTGAATAGGCTGGTTTGTTGAAACTTCTTCGCGGTGAATTGAAAGCTGAGTACGCTCGCGGTCAGCTCCGCGATCGCCTTAGCTTCGTCATTGATCAACTCCGTTCGACTGACGAGAAGGTCGCGTGGTTTTGCTTCAATTGCTAGCAGTTGCTTAACGGTGTCCTGAATCGGGATGCCCGTTACAAGTCCGGTGCTTGCTTGAATGCCTGCCATGGAAATCGATCAAGTGGGTGAGCCGAAACTCACGCAGTAGTCCCAGAGGTTCTCCGCGTCATCTTAATTATCGACTACTAAACAAGGCTGGCTGGATGCTTTTTCTGATTAGGTAAACTTTTCTGGCTGCTGTTTTCCACAAAAAACGCCCGACCAATAATGGCCGGGCGTTTTTTCGTAGGCTTAGGAATTGAGTTTCCGTTATCGGAGGAGACTCAAAACCGATTGTGGGTTCTGGTTGGCGATACCCAACACCGAAGTACCCGATTGGACCAGAATCTGAGCACGCGTCAGCTTGGCCGATTCCGCTGCAAAGTCAGCGTCACGGATCGAGCTTTCGGCGTCGGTCAGGTTGGCCAACGTGTCGTTCAGGGTGTAGATATTCGATTCCAGAGTCGTTTTCTGGAATGCACCCAAGCGACCGCGAAGCTGTGTCACCACACCAATCACTTCGTCGACGATGCTGGCCGCACCACCCACGTCAGCGGTTAGGCTCTTGGCACCGCCAGATCGCAACTCGAACAAACGTCCGTTCACGCCACCCAAAGTCGCCGTGCTGACGCTTTGAATACCGAGACGAGCTTGCTGGTTGCTGACCACGTCAGGACCAAGTTGGAACAACGCACCACCGCCCGAAATTTGGAACTCAAACTTCGAGTTATCGCCGACATCGGCACTCAGCGAGAAGTTAATGTCGAGCGACGAGGTGTTGATCGAGGCTCGCAAACCATCACCAACCGCTTGAATACCGTTGATGCGAACATCGATGTCGGTACCGTCCGAACGATCGGACGAGGCACCAGCTTCGTTGGTCAGGTTGAACGTTCCGCTCAAAGCCTTGACGCTGACAAAGCTGTCTGTACCGTAGCCGGTGGCCTGGAAGGTGAGTCCCAGGTTTTCGAGGTCGGAGTTGCCTTGGAGCTTGGCACCTTGAACGCTACCGTTATCCACAACACCGCCAGATAGGGTCGCAGTATCATCGCTGGTGACCACGCCGGCACCGGTACCGCCGGCAGTGGCAGTAAACAATGCGGCGATCTCAGCGTCGTATTGCGATTCGCTGGAAGTGAAAATGTCCTCGATGTCCGCTGCCGTTGTCACGCCCTCTTCGACAAAGAAGGTCAGTGTCTTGGCGGCCGCATCATATTCGGCTCGTTCATCGGTACCACCGGTAACCGAACCATCGTTGACGAATTGAATCGTCACGTCGTCGTACGCAGCACCTGTGCTAACGGCAGTGAAGGTTAGTTGAGCATTTTCGCCGTTCACCGCGAACGTGGTGCCGGATGCCTGCGAGTCTTGCAGATCGGTGCCGTTAGTCGCGAACGTGATATCTTCGGTGGTGACCGAAAGAACGCCCGAACCATCGCTTCCGCCAGAGTTGGTAACGCTAATGCCTCGCGTGGTCAATTCGGCCAAGGCATCGGCTGCATCGCTGGGGTCGCTGATGAACTGGCTTGGATCGTCAAAGAAGGCGATCAAGTCGTTCGCTGTGGTCTTGACGATACCGTTTTCATCGGTTTCCAGGTTAACGATCAGCGTACCCTCGGAAGTGATGCCACCGGATGTACCACCGGTAGGAACGGTCAGGTCTGCGATCGTCACAGCATCCGAACCGTCGCTCGAACCGAAATTCTCGGCTCCGAAGAACTGACTGACGTAGGCATCGTTGTTGACGGCATCGATGATGTCTTGAGCCGTCGAAACGGTATCATCAATGTTGATCGTCAGCGTCTTATTTTCTTTGTCAAGGATAACGTACTCGTTGGTCGCACCCGTGACGTTCGCATTGTCAACAACGGAAACGGTATAGCCGTCGTATTCGCTTCCCTTCAGCTTCGCTTTAATTGCAAAGCTGCCGTTGGCGTCGTCATTTTGAATAACGGTGCTTGAGAAGTCTTCGACCTTAGGATCCGTGGTCGTATCGATGCTGAGTCCGGTACCCGGATTGGAAACAAAACGGATATTAGGATTTTCGCCTGGTGCAAGGAACTGCAATAGCGTGTTTTGCTCAGCAACGCCGCTGTATGCGACATCCGTGAATTCCGAAACAACACCGTAGCCATTGTTGCCGGCTTGCAGCGAGGCAGTGACCTTGTTATTGCCCGTTGCGGCGTTAATCGCTGTCACGACATCATTCGCGGTTGCGATGATGGCACCACCATCGACACCGTCTGCGGTTGTGCCCGAGGCACCTGTAGCAGTAATTGCACCCGCACCTGTACCACCAGTTTGCTCAACCAGTGCAGCAGTGAACAAGTCAGAAATGGCTTCGTTGTCGAAGGCGCCGGCATTGTTGACTGCGGCCACGACCTGGGCAGCAGTCGAAGCGGCATTCTTGGTAATTGTTAGCGTTTTTGCATCGGCGTCGTAAACAACTTCTTCCGAGCCGGCGGCAGCACCATCGGCCAAGATGACCGAAATACCATTGTAGTCGGCCCCCTTCTGCTTCGCCGTAATGGTAAAGTCGTTGTCCGTGCCGGCCGTGTCGACGGTAACGGTGGCGGCTTCGTAGTCTTGCACGCCTAGGGCGACTTCGATCTGAGCCGGATCGCTACCAACCGGAGCTGTGTAGGTTGCCGTCGTGGTGGACGAAGAACCTTTGGTGTACTTGATGCGAACGTCGCCCGCTTCAAAGCCGGCTTCGTTGGCGGTCAAGAGAACATCGTTGTTTTCGCCGTAACTGGAAGCAACAAAGGTACCCTTGGTAGCGGCTGTTTCGAGAACGGCTTCCACACCGGTGGCGTCCGAAACCAAGTTCACAGCGGAAGCAACTTCTTCGATGGTCGAACCCTTGGCGAAGTTGAACGCTTCTGTACCGTTGCCGCCGCCGATTTGCAGCACGACGTCTTCGGCGATGGCACCGAAGTTGTAGTTGAGTTGGCCACGGGTAGCTTGCTTCACCACGTTGACTTCCACGCCAATCGCCGAGGAGGAACCGAAGTTCGCCTGATCAATTCGCAGACCTTCGATCGAGGACGAATCAACGTTCTGCGTGATGAAGTCCAAGTTGCCGTCGAGTAGACGCTTGCCTTGGAATGAAGTGATTTGGGCGATACGGTCAATGGCTTCCAGCGACGAGTCGATCTGCAACTGGTTCGCAGCGACTTGGTCGTCACTCAACGCACCCGTATTGGCGGCTTCTGAGATCAAGCCACGGATGTCATTAAGCAGCTGGCTAACCTGGCCGAGGGCACTGTCGGCCGTAGCAATCAACTGGTTCGCACGTTCACTGTTGGTGATCGCCTTTTCCACGTTGGTGATATCGCTTCGCAGCGATTCACTTGCGATCAAACCCGCGGGATCGTCCTTACCACGGTTGATACGCAGACCGGTACTCAAACGACCAAGAGCCGTTTGGAGGTCATTGTTCGATCGCGCCAGAGTATTCTGGGCAACCAAAGAGCTGACGTTGGTATTGATTCGGGTCATTTTAGGACACCCCTCCTAGTTGAGGACTACGTTTGTTGCCAACCGAGACGGGGAGTCGTGACTCAGCTGGTGCGGCTGCAAAACGCAGCCCCGAAATATTGGTAACGAACGACTATCTTTTTTGAGTGGGCCACTCGTCGGGCTTACAAATCATGTAGCCAATCTGGGCTTGCCCCTTCGTTTCGTTTCCTTTGAGCTAGCTATGCAGACAGCGCAGCTTGTTCGAGGATTCCGAAACATCTAAATGGGAAGATCGTCACACTTTGACACTAGCTTGAGATAAAGGAATCCTTTTTCCTTAATGATCGAGTTCATGGGACTTGCACGGCTTGCCGATTCGGAATAGTTAGAAAATGCCCTACAATCGAGCTTGCGAGGCAGAACCACTTGTGGCCATGCTACGAGAGAAGAAGAGGTCTTGGGGCCAGCGGTAGAACCGTAAATTTACGGTGTTTTTAGCCGTCCTAGATAGAATTCGCGCACGAACCTACGGTTAGAATTCTAAACGAATCAAGCGAGTAGAGTTCGAGGTTTGCGCCCCGGGAAAAAACGGCGTGGAGTGGCTACGGTTTGCCGCAGTAAAACGCATTGCGACCAGGCAAAAACGAAGATAAGACGCGAGATAAGTGCGGGAGGTCGTCCTGCCTAATGCTGGATGCTCGACCTCCGTGGGATTAAGCCGCTATTACTTGCGGCTTTTCTTCATCATGGCGGTATCATCGGGCTGCACGCCAGAGGCTTGCATGTTTTCCCGTTTGATCGCTTCGTAGACTTCCTGGCGGTGAACCGGGATGTCTTGCGGGGCTGCGATGCCCAAGCGAACCTTGTCTCCACGAATGTCTACAATCGTGATGACAATGTTATCGCCGATCATGATGCTTTCGTCGCGGTGCCTCGAGAGTACCAGCATCTCTGGCTCCTTCCTACTTTTATTTCAATCAAGGTATTGGGCATTGGTGCTTCTAGATTCCGTCCAGCCCCGAATGACCACACGAATGCAGTCGCTCGCCAGCAATGATAGCAGTGCATTGCTATGACTCGACGTGTTGAGTATCGGATGCTGGAACACCAGGAATCAATTTTCGATTCGTGAATACTGTTCTGACGGCAAGTCCGAATGTTCACGCACTGCGACGCAGAGCGATTGTTTCAGTCGCAATGACGTGTCGCAGAGGCTGTTCGTCGGTCGTAATGACCTGACGGCCCAATTGCAAAGAGAGATTGACCAGTAGCGGAGCCCGTAAATTTACGGAGATTAAGCTGTTTTCGCGGCTAACGATAACCAGGACGAAGGTTTCCATCCCAGCATCCAGCTTGAGCGAAGTCGCCTGTTCGGGGCTGATTCGCACTTTGTAGCCGGGGACATAGCGGCGTGGACTAACGACGGCAAATGCGAGATCTGCCTGATCCATCGATTGCAACCAACCTACGGAATCGTTCGATTCATCCGCTAAGATTGCCCATTTCGTGTGATGTTCAAATCCGATCAATCCTTGCGGAAAGACGATTGTTTCATCCTGACGAATGCTCAGCTTGCCAAATCGAGTGGTTTGAAATTCCATGGCCCGTTGCGTCCTTGCGCGTCGTGTGCGGCTAATTTAATAAAGGACGCATGGAAAACGCCCTGTTCTATCTATCGGCGAATCGATCCCAAGAATCCACAAAATCGTCAAAGTCGCGCTAAATGTAATCCAATAGCGTCAATTGATAGAGCTGCCCAGCGGTTTTAAGGGAAGCTTGAAACGATGCTTGCTTAGCTGACATATCAGTGAGGGCTTGAATGATGTCAACATCGACTTCCAGGGAGAGGTTCGATTTAAGTTCGAGAATCTCGTCTTCGCCCCGGGCTTTCAGGACATCTACGTGCTGATCGCGAGCCCCCAGTTCGCCACGTGTGAAGCTGAGCCGCTGGATATCGTCTTTGATGAGCCCCGCGACACGCGAAATTTCACCCACGTTTTTCGATGCAATTGCATCCTTCAAACGTAGCAGCGAGTTGAAAACGCCCTTCGTTTCCAGTGAGTTGACATTTCTTCCTGAAAGAACTTCCGCCGTTCCTCCTGAAGTTGTCCCCACGGTACCGGTCGTGTTGACGATACCCGACCCGTCGTTGGTGGCGTCGGTGGTAAAGAGCAGTTTGGCGTCGAAACTGCCTTCCTGGTCGATCGCAGCGACTACCTGATTGGTTGTTGTAACGCCTGCCTCAACCCTAACGGTGAGCGTATTTGCGCCGGGTGCGAATGTCGCACTCGGAACTCCGCCGCTGGGAAGGGAGTCGTCGAAGATAATCCGGACATCGTTCCGAATCGTACCAGCATCTTTTGCCACGATCGTAAACGCGGTGTTCAAGTGATCTGGCGAAGCAAAAGTGACATCGGCAGTGGCCGAAGCAGAGTCTGCCAAAGGGGTGCCGCCGTTGGTCGTAGCCAAGACTCCGGTTTGTGTAATCAAAGCACTGCCAGAGTTGGTGGCATCTTCCGTCGAATATAGTTCGGCGTTAAAGGTGCCCTCAGCTTTGATCGCCGCGATAACCGTGCTCGCAGAAGTTAGAGTTGGATCGACGTCAATGGTTAGTTTCTGAGTCGCCTGGTCGAACGTGACCAATGCCTCATTGCCATTAGCGGAACTGTTGACGAACTCAACTTGAACATTGTTATAGCTGGTGCCAGGGGCATTCGCTGTCAGCTTGAATGCGTTGTTTACGTTGTTAGGAGGATCGAACTTAACAATCGCCGTTGCAGGCTGGGCGTCGGGTGAATCTGATACGGTTGCTTCCGTTTGGCCAGCTGGAATCAAGCCCAAGTCAACACCAGCGCTGCTCAATACACCCTGAGACACCTTGAGCCTGCCAAAGCCCGCAGGATTGTCGTCGATTAATTCGATACCGTTTCCGTATTCCGAGAGACGAGCGACGAGTGCGTTGTTGCCATCTAGATTTTGAGGATGGTTGTTGATCAGGTTCAAAACATCCCCTACCGTCTTCGCAGTGGCCAAGTCGATCTCTAGTTCGACGCCGTCGTTGCGGGTGATGGTAAGATCGGTTCCGTCGGTGCCTCGCACGCCAATCCCGAAGTTTAGGTCGGTAAGTACGGTGTCGTTACTAAAGCTACGAAGACCTAACTGAGTCGCCGTGCTTCCGCCGTTTTCTCCGATCGAGAAGTTGCCACCACTGATATTTGAACGGACATTGATCCCGTTGCCGGAAGCATTAATTTCGGCAACCACACCTACCCCGCTGCGGTTGAATACGTTGAGCAGGTCTTCCACTGTTTCGACGTTCTCGAACGTCAGAACCGTGGTTTCCTCCCCATTTTGAACCTGTACGCCAGACTCGGCATCGAAGACCACACCGGAGCCGCCACTGGTTTCTCCGATAACCGTAGTGCTGACCGCACCACTGCCAGCAAGAAACTCAGCGGTGGTATCTTTGGGGTCTATTGTGGCGGTGAAATTTTCTGCGAACTCGGTGTGGTTGTTTAACGCACGCAGAAGGTCGTCTGCCGTGGTCGTTCCGGAGGCAACTTGCACATAGTACGAATCGGCACTGCCACCTGTGTTGCCGGTGTTGCCAATCGTTCCGGCACTGGTACTTGGTATTGCCGCTGCTAGGTTAAACGACTCGCCGTTTCCATTGTCATAGGTAACCGAGAAGGTCCCTTCCGCTGCAATCGCATTGATAACCGATTGCAGCGAGGTTTCGCTCGTGTCGTCGATTTGAATCGTCAAACGGCGGGTGGAACCGTTGTCGCTATAAGTCGCCGTAGCGGCATCGCCCAGATCGCTCGACGAATCAACGACAATCTCGACGTTATTGAATAGATCGCCAGCTTGATTCGCGATCAGCGTGAGATCGTTTCCGCCACCGATGAAAGGAAGTGAAGCCCTGGCTTTGACGGCATGGGTGGTGACACTCGTCGTGGAAATACGCCCATCGTTTGAAGACGCAATGATGCTGGCCGGATCAAAGCCTTCCCCCGAACTTGGGTCACTGCTGATGGCAAAGCGGCCGTCCGTGGCAAACGCATTGGCGAGTGACTGAAGTGTTGTCTCGTCGCTGTCATCGATCTGAACGGTGATTGTGGGAATACCATCGACCAACGTCGTGGGACCGATAATGGCAGAATCCCCGATGTCGTTCGAAGCGTCTAAGACAATTCGGACCCCATCCAGACTGCCATCGGTGGAATTGGCCGTAAGCAGCAGATTGTTATCGACGCCCGCGAGATTCAACGTCGTTTGGGGACGTAGAAGATCGGTCCCTTTATTGACGATCTCGTTGCCGCGAGTGATGCCAGATCCGGCTTTCAACTGGTTGTCATCAACCAGATGAATCTTGACTCCGTTAAGCGATTCGCCGTTGTCGTTGGCTTTGACGAGGATGTCGTTGTTCTCGCCGGGATACTCAATCACGGCGTTTGCACGCGTTCCTAGCAAGTTGGCGACTTTAGTGGTAAGTGTAATCCTTGGATTCAGATCGATACCAACGATCGGATTGGTAAGGTTGCCATCGGTATCGAGAATACCAAGCTGAGCCGCAACACGACTTCCTCCTAACTCACGAATTGTCAAGTTGCCTCCGCCTGCATCATCGATATCGACAATCAGGCCTGTGTCACTAACGCGCGCAGTGACTTTGCGTCCTGCTGGTGGATTGGCCTCAATCAGCTTGGCCACATCCCCCAGTGTGTTCGCTTTGGAGATGTCGATCGTAACCGCAGGCGAGATGCCATCGGAGATCTGAAAGCTACCTTTTTCGATTCCCTTTCCACCACGCAAATCAGTGAGTTTGGTTGATGAGGTAACGATCGGATTAAGATCGTTCAGCCCTTTGAATTCTTGACTGATCGCTCCAAAGGCATCGTGTCCATTAACGGTGGTATCGAACAGGAGGTCGATGTCCGCAAAGCTTTGCAGCCCGGTGGTGTTGCCTGAGTATTGAATTAGCCCGTTATCGAGTTCCTGAAAGGGAATCGTGGTGGTGTTTGAGCCTGAGAAGAGGTAGCGTCCGCGGAACTGCTGATTGGCGAGATCCATCATTTGTTGGATCGCGCGCTCCAACTGTTCGCCAGCGGCGGCCAGTTCCGAATCGGAGAAAGTGGTATCGCTTAAACGAACGGCCAGTCCGCTCATTTCATTAAGTGTGTTAGAGGCGTTGGCTAAAGCGACGTCGGTAGCCGCCAAGTACGATTGGCTCGTGGTGAGGTTGGTTTGAATCTGCGTTTTTTGTTCTAACAACGACTGCAGAGTTAAGCCGCGAATTGCCGCCGGAGCATCATCGCTTAAAGAAAGTATACGACGCCCCGTAGTTATCTGCGTTTGTAAACGCAGTAAGTCGAGCTGATCGGCGGACATTTGGTTCGTCAAACGTTGCGACAACAAGTAGTCGCTTGTTCGACCAGACGGAACCGGAATGATACGTGTCATGTTCGTTTATCCATCGCGGCAAGGCGAGGCCGAAGCCCAGGTTCAAGGAAGTGCCGCGTAAGGCCTGCCTTACAGGTTGACCAAAATCTCTAAAAGGTCGTCGAGTGTGGAAATCATGCGCGACGAGGCTTGGAATTGTCTCTGGAATGTGATCATACGCACCGCTTCTTCATCCAGGTTCACACCGCTAACCCCCATCTTTTGTGCTTCGAGGGTGTCTTTAAACGTACGGAATCCTTCGGTGATTCCTTTCGTGACGGCCGCGGATTGGGCGACGTTTCCTACCATGTCTTTGTAAAACGAAGCGATCGATGTCCCCGCAAAGGAATCGAGTTTGCGATCGGAAAACGAGGCTAACGCAACCGCGTTATCGGTGTCTTTACCGATGCCAGATCGGCTGGCGGCGAATTTCGAAGGATCGTCGCTGACTGCGGAATTTACTCCGATATCTAACGCAGACGAGCCGGTAAAAAACGTGCCGATTCCTAAGGCCGCTAACGCGCCACTGGTATCGTCTGCGAAAGCAAACTCTACATTGGGTTGATCGGCTTCGATGGAAAGCTGGCCATCCAGCGAGATGGAAGCCGTTAGCCCGTCGATGTTGTCGAGTTCGGCCCGCAAGTCTTCCAGCGAAGTATCGTCGTTGGTGCCGTTAAGTTGGACGAAGATTTCGTGCGTTTCGGTAATCCCCGTTTGGCGATTGAGCAGTTTGACTTGAAACGAACCATTCTCAGGCGTGAACGCAAGCCCTGCTTGATCGAGGGGTGAGCCGACTTGCCCCGAGTCGACAAGGTGTTCTGCCTCCAAAGACTTATAGCCGGTAAGCCCCTGACCGCTGCTGAATACCTTATTGAATTCGAAGACGAACGACTTCGCGAAATCATCGAGTTGTCCGAGGAAGTCACCGAGAATGTTATCGCGTGAATTGACTAAGCCAGCCAACTTGCCGGTGTCGGTTTGGATAGGGGAATCGAAGTCCGCGATTTTCACCTCGGTGAAGGAGTAGCCATCGCGAATCTCCTCGTCGGCAATGACCTCGCGGGAAAGCCCATCGGTAACCAGGTATTCGCCTCCAGCAAAAACCGACATCGATCCGTTGGGTTGTTCGACTGCTTTCACGCCGATTAGCTCGGAAAGGGCGGTTAGCTTTTGTTGCCGCTGATCTCGCAGGCCGACGGCGTCGCTTTTCGTAACGCCCCCTTCCATGTTGACGATCTTTTCATTCAGATCGGCGATGTCGGTCAGCAGGCCGTTGATATCGCCTGCCGTGTCTCGAATGCGGTCGTCGGTATCGGACTGAACTTGTTGTACGCGTTCGTACAGCCGCTTGATGTCGTCTGCTAGCGTTTCGCCTCGCAGGATTGTCAAGTTGCGAACGCCCAGGTCTTCTGGTTGGTTAAGGATGTCGTTGATCGAACCAAAGAAGTTATTGAGGGACGTGCTGATATCGGTATCGCTCAGTTCCCCAATCAAGGCATCTAACTGCGTGTAGGTGTTTTCCTGGGCTTCCCCTTTGGCCAGGTCGCTTCGAGAACCACGTAGCCGTTCTTCCAGAAACTGGTCGACCTGCTGAACGATTGCCTCGACTTGGACGCCCAAGCCTAGACGAAGATTGCCAATCGCCTGCGTCGGCGCAGGGGTATAGATCACCCGCTGCCTTAGATAGTCAGGCGTGTTGACGTTGGCGATATTGTTGCCAGTGACTTGAAGCCCAATCTGGGCTGCATTCAAGGCATTGCTGGCTTGTTGGAGTGAACTAAATAAAGACATCCCTGTTTACCTCGTTAGGTAAGTCGTGTTGTGGCGACTCACGCATCCTGATCCATCAGGGTTCCACCCTGGTTCGAGGCATTCTCCGCTTCATATGTCGGTTTAATCTTTCCGCCGGTTGCAATGATTTGTAGCAATTGGGAAAGATGTAATACGGTTTGTTGTGCTAGCACAAAGTTGGCAAGCGTCTCGTTTTGAATATGACGCATTGCATCTCTTGCTGTGTGCGTCTTTTGCGTCAGACCGTCGGCCTGAGAGTTGTCGTTTTCGAGTGCTTTGGCCAGTGACTGCAAGCTATCTGCTGGCAGCCCCTTCCCTTTGGCATTTTCGAGCAACGCTTGACGCGAATCACGCAGTTGCTCTAGGCGGTCGAGCAGGGCCTGTTCGCCATTCATGGTTTCCTGCATGCCTGCGATGTCGTTGGCAACCATTTGCTCGCGTTTGCGGTGCAGCACGTTGAGCAAGTCGGCTTGAACATTCGAAAGTTCTTGCAGAAAGACAGCGGTCTCGTTTTCAAGATCGAGTCCCCGGGGTGCGTTTAGTTCTGCGGTGGCGGATATCGAGGAAGTCATAGCAGTAACAAACCACTGGTTGGGAGTGGGTAGTAATCGAAATTAAATGGAAAGATCCAATCGCGACATAATCGTCGAATCGGTCTGGCTGTCTTGCGACTGCGTTTGTCGTTGCAGGTTGTCTAGCTGACCGATAGCATCTTGAGCTTCTTGCTCGTTGACGAAGTCGGTTAGCTGTGAAGCATCGTGGCGTTGACCCATGTTGGCGGCGAACAGTTCATACATTGGTTCGGTGATCTGCTCGGAACTGGCATCCGAGATCTTTTCGACCAATAGTTGATCGAGCTGTGATTGGAAAACTTCTTCAGCCCGGCCACCATGAAAGTAAGCTGGTTTGCCCAGAGACTTTCGCATGCTTTGCAGCATTTGCCCGAACAACGATTCACCGACGAACTGGTCGAAGCGATCACGCAGCTCGCTTTGCGGAGCGGCGGAGTTTGCGTTCGGGGTGATGCTGTTGACGTTCATAGTGACTCTGCTCGGTAAAATCTTCGGGAAGAACTTAGTTGACGTAGACCAGGTCGCCGTAAACTTTGCCTTGGTGATGCAAGGCTTCGACAATCGTAATGATGTCGCCAGCCGGCACTTTCAAAGTTGTGAGCGCGTCTTCCAGATCTTTTAAACGGGTAGCGTACGACTTTTGGGAATCGACCGTCACAAACTTCGAAGCCTCCGGATCGGTTGTTTCGACCTTGATTCCGTTATGGTTGATCACCACCGGGCCAATCTCGACATCGCTGCCGATCACAATCAGGCCTTGCTGTTTGTTAATTACTACCTTGTTGTTCAGCAGGCTATCGACGATCGGCGTCTCCATCAAAATCGAGATGAAGTAGACCGGCTCGTCTCTGTATTGAGGGGGAACGGAGACCTCGATCGTTTTCTGATCGATCGCTTTGGCGATTTGGCCACTGGTGCCCCGGCTAACGTTTTGTTCGAGGTTATTCACGCCGAACACAATTTCCTGGGCCATCCGAAAGTCTTTGTGGCCATCTTTTATTACCAAGAAGATCTTGCCGTCCGCAGTGACAAATGGGTTGCGGATGGTGCGTTCAAAACGGCAACCTTTCATGACATGCCCCCGCGTCGGGATGTCGTCGTTGGCCAGTTTGACCGGACCGCTGGCGATCGCCCAAACGGTTTTGTCGTGTGGGTTTGGACCTTGCAAGGTCGAGATGGCCAGCGTGCCACCTTCCAGGCTTTTCGCGGAAAGTGCACTGACTTCGCAGTCGATGTGATCCCCTTCTTCGGCCCCTTCAGCAGGAACATTGGCCCGCACCAAAACCAGGGCTGTGTTTTTTACATTCTTCAACGCTTCCGGCAGGTATTCGCCATCGGGGCCTTCACCCGAATTACTGCCGAGATATTTGAGCATCAACGACAAGGCACGGTGCGTTGGGGAAAGGTTGGTATCGCCAGTTCCCTTCAAGCCAACCACCAAGCCAATCCCTTGCAAGTAGTTGCCCTCTTGCCCCTTCACTCGCACGAAATCCGACAGTGGGCGATTGATTTGGAACCGCTGCGAATCGATCGAGCTGTACTGAGCTTGAGTAACCTGGGCTTCCACGGTTTGCCCACCAATCAGGATCAGCCCGCAGACGATCAGTAGTACGAGTTGTCGAATTGTTGAAATCATGGAAGTCACTTCGATGGGTTGGGCATGAACGGTGAACAAAGGGAACGACGACTAGAACCAGTGGACGCTATCCCACAACTGCAGCAGCCAGCCCCGGCTGTAGGCGTTGCGAATCGCTCCCTTTTCTTCCTTGGTAATCGAAAGCTCGGCTAGTTGTTCGCTGAGCACGGTGTTGTTGGGGTTGATGTCTTCCGTCCGGCAAATTCCGCGAAGGTGATAAACCCAAACTTCATCATTCACTTGAATGGTCTTACTTGCTTCCAGCTTCAAGGTGCCGTTCGGCAAGATCTCTTGGACTTCCGAAGCAATGGTGAACTTGAGAGATTCGTTCGTTTCCATTTCGGCTTGCGATTGAAGACGGTTGGTCAGCGTGCCAGCAATTGCCGGGTCGCCATTAGGCTGGGGGGCAGGTGTCACGCCATCGAGACCGTCTAGCTTCAACCAATCTTTGAGGATGGCCGTGTATTGGCCGCTCTTACGTGTGTTGAACTCGCCATCGGAAAAAGTCTGCGCACGTTCATCGACTCGGATATGAATCAAGTCGTGAACTTGAACCTTGCGTGGTGGCGGCAACTCACGATAGAACCAGTTCATGTTCTTCGTGGTAGCGTTGTAAGGGACGCCGTCAGAGCCTGGCAGTTGTGGCATGTTTCGTTGCGACAAGCTGGAAACGGGACCACTTTGTTGACCGAACGCCATTGCGGCAATTAGGGTCAAGGCAATCGATGTCAGCAAGGTAAGAAACGTTTTCATCGACGGGCTCCCTGGGGGGCGATAGGGTGAACGGCTGGTGAAGGATGAACCTTCGTGTAACCGGTTAGCACAACGGCTTCGCCGGGCCCAACGACTTGAGCTTGAAAGCGTTCCGATTCGCGAGCGCGGCCATAAGTTTGCGGAGTGATCGGTTGAACTTCGACAAGTTCCCCTTTGCCGGCATCGTTTAGGGCCAACATTTCGCGACGCACGATGATGTTGCCAGCCCGTGCCAAAATGGTGACGGCCTCGTTGCGACGCACAATGACAGGCTCGCGAACGTCTTTGGAGGCGATGGGACGATCGGCAGAGATACCGCGAGCAGCCTCTTTGCCAATCACGCTTGTTAAGTTCTCGGGGTAGCTATCTTCGCGACGAATGACCGAAAGCTCTCGCATTTCAACATCATCGGGCTGAATAATTTCACCACGACGAACATTCCGCACGACGTGCGCCACCGTGATGACCTCTTGCTCTCTCGGCGAGGAAAGCACCTGTCCTCCAAAGGTCCGTCGCGGTAGTGAGCGAGCGGGGGCTTCGTCGGTCGTTGCTTTTACTGGGGTGACTACCGCTTCAAGTCGTACTCGGCTTGAACCGGAAACGGCAATTTGTTGCGCCGAATAACCACGGGCTGCCAAGATTGAACGGATGTCGTTGATTGTCAGATAGGTAGACTGGCCTACGGTCGGGGCGGGTGATAGATGCAGCTTGAGCAGTTGTTCTCGCAGAACTGGATCGGCAACATCGATTACCGCGATTTCTCCAAGGCAAGTAATCGGCCCGGAAATCATCGCCGCTGTTTTCAGCGTGACCTTGCCGCTTTCAGCGTGAGCTACCGCTGCCAGAGCAAAGCTGACCAAGACGGCCAAGGTGAATCGAATTGAATGAGCGATTTTCATAACGCTTTTGTTAAATCCTATCGACGCAAGTTCGAGATCAGTTGCAGAATCTGGTCGCCGGCTTGAACGGTTTGCGAGTTCAATTCAAACGATCGCTGCGTGGTGATCAGATCGATTAGCTCTTGAACAGGTTCGACGTTCGAGGCTTCCAGCATGCCTTTGCGAATAGTACCCAAGCCGTTGGTTTGCGGGTTCGCCGTAATAGGAGCACTGGAGGAAGCCGTTTCGGCGAAAAGTCCGTCACCCAACTTGATCAAGCCTTCAGGGTTGATGAACGTTGCCAACTGAATCTGGCCAACTTCGTTCAGCGTGTTGGAACCAGGCTGGCGAACCGATACGATGCCATCGGTGCTGACTTCAATGGCGGTCGCATCTTGAGGAATCGTGATCGCGGGCTGAATGGGGCGTCCGATCGAGGCCGAGCCTTGCACGACTTGGCCGTTGGAATTGACGGCAAAATTCCCTGCTCGCGAATAAACGATCTCACCACTTGGATCGCTCAACTGAAAGAAACCTTCTCCTTCAATCAGCAGATCGAGCTCTCGATCGGTTGAGATGAATGCCCCTTGGGTATAGTCGGTTTGCGTACTGGAAACGCGAACCCCCAGACCTACTTCGGTACCGGTGGGGGTTAGGTTACCGGCAGCGTCCCGGTTGCCTGGCAGGGTGATGTGATCGTAGAAGAGATCTTCAAAGTTGGCACGATCCTTCTTGAAGCCGTTCGTGTTCACATTGGCCAGATTATTGGCAATCACGTCGAGCTTTGTCTGCATCGACTGCATGCCGGTGGCTGCGGTGTAAAGGGTTTGAACGCTCATGGCTTACTTCCTTGTTCGCCGTTGGTTCGCTATTTCGTATGCGAAGGGGGGAGTTTAGTTCTGTCGTAAGACGCGGCTTAGCAAGTTGCCAAGCGTCTCGTCCTGGGTTTTGATCATGCTGATGTTGGATTCGTAGGCACGCGTCGTTTCGATCATGGACATCATCTCGGTAATCGAGTTGGCCGACGATCGTTCCAGCATGCCAGGAGCCGCCAAGCGATCTTCGTCTGGAATTTGGCCGGCTGCTCCCATGGAGCGGAAAAAGTTCTGACCGAACTTCACCAGGTCGGCATTCGAGGTTGGCTTGGCAATTCCCAAAGGAATAATGTCGCCACCAATGACAACTTCGCCGCGTTCGTTGAAGTAGTTGCCGACGTGAACGGCCTTGGCTTCCGGATTGACTTGAACCGGTGTGCCATCGCTGCCTAGGACAGGAAAACCTTCTTGCGTGGTCAAGCTGCCATCGGGCATGAACATGAAGTTCCCAGCACGCGTCAGTAAGACCTGACCATCGTTGAGAACCTGAAAGTAACCTTCGCCTCGGATCGCGATATCAGCTGGGTTGCCGGTCGGAGTGATCGGGCCACGATTGAAATTCGTGGCCGTCTCGCGAACCATCACCCCGCCGCCGATGTTGTTGATGCTGCCCGAACCAGGTGAGTCGAGGTATTGATTGATGGCTTCCGAATCGCGTGCTTCGAGGATCGCGAATTCGTTTTTGAACCCAGGCGTATCGACGTTCGCGAGGTTATTCGAGATCACCTCGAGTCGTCGCGACTGAGCTTGGGCTCCTTCCGCCGAAATGTATAGGCCGTAAACCATGGCAAACGATTGGTTGAAACATGCCCCCCCGGACACGCTCACTTACCATGGCAATCGGTGTGCCAAAGAGAGACAACACCGCAAAGAAAATATCAAGAGATCGCCAAGTGCCGACAGACAAAAGAGTTATCGTGCTGATAGCATCAAGTGCTGGCAAGCCGGTAAGAATTTCCTCTCACCCGGCAACCGGAAAAAGGTGCCGGGTGAGGTCGGCAAAGATTGCGATAGCAGGACGTATTAACCGCGTCCGCCGGTGTTCCGCGCGTAGCTAATAATGCGTTGAGCGCCTTGAATGATCAACTGCGAAGCAACTTGGCGGCCAATCTCTTCCGCTTTCTCAGGCGGACCGCAGGCATAAGCCGAGATCTTTTGCACGCCATCGCCACTGATGACGATGCCGTCCAAGTGAAGGAGGTTGCGCTCGACTTCAATGCGTCCCCAAGCACCCACAGGAGCAAGACACCCACCACGTAGTTCCGCTAAGAGTCTGCGTTCCGCCTGAACGCAGTGATAGCTATCGGGGTGATGCAGCACACTGACTGCTTGCCGTGCCCGGTGATCTTTTTCGCGGACTTCGATGCCGAGGGCACCTTGGCCTACAGCCGGCAGCATGATTCGTTTGTCCATCACATGGACAATGCGTTCAGCCATTTCCAAACGCCGCAGTCCGGCTTCAGCGAGGACGATTGCATCGTATTCACCCTCGTCCATTTTTCGCAAACGAGTCTCTACGTTTCCGCGAATATCACGGATATCGAGATCAGAGCGGACGTGCAGCAGTTGAGCGCGTCGTCGGACGCTGCCGGTACCAATGATAGCACCATGGGGCAATGTATCGACATGAAAACCGCCGCGCGAAACCAAGACATCGCCACACGCTTCCCGTACCGGTACGGCTGCTAAAGCGAGCCCTGGCGTTTGCTCTGTCGGGAGGTCTTTCAGGCTGTGGACCGCGATATCTACGCGGTTATCCAACAGCGCCGCTTGGATCTCTTTGGTGAAGAGCCCTTGGCCACCAATCTCGCCGAGCGGACCGGTGGTTACGTCGCCGGTGGTCGAAACATGCACGATCTCGACGGGCTGGCCACTCTGGCGTAATTCCTGGGCGACCCAAGTTGCCTGCCAAAGGGCTAAAGGACTGCTGCGCGTACCAATGCGGAGAGGCTCACCGTTCATGCGTGCAATTTCGTTCCATGGATCAAAGGCAGGACGAGATGGAGGTCTTTTTTCTTACACAGGATTGGGATGGTTAGTGAAGAAAAAGACAAATTGCCGAAGGGCTCAGGGTCAAATATGAAATCTAGCTTCCAATAAGCTAAGCTAATGACCTGAGCTCGCTCATTAGCATACATAAGAAATTGTTATTCGGGGAGTTGGGGTAATCAACAAAGATGTACATTCCGCGAAAGCGATGTTTGAAAAACATTCGCTGTAGTAAAGGTTCAGCCGTTTTCCGAGTGGAGATCGGTGTCGTTTGATTCCTTTTCCTGTTTTTTTAGCCGGGCCTGAATTTGGCCCGCGACGGGCGACCCTTGCGTATTTTGGTGTGGAGGAACCACCACTCCACAGCTAACAATAAATTGAAAGGCTTGATCGAGCGTAATGTTTAATTCAATCGTTTCGCTTTTTTTCGCATTGACCGTAAATCCGGTCGCAGGCATCGGAGAGGTCGGTATCAGCACCGTAACCACGGGCTCGCCTGCTTTATCTTGAATATCGAGCAGGCTTTCGCTTGTGACGAAACCTAGCGACCACATCCCTTTTCGCGGGTATTCCACGGCGACAACGCGGGTAAATTGAATCTCCTGCTCGTTCAGGAGGAAGTCGGTAACTTGCTTCACCGAGCCATAAACGTTGCGAATAATCGGCAAGCGGTTCATGATCTGGTGCTCTGAGGCATTCCAAAGAATTCTACCGAGACCGCCAGCGAGAAATTTGCCAGCGAAGTAAAGCGCCAGAATGCATACCGACAAAACACACGGTATCGTCACCTTCCGCTTGAGAAACGTTTGCTGCACGTACTGCTCGTAGACACCGTAGCCGGTCACCGGCATCAGTTGATCGTGCAGGTTATTGTAAACCGCGTTGTAAATTTTTGCTGGTACCCACTGCCCATTTACCGTTTTGTGATATACGGTCGAATCGTAAGTCGTTGTTACATCTTCTGGCGCCGCACCTGGTAGGTCGCGGTGGATGTCCTGAATGAACCACACAATTGCTGTGCGCGCGGTCGTTTCTATAGGAACCAAAATATAGTTTTGGATTGTTGCAAAAATCCAAATGAAGATCACGATGGTCAGCAACGGAGGAGCTGCAATCGCCAGACCACGTAAGACCGCACGGCGAAAACTATGAAACCCGTTTATTGGCGGCGGGTTGGTATTCGAGAGTTCTTTGGCCATGGATGTGAGCGTCTCTTCGTCGCGTATTAGGAAAACCGACCGTTACGTCGAGGGAACACCATCCATGGCAGCACCCCATTTTGTGGGGGAAGTCATCACGTTGTCTCTTGCGGCAACGCAGCTTGCTTCCATGCCGTTCCTTCTTGCTTCGATTTTTAGTACGCGGAGAAAACAGTCAAATCGGTTTCATTTTTTTGAAATTTGCTGGTAAAGGTCTCTTAAACGTCAGAGAACGCCCCAGTAGACCGAGCCACCACGGCAACATGGATAGCCGCTGCTCCTGCTCGTCGCAGCGTTTTTGCCAGTTCCGATAACGTCGATCCAGTCGTTAAAATATCGTCGACCAGCAGAATCGGTTGATCGGTGGCAAGTGCCCCGACTACTTGAAACGCGCCTTGCACGTTCCTCTTGCGAGCCGTGAAAGAAAGCTCGCTTTGCTTGGCCAGACGGCGATGGCAGGCGACCAGCTTTTCGCTTTTCCAATTCTTGTAGGCTGCTAAAGATTGTGCGATGACCGCAGCAGAGCTCATGCCGCGACGAATGCGGCGCGTCCAGTGCATCGGCACGGCAACAACCATTGGCTCTGGCGACCAGTCCGTGGGCAGTTGTTGAGCAAGTAGCTGCCCCAAGTCCCACGCACTAGCGGCTCCACGGCTGGTCTTGGAGTTGAGGATCGCTTCTCCTAGCGCACCTTCGTAGTTTCCTACGGCCGTGATGCTCTCAAACGGAAGAGACAGGTGGTGGCATGCCGGACAGTTCTCAGACGAGAGCTCGTTCGCGTGAGCGAGTACCGCCGAACAGCGAACACATTTACGCCACTGGGGAAGCTCCAGCTGGCATCGATCGCAAAGAACATACGGGTGTCGATAGTTGGACACTTCGCCCTGGCACAGGCAACAAGCCCCTGGGAGCAGAATCTCTAGCAAGTCGCGACCGACGCGACGAACCGTCTGCGAGGCTTGTCGTAGGAAAGAAGTTCGCATTGATAAGGATCGCTCATGAGATGGGCTGCTTGAGAGAACGTTTGTTATCCCCCATCGTCGTGGTGCCCGTCAAACGATTGACGGGTTTTCGTCTTTGGCGATTTCGCCGAAACCGGTATAAATCGCATCCCTGACCTTTTACTCGCTGCTAGCAAGCCGGACGGGCGGCATAAATCCATGACCCTGATCGACCGCTACCTGCTGATTCAATTCCTCAAGTCGTTTCTGATCTTCTTTGTCAGCTTTACGGGGCTGTTCATTGTGATTGACTCGTTCAATAACCTGGACGAGTTTTTGAAATACGGCGACATGACCGGCAGTACGTTCGGTGTGCTGTGGGACTACTATAGTCCGCGGGTGTTTACCTTCTTTGGGATGACCAGCGGTATTCTGACGTTGATCGCTGCCATGTTCACGGTCACGTGGATTCAGCGGCATAATGAAATGACCGCTTTGATGGCGGCAGGAATCTCGCAGGCCAGAATCGTAAGGCCGATTATCATCGCGGTGCTGGTGATTGCCGTGATGGGTGTATTGAATCGTGAATTGTTGATCCCGCGTTACATTGATCGACTCAGCCGAAACGCCCAGGACTGGATGGGGGAATCGAAAAAGGCTTTGCAGCAGAAGTACGACAATCAAACTGACGTGCTTATCAACGGGGCCTCAACCTACGCTAACGAACAACGGATCGAGTCTCCTAATTTTCGTTTGCCGGACAGCTACGAAGGCGTTGGCGACCAAATTTTGGGGGCCAATGCTTTCTATAAGCCACCCACTGCCGATCGACCGGGGGGGTTCCTGGTAGATGGACTAACGAAACCAGAAACAACCGCAGGGGTTCCTTCCATTGACCTGAACGGTGAACCGCTTGTCTTAATGCCAGGCGACAATCGTTGGCTTAACCCGAACCAGTGTTTTCTGGTAACCGGCTTAACATTCGAGCAGTTGACGGCCAGCAGCCAGTGGCGAGATTATGCTTCGACTTACGATCTTATTTCGACGCTCAGCAATCGGAGCCTCGACGTTGGGGCAGACGTACGAGTAGAAATTCATAGCCGTATCGTACAGCCGTTTCTCGATATCACGTTGCTCTTTCTCGGCTTGCCGATTGTGCTGCGAAAAGAAAACCGCAACATCTTCGTCGCGATTGGCTATTGCCTATTGGTCGTTATCGGCTTCTATGCGGTGACGTTGGCTTGCAAAGCGATGGGAAGCAGCTACTACGGGATCCGCTCCCCTGCCCTGGCCGCGTTCATCCCCTTGATCATCTTTGTGCCGATAGCAACGGCCATGTCGACGCCGCTGCGAAGTTAATCGTTGCCCCAGTGCTGGGCGATTTTCTGACGAAGAAAATCGGCGCTGCGCCGAAGCTGCTCGATGCCGTCCACGCCATCTTCAATGCTGATCCAACTGTCGAAGCCTTGGCTTTTCAGTTCGCTGAAGATCGCATCGTAGTCGTTAAGCCCTTTGCCGATTTCGCCATGACTTAGACGCTTAGCGTAACCTTGACTTCCCCCTTCTTCCCGCCGCAAATCTTCCAAGGTTCCTTCCAGCAAGTAGCGATCGCTGGCGTGCATCGTCACGACTCGATCGGATACTCGCTTGAGCAGTTCCAACGGATCGTCTCCGGCCAGAAAGGCGTTGCTCGGGTCGTAGTTCACGCCGAAGTTCGGGTGATCGATCGCGGCGACTAAATCGCAGAAGACATCCATCTTCTGCGCGAATTCAGGGTAGTCCCAAAAGTCGTCTTTGTAGTGATTCTCTAGAATCAAAGTGACGCCACGCGCTTGGGCGAACGGCAGGCAAGCACTAATGCTATCCGCTGCCAGCTTGACGCCTTCTGCTACGCTTAACTCAGGACGCCGCTGCCCACTAAGCACGCGGCAATAGCTGCCACCCAATGTGTAGGTCATTTCGATCCAACGTTTCTGCTTGGCAATCTCCGCTTCCCGAAAGCCCACATCGGGATGCGTGAAGTCAGGCGAACAGCAGAGCATGGGGATTGTCATGCCGAGGTCTTCCACTTGCTGGCGGAATCGAGGCCAGTTTGCTTCATCCGCCATTTCGAGGAAGCCCGCATAGAACTCGAGACCGTCGATATCGAGCGTGGTAGCTAGATCGAACCACTCGGTTAGTTTCATCGAGCCATCTTTGCAGAGAGCTTGCATGTAGGCTTTGGGAAAGGCGGCAAGTTGAGGCATGGGGAGGCTGCGGGGAAAGAAGAACGAGGAATTGGGTACGCAAACGGCAACTGTGGCTAGACCGGTTTGAGGACGGACTTAACGACCTCGCCATGGTGCATTTTCTCGAAAGCTTCGTGCCATTGGTCGAGTGGCCAGACGCCGCCGATGATTGGTTTGACGTCGAGTTGTCCGCTGGTGAGCAAGGCCAGCACGCGTTCCCAAATGGGCCAATTGTGGCTGAAGCTCCCTTGGAGGGTCACGTTCTTTTGTACCAAAGGATCGAGATTGAAGCCTAGGGGCTGCGGTCCCCAGCCTACCTTGCTGATCCAGCCAGCGGGACGCACGACTTCCATGGCAATCTTTAACGTGGCACTGGCTCCGGCGGCGTCGATTACCCCGTCGCAGCCGAGTCCGTCTCGCGTGCGCGCCCATTCGGCTGGGCTGCCGATGATCCCTTCGCAGCCGTAATGTTGCTGGGCAATTTCCAGACGCCGACGATCTGCCTCTAGGCCAACCAAGGCCACCTCGGCACCGCACAGTCGAGCCATAGCCGCGCACAGAATCCCGATGGTACCGGGACCAAGCACAACAACGCGATCGCCTGGTTCGATCCGAGCATTTCGCACAACCGCGTTGTAAGCAACGCAGCACGGTTCCGTTAGGCAGGCATATTCAAACGGTAAGCTATCGGGGACCGAATGCAAAATTCTAGCGGGAACACGGACGTAGCGAGTCATCGCTCCATCGACCCCATACCCGAATCCCTTGCGGCTGGGATCGAGGTTGTAGAGGCCACGACGCGTCATGGGGCTGCGCTGATCGATGATGGCAGCCGTCTCGCTGACGACACGGTCTCCTTTCTGCCAGCCTTCGACAGAGGAACCGACCTCGAGGATCTTGCCGCCGAATTCGTGACCAAGGACCACGGGATAATTCACTGGCCAAGAATGGTCGGCGGTCCATTGGTGAAGGTCGCTGCCACATACCCCGACATTGGCGACTTCCAAAAGAACATCTTCGTGCCCAATCTCAGGGCATGCGATTTCACGTAATTCGACCGCTCCCTTTTCCGGAGCAAAATTGACCACGGCTGCAGATTTCATGGACGGGGAGTCCTCTCTTAGAAAAGGGGAGGGAGGGGCATCTGTCTGTGCTTATGCAACATCCTGGGCATGCACGGCGTCGCAAATCATGCGGAGCGAAGCTTCCAGATCTCCATCGGCGGTCTTGAATGCGTCGGCATCGATCGTCAAGGGAGCCCCAAGCACGACTAGCGGCGCGCCATACTGAGGACAAGCGATCGCTTGTTCGAGTGACAACCCGCCGACCGCTTGCACCGGCACGCTAACCGCTTGAACGACTTCACGCAGTTGATCCAAGGGGCTTGGCATCCTTAAGCCACGTGCCGCAATCCCACGGCGTTCGTCGTAGCCAATATGGTGAATGACATAGCCGCAGCCAAGATCTTCCAGCCGCTTTGCTCCGGCGACCATGTCCTCGGAGACCATGTTGTCTCCCATCACTTGGCAACCGAAGTCGGCACCAGCTTTGACCACGCAGCGGATCGTTTCTTCGTGGGCGCGGGCCATCACCACCACGTGCGTAGCCCCAGCTTTGGCCATCATTTCGGCTTCCAGGTAGCCGCCGTCCATCGTTTTTAGGTCGGCCACGATTGGGGTTTCGGGAAAAGCTTCGCGCAGCTTGCGAACGCCATGCAGTCCTTCCGCCAAGATCAACGGCGTGCCAGCTTCCAGCCAGTCGACTCCGGCCCGCATCGCCAAGTGGGCCGTTTCCAGGGCTTCGTCAATATTGGTCAAGTCGAGAGAGATTTGAACGATGGGGCGCATGAACGTCGTTTCCTCTGATTGAGGGCGAGGGATGTGAGAGGCAGAGAAAAGTCATTTCAGCGAAACGTATGACAGAGGAAAACGAGGAGGGGCAAGAATGTCACGGCTATCGCTGACTAGATAATCGAAGAGAGAGCAAGTCAGAGAAACACAAACCGTCTCTGACTTGCTGGCGGCTGAAGTGTGGTTAGTTCTTTGGCTGAACCTTAATGGTATAGCGAACCGGCACGACGGCGTCTTTCGCTTTGGCGTACGCTTTGTCGTCGACGGCAAACATCTTGTCGCGGAGAACATCCATGGCCGATTGGATTTCAGGGTCTTCTTTACTCAGCCCCTGGAACTGGCGGAAATTAGTGACCAAGCTTTTGATCATGCTGGTCTCGAAAGCTTGTTTCCGCGCCACTTGATTCATCACGTTATCAAAAGGTTGCGAGAATGGATTGTCGAGGAACTCGGCAGCCAAATTAATTCCCGTCGAGAGCTGTTCTTTGGTGAACGTTTTGGTTTGATCGCCAAAGGTAACTTCCGCTTCGGGTGCCGAAAGATTGTTAACTTTCAGGGTGAAACGGTTTAGGTCTTCGTTGAAGGGGGTAAACGGCAAGATGCTGACCGTGCCGTTGGGGTCCTTGTCGTTCCCGGTGAAGCAGAACGGATACCGCGTGCTTTCGATTTCGACGGTACCTTCCTTGTCGGCTTCGACAATCTTATGCCCGGCCGAGGCTTCCGGATCGCCACCGATGTTGATGGTGATGGTACCAATGTCGCCACTGACGCCAAGGGCCTTGAGAAAGGCATAGGCCATGATCAAGTGGCCGTTGGCACTCGGGTGAACTCCATCGTTACCGGCAACGGGGTATTCTTCCCCCAGTTTCCCTTTGGCGGCCACCATCGAATCGTGCATTTCGCCAAAGACATCGGCATGCGAGAAATTATTTTCCTCTGCGAGCGACTTAGCGATCTCGCCGAGTTGTTTCAGGTTCGCGTTGTAAACTTGATCGAAGTCGGCACGATCACGGGCCCAGGTGAAGCTATCGACGACGCCTGGTGAACCGACAACCACCGTCACTCCTTCCTTCTTCATGCGGTCGATGATGTCCCGCATGCCCTTTTCATAAGCTTTGCCGATGTTGTCGTCGTATGCGCGATACGAACCATCGTTCATACCGTAGCATGTGGTGATGACATCGGGGTGCCACGGGATTAAATCGTTTTCCATGCGACTGGCAAACCCAGGGGCTCGTTCACCACCCCAGCCGAACTGGAAGCACTTGATGTCCAGTTCGGGGTGGCAAGCCAAAAGGTAGGTTTCCATGAACTTGCTGTATTGTTTCTGTTCGGTGATCGAATCGCCAATGATGGCCAGACGATCTCCTTGTTTCAAAATCGGCTGCTGAGCAGCGGCGACATTCAACAGGCTAAACAAAAGTAAACAAGCCAAGGCAGTACGCATGAGGGTAGCTCGCATGATAATGGGATAGAAAGAAGGAAGGAGATGGGCAGTTCGAGATTACTTCAAGGGCTGCACTTCCACTTTGCGAATGCTGACCTTGCTACCAGGATCGTGTTGCTGGAAAGCAAAGTGCCCTTCTTTGAAGGTCTTGTCGAAGTCGAGGTATTCGTACAGTTCGTCGCCATCGACGGTGACCTTGATACGGGTCATCTCGCGGCCACGCCAAACGTCGTCACGCACTTCCAGTTCATAGGTGAACCACTCGCCTGGCTTGACCAGTTCTTTGTAAACATGGCACATGCCATAAATCGAACCGGTACGAATGGGATCAGAATGCGTGCTGTCGATTTGTGCTTCGTAACCATCCATGAAGCCAGGACGGCGAGTGGTACGGAAGTACAGCCCTGAGTTGCCACCGTCGTTGATCTTCACTTCGGCGCGGTACTTGAAGTTTTTGTAGGGACCGGTGGTGTTGACCAGCATCGAAGCATTGCCGGTACCTTGGATGGCGCCCTCTTTTACTTCCCAGTGGCTGTCGTCGTTGCCGACCTTTTCCCAGCCATCGAGCGTCTTGCCATCAAATAGCGGGGTCCACTTGGCGTCTTCGGCTGAGATGGTGGAAACCAGGCAGATAGCAGCGAGCATTGCGAACGTACACGACAAAGAACGTGTGAGCATGTTAGACATTCCTAAACGAGAATCGAGTTGCAAAACATGGGGTTGCGTTTGTTAAATATCTCTCGATTGTACCTATTACAAATCAAATAGCCATCGCAGGACCGAGCGTGTGATTGACGCGGGATATCGCTCTTGACTGAGGCAACAAGTCCCTAAGATAAGGGGCTGTTGAAGATCAACGAATGGCTTCTACAACGCAAAACAAGCCAAAAACGAGAAGACGGTCCATTGGGTGGGGCAAGTCAGCGGCGCTGATTAAGAAGCCGCAGCCCAGAAAGATTCTCCGACAGTGGTCGCCAGCAAGGCCAAGATAATCGCTGTTCCCAAGGGAGGTTTCATGCAAAACAAAAACAGTCCGATCGGTAAGTACCGATCGGACTGGAAGGTGAAGCTGCGATGATTTCTGCTGCGAACCGAGCCCTGTGCTTAGGCCGACTTTCGCATGACTTTTAGTTCTGGCTTGGCGAAGCCAGCGAGTCGTTGCATGTCGTGGTCGACCATTTCTTCGACAAGCTTTTGGAACGACATTTTGGGTTTCCAGTTGAGCTCGGTTTGAGCCTTGGCGGGGTCGGCCAAAAGCAATTCGACTTCCGCCGGCCGATAGAACTTCGGATCGATCACAACATGATCTTCCCATTTCAAACCAACGCGATCGAAGGCGATTTGGACGAAGTCACCCACGCGGTAGGTTTCGCCGGTGCCGATCACATAATCGATCGGGGCATCTTGTTGCAGCATCAGCCACATCGCTTCGACGTAATCGCCTGCGAAGCCCCAGTCGCGGCAAGCATCGAGATTGCCCAAGCGGAGCTCATTGGCCAGGCCCAGCTTAATGCGAGCCACGCCGTCGCTGATCTTTCGCGTTACAAATTCCAGCCCACGGCGAGGTGATTCGTGATTGAACAGAATCCCTCCACAGGCAAACATATCGTAGCTTTCGCGATAGTTGACCGTCATCCAGTGACCGTATGCTTTCGCAACGCCATACGGACTGCGCGGATGGAAGGGGGTCGTTTCGCGCTGAGGTGTTTCGTGAACCTTGCCAAACATCTCGCTGCTGCTGGCTTGGTAGAAGCGAATGGAAGTATCGACTTGGCGAATCGCTTCCAGCAGGCGGGTAACACCCAGTCCGGTGACTTCGCCGGTTAGGATTGGCTGATCCCAACTGCTGCCGACAAAGCTCTGTGCGGCTAGGTTGTAGACTTCGGTAGGCATGACTTTGCGTACAAGGCGTTCCATCGAAGCCTGGTCTAGCAAATCAGTACAGTGCAGCTCAATCTTGTCGACCAAGTGGTGAATTCGCTCGAACGAATTCGTGCTGCTACGGCGATAACAGCCATGTACTTCGTAGCCCTTGTCGAGTAAAAATTCTGCCAGATACGAGCCATCCTGGCCCGTAATGCCGGTAATCAGAGCAATGTTCGCCATGACAGTTCTTATGCCTTTATTTGCTGACGTGGTTCCATCCAAGGGGAGACAAGATTAGCGAATTCTTTTGAACGATAAAACGTCAATTAAAGAACGAAATCGTTGCCCATGCTATTTTGACTAAGCGGCCGTCCTGGCTGCTTGAAGTCGTTGTTGTTGTATGTCTTTCGCAATTGCCCCAACGGTGTCTACCAGTTTGGGGAAAACGACCGACCAAGGCTCGTTGAGCGTTTGCTTGGGAGGGGCCGTTCGCCAACCTTGGGTGGCTTCGAATTGGGAAATTTGTTGGCTTAGTTCGCTTGGATCGTCCAAGGAGAAGAAGCTGCTGTCAGGACCGGCGACTTCACGGAAGATCGGGATATCGCTGGCAAAAACGTGGAGCCCATGATGGGCCGCTTCAACAATCGGAAGGCCAAACCCTTCGGCCTTGGAAGTCAAAACGAATGCTTTGCTATGCTCGTAGATATAGGAGAGCATTGTATCGTCGACGTTGTTCAGCAGATGTAAACGCTTGTCCGCCTCTGGGTGACTGGCAATTCGTTTCAGAAGGTCGTCGCACTTCCAGCCAATTTTTCCCACCAATACCAGAGACACGTCTTTCCCCTCGGCCCAGAGGCGATCGAACGCATCAAGCAGGTAATGATGATTCTTGCGAATCTCGAGGGTCGACACCATTAGGTAAGGAGCTTTGTCGCGGTTGGCGAATAGCTTAGCAATGTCGGCAGGGATATTCAGTTCACTCGTGTTTTGAGGAGCGTCCAGATCGCAGCCGAGACGGACGTGGCGAACTTGCCAGTCCGCAAGAGGGCCGTTCTTTTCGTGAACAAAACTGCGGAGATCGTCGGCAATCGCCTTGGCATCCCCAATCATGAAGTCGACCGTATGAATCAACCGCTCGATCCAGCTACAGAAGTTGTGCTGGACGTGGTTCGTAAAAAATTCTGGATAGCGGACCGGAATCAAGTCGTGCACCATCGCTCCGACGAGAGCGCCGTTTTGCTGGGCATGCTGAACCGCATCGAACATTTCAGGCAGATCCCACCAGGAATCTGGCATCAGAATGACATCACCGGGGCCTGGGTTGGCAGGTTCAAGCGATGCCTGAAACGAGCGAACCAGGTGGCGAACTTTTCGATCGATCGTCCGAGGATAAAGGAGCTTGCGAAGTCGAGTACCGAGTTTATTCAAACGCAAACGTGTCGAAGTGTTTACCCAATGGGGAAGCACTCGATTGGTGAGGGCTTCAAAGTCGATTTGATAACGACGATAACCTCTCGCTGCGCACCAGCGATCGACATGAACAAACCGCCCATTCACATGAACAACCGGGAAGCATTCAATATCATTGCGCTCGGAAAACGCCACGGCTTCACGAGCCAAGCACCGGGCAACTCGTTGGATGCCCGTGTTGTAGTCGTGCGAGGCGGTGTGCGTGATGTCGATCATTAATCGACGCATCGGTAAGTCCATTTACTTGTCTCGATCCAAGGGCACCAATTTGCGAAATGGCTCGAATTGGCGAGACGGATAATAGCACAACCGATAGCACGGCCAAACCCCAATGTTAGTCAGGCGATTCCAAGTAATTGATTGCGAGAATTGAGCCAGTAAAACTCGGGAAAAATCGCCGCAAAAAGCCAATAAAGTAGCCTACTTTCTCGCTACTCTTACTCAAGATGGCAATCTGGATGGGTGGAGCTTGTCAATGTGCCGATGCTAGCAACCTTTGGTGAAATCGGCTGTCGTATTTTTTGCTTAACCAAAGAGAGGTTGGACTAATTTCCAAACCATATTGCCGGAAAGCATGAGGGCAATAAGGAGTGAGCAGGAAGCGATCGCACAGGCCGTGATTTTCAGACCTGATTTCGGGAGATGAATTGAAAGAAAGAGCATCGCGAAAGCTAGCAGCGGGACGCCGACAACTGTCAACGCTTGAGCGGTCACGATTAAGTTGACTTTTGGCCACTGCAGCCAGTTGATGATGATTGCGGCAATCATCCCAATGACGAGGCCAAAGACGGTAAACAGCTTGACAGGAGAATCGTTCACGCTGGCCGGCAAGCCCAGGCTATCACTCAGTGCGGTTCCTCCGATGAGAGCATTAACTAGCAAAGAGCTAAACGCCCCAGCTGCCAGGCCGATACAAAACATCCATTCTGCCTGGGGCCCGATCAGCGGATTTAGCTGCTTGGCTACATCGGTGACGGTCGAGACATCGCTTCCCCGTAGAACCGTCGCGGACGTAACCATGATCACAAAGCTGATTCCCCCTAATACAAGGATCCCTGCGATTGAGTCGACGATTCCGTTGGCTAGGTCATTGCGTGTCCATTTCTTCTCGCGAACGCCGTAGATCTGATAAAAGGCTCCGGCGATCGAGTAAGTTGTGGCAAACATCCCTAGTAGCATGACGATGTTCCCCCCTTTAGGAAGTTGGGGAATGAACCCCCGGGCTACTTCACCAATAGGTGGCTGAACCACAATTAAGTTGATCACAAAACCGACCAACATGATGCCGACCATGACCATCATGAGCTTCTCAATGAATTGATACGGGGCCTTGCTGCCATAGAGGGCCCAGACGAGTCCTAGATTGACCAGGACGATCACAAGCAGCGATCCAAGATTGGCAATAGTCCCTCCCTCTTCTTGCCCGCCACTGGCGATGTTCACCACCGCGATGATGGCTAGGTTGTTCGTAAATTGGAAGCAACTGGTGATCAAAAAGAAGACGACCCCAATGACAACCGTAAAGGGACGCCCAAGGCGTTGAGCGATTTCAGTGAAGGGAGAATGCTCGTAACTGATTCCGAGGACTGCCGCTAGGAATACGGTGAGGGCCATGAAGAGCGAGGCCAGGGCTAAGACCCAGATCATGTCATAGCCGTATTCGGCACCGACTTTCGAGTTCGACAGAATACTGCCAGGCCCAAGGACAACCGAGGCCACAATGATCGCCGGACCAATTGCTTTGAGGATTCGTAGGAAGGAGATCCGATTTGAGCTTTCTGCAGCGACTTCGGACATTGAGTTCTCGCTTTTCAGACAGGTGATCGCTCAATCAAAAGGGATTACCTTTTTTGAGCGATCAGAAGTTAGACGGTAGGTGGAGAGGTATTATGGCAGGAAGTCAGGCTGATTTTCAAAGAGGAAAGTCGATGATATTTTCGCCGGCACTTACCTCTGCCTTCAGGCCCGACTGGCTGTCGCTACTGTACTTGACCGGCAAGATCGCTTCTACCGGAGCCTCAGGGCCATGGTCTTTCACGGCGATGATCATGACGCGATGCTTACCGACAGGTACTCCATTGCCAAAATCACGCGTTTGGGCCACATAAGTTCCATCGGTCTGAATTTCAGCGAAAGCATTAGGCAAGCCATCTGTTTCAGGCACAAAGGTGATCGTCCCGGTCGTGAGCGGTTTGCCCTTATAGGTCACGGTGCCTTTGACGTCTCCCATTTCGGGACCAGCACTACCACAACCGACGGCTGCGATAAGTAAGAGAACAAGCAGAGAAAGCGGCTTAGTCATACGTTTTTTGGGAACTCAAGTTGAAGACAAGTGAGATGGGGAAGAGAAGAAATAACAAAAAGCCACCACGGGTTCCTGGGGAAAGCGTGGTGGCTGATGAAGAATCGTCTGGATTAGAACGCAGGAATGACTTCCTGATTGTTCTTGGTGGCAAACGCTTTGAGAATATCGAGCCGCATTGTTTCTGACAAAAACGTAACGCTGCCGTCTGACATCGCGAACATGGCGCCCCCTGGATGATAGCTACCAAAAGGTGTCGAGTTCGTGGTAAAGACCCCTCGGTAATTGATGGGGAACTGCACCATTTTATGGTCGATCATTAGCCAATCGGTGGCGTTATAGCGGTAGTATCCCCACACCCATGGTTTGATCCCCCCAAACCCCGTGATCATATTTGGCGAAGTTGGCCAGCCCTGCGTGCTCGATATTTCTCCTAATAGCATTGTATTGGTCGTGCCGTCGACCATATCGGCAAAGCGGGTCTTGCTCATTGGGTAAAGCACCCCGGAAGAAGAATACCCCGGACGAGAGCTATCGGCAGGCGTATGGTACTCCGTGTCAAACGACCCACCATTGGCCCGATAGTGCAGTCCTCCTTGCTTATCTTGATACGGAAAATTACCAGAACCAGGCTGGTCCGAGGCTGTTTCGCCCAGTGGAGACGAAGGGCAAGTGATATTGGGTACTGGGCCGAAAATCGGATTGTTTTGATCGTTACTGCGGTAGGGACTACGAGTCATCATGTAGTCCTTGTTGAGCGACTCCATCGCTTCGTAGCGTGTGCCCTGTTCAAAAAACGGAAACAATCGCGGCACCCATCCCAACGGATAAGTGACACTTGCGTGAAGGCCACCAGGCATGAACTTGCCGTAGGTGTCGTGATAGTTGTGAAATGCCAGCCCCAACTGCTTCATGTGGTTGCTGCATTGCATGCGACGTGCAGCTTCACGAGCCTGCTGCACGGCAGGCAAGAGAAGAGAAATCAGAACGCCAATAATGGCTATGACAACCAATAGCTCAACTAATGTGAATCCCGGAGAACGTTTCATGGAAGACCTTAAAAAATGAATAGACAAACGTTTGCGTAAGAGAAAAGAGAGTTCGTGTCGTAATGCGTTTGAGACTAGGTCAATGTTTTTGTGTGGAAAACGCCTCTTTTTCGATGATGTCAGCTGATATCAAATTGGCCAAAAAAATAGAATGAAGGGTTTCACTTGATGTCGGTGCTACTTGTCTAAGTGACTCTCGGGACAAGCAAAAAAAGCTCAATGCAAAGAGTGGGCCATTGGAGTGTTTTTATGTTCCCAGGGGGAAGTTTCCTGGGAATGTGCCTAGGAATACTGCGATTTGATTTGAAAAAAGCAAGATCGTTGGCCGCGCGTTTTGAGTAGTTAGCTGATTATTTGCCCTGTTGCTCGCCTGTTTGCCTCAAAACTGGGCAGCTTCTTTGACCGGCGAGCATCTTGCAAGGGATGAAAAAGAAGCCCATGAACTGAACCCCGCCTTCGCTCAGACCACCCTGAAAAATAGCTAAGAGCGCAGTCATGGACATCTTGTTAAGGTAAATGATATCAGCTGACATCAGTGAGGCAAGAAAAAAGTACATTGCTGCGAGGAAATGCTGAGAACTTTCTAGCAGACCGGAAAAAAGGTCCGCTAAGTTTGCCGCGAGAAGATTCGGGCGAAGAAGTCAGCTAAAACAAAAAAAGCCGCTCCAGTTTCCTGGGCGGCTTTCTGTTGAAAAAGTTCGCTCTTGCACGATTAGTATCGGAAGATCATATCGACCATCAAGCGGCTGTTGGTGATATCTTTAAAGCTGGTTACTGGGAACTCGTAGGCGATGCCCGTTTCCAGGTGGCTGGATGGCTTGTATCGCATACCAACGTTCTGGGTAACCAGATTGTTGCCAACGACGTCGTTGCTACGCAGGTTAAACAGGTCTGTACCAGCTACGCCCAGGTTCGAGCCTCGCGAAGCGTCATCGGTCCAGTGCCACCAAGCCACTTCGGTGAAAGCGTAAACCGTGTCGGTCAACTTCACGTCCAAGTGGTTGGACCAATGGATGGCCGACGTTTGAATGCTGGTGTCAGCCGGCAAGCGATAGCCAACGCTCGACAGAATATGGGCGTTGCCGTCCAACAGCCGCTGGCCAGCGGTAAGGAACATGTTGAATTCGCCGTCGCCTTGGGCTTGCAGGGCTGCTGTGCTACCTACCGGCAATTCGTAGGTGAAACCAGCGGAAACGATGCGGCCTTTGAAGGGGTCGCGAATCAGGTTGTATTTCAAACCAGCCGAAACATCTGCCCAGCCATCGTTTAGCAGAGTGCCAAGTGTTCCGTTGGTGTTGTCGACAATGTAGCCGTCTTTGGTAGCGATAATGCTCAAGCGATCGGTCAAAGCGATACGAAATTGAGCGGCGTAAAGTTGAACCGATCCACCAGCAGAAATATTGTTTCCGACAGTGTTAGGAACCCAGTGATTCACAAAGATCGGCCGTAATTCGGTCACGGTACGCGGGTCTTCAAAGAAGACGAAGTTGATCATGGGGCTAATAAAGTCATCGAAGCAATGATCGCTCGGATGAAGGAGGCCCAACAGGCTCGAATCGCAGCCACAGCAGCTGTCGCATTCGCAGCACGATGCAATGGAGGAATCAATACCGCAATCGCTACAAGTTGCGATATCAGTAGGCTCAAAGAGCTCACCCGCATTTAGGGTGCGTTGAACCCCGCCCGTTGCCGCCATGGCAAGTAAAACTAACGTTGTAAAGCTGAACGAGATTCGCATGGTACTCCGCCCTTGATCATCAACCACTTAGTAATTCCCCTGGAAGCCAAGCACCTGGTTAGGAACTGGCTATGGGGATGACTATCGGAAGAAATCAAGTGAGATTGCCTCGTTTACGTTCTTGGCTGTTACAAAGTACCTAATTGCAACCAATGCATGGTGGCATCCGCCACGAAAGGTGATTTGTGTCGTGTTTTTTTCTTGGAATTTGTGTTAAATTCCGGTTCAATGAAGTTGGTTTTGTTGGGGGCTCCTTTTGCCTAACTTGTTAAATAGCTGTTAGTTAGGGATGCTTCGACGCTGCTGGTTGACTTAACTATTGATTGTGTCAAAATGATGTCTCGTGACATCACGTATAAACTGCTGATTCTCGTGTGTTACGGTAATTACCGACAATAAGTAGCTCTTGGAATAGAATATTAAACGCATGAAGATTCACGTCTTTGATGATGCTTCCCAACTCGGTTTTGCTGCGGCAAAACAAGGCGCGGAAGCGATCCGCCAGGCGATTGCCGAGCGAGGAGCTGCTAGCATCATTGTGGCGACAGGTGCCTCCCAGTTTGATACGCTTGCGGCGTTGGTGGCGGAACCAGGAATCGACTGGACGTGTGTGACCGGTTTTCATCTCGACGAATATCTAGGCCTAGATGATCAACATCCCGCTTCGTTTCGTCGCTACCTACGAGAGCGATTTGTCTCGCTAGTGCCTTTAAAGGCGTTTCATTATGTCGATGGTTCGAGTGACGATCCTCGCGCCGTTTGCGAACGGTTGGGTGAGTTGATTTCTCAAAGCCCCATTGATGTGGCCTTCGTCGGGATTGGTGAAAACGGGCACTTGGCGTTCAATGATCCGCCTGCTGATTTCGAGACGGCAACGCCCTACTTGATTGTTGAACTGGACGAGGCTTGCCGTCAGCAACAGGCTGGCGAAGGTTGGTTCGCAACCCTGGAGGAGGTGCCAACTCAGGCCATCAGTATGTCCTGCCAGCAAATTCTCAAGACCAAGAAGATTATCTGCAGTGTACCTGATCAACGTAAAGCAAATGCGGTTCGCAATAGTGTGGAAGGACCTGTTTCGCCTCAGGTTCCGGCCTCCATTTTGCAAACCCACGATGACGTCGGCTTGTTCCTAGATGTTGCTTCCGCTTCTGATCTAACGTCATCCCTTAAGTCCTGAGCCCTTTTTGGGAGACTCATGCCAAATACTAAATTCTTCGATCTGCAAATCAACGGTTACAACGGGGTCGACTTCAATCAAGACGCGATCTCTGCCGAAGATTTGCGGGAAGCATGCCGGGCCTTGCAGCGTGATAACGTTGAAGGTGTGCTGGTCACGATCATTACCGACGAGATCCAACGGATGGCGGCTCGCCTCTGTCGAATTGTTCAATTGCGAGCAGCCGACCCACTAGTGCGACGTGTGATCGCTGGTGTTCATGTCGAAGGACCATTTATCAGTGATGTTCCCGGGTATGTCGGGGCTCATCCGGTCGCGCATGCCAAGCAAGCCGATTGGGGCGAAATGGAGTCGCTGCTTGAAGCAGCGGAAGGGCTCGTCCGAATTGTCACCCTCGCCCCAGAGCAAGATCCTACACAAGAGGTAATTCGGCGTTTGGCGGACCAGGGGATCGTGGTTGCCGCTGGCCATACCGACGCCTCAATCGACGAGCTTGATGCGGCGATTGATGCTGGTTTGTCGATGTTTACTCACCTCGGCAATGGTTGCCCACGGCTGATGGATCGCCACGACAATATCATTCAGCGGGCCCTCAGCCGCTCTGATCGGTTGCACTTTGGCTTGATCGCCGATGGGGCCCATGTTCCGTTCTTCGCCTTGAAGAACTATCTAGAGATCATCGGTATGGATCGCGTCTTTGTGGTTTCCGATGCCATCGCTGCGGCAGGCTGCGGCCCTGGGGTTTACCCCTTAGGTGATCAGACGGTGACCGTGGGCGAAGATGGTGTCCCCAGAGCGGAAGACGACAGCCATTTGGTTGGCTCTGCCACCACCATGCAGCAAATGGCTGACAACCTGCGCCGCCATGTTGGCTTAGGGGCGGGGGAAATTCAACGACTTACCTCTGGAAACCCTCGTCGCTTGCTGGGTGAGACGGTTGCTATCCCCTTAGGCCTAAGCCTGAACAATGGCGACCGCCAGCCTACTACCTCTTAGGCTTCTCGCCAGAATGGCCGTTTCGCCACACCATAAAGCCGTGTGCGCGTTTGTCTCTAACAGAAGACTCACTCGTTGGCCTGGGGGCTGACGGGCGAGTCATTCTCCGATCACTTTCACCAAAACTCGTTTCGGCCTGCGACCGTCGAACTCGCCGTAGAAGATTTGCTCCCAAGGGCCGAAGTCGAGCCTACCATCGGTGATCGCTACGACGACTTCCCGGCCCATGATCTGTCGCTTCATGTGGGCGTCGGCATTATCTTCGCCGGTTCGATTGTGAGCATATCGCTGGGGAGAGGCGTCGAAAGGGGCGAGACCCTCCAGCCACTTCTTGTAATCCTCGTGGAGACCTGATTCGTCATCATTAATGAAAACAGACGCCGTAATATGCATCGCGTTGCCCATCCCCGATTGGGATACTCTTGATCTCCACCCGGAAACCGACGCCGCCGACACCAAAACCACGACGACCAAAAAACATCATAGCCGCTGAACTTCGAGATGTTTACGCCGAAGTTGCTGCCAAGGCCGCTGATCTTCGAGATCAAGGGAAGACAAACATGGAGGTGTGCGAAGCCCTCAATGACCTTGGCTTCAAGACTCGCACAGGCAAGCTCTGGCGGCATCCTCAGCAGATCGTGAAGCTGCTGCGGTCGTTCGCTCCTACTCAGAGGGCCGACGATTCAACTCGTCTCCAATCCGAAACCAAGGAGTGAAGCAGAACCATGCCTCACCGGTATCACAGTCCATCATCCGCTGAACAGCTTTCTTGCATGTTTCTCCATCGACGATAGACCAAGGACTCTTTTGGAAGAGTTTCTCGTCGTCTAGTCTGTATCCGTCGTCATCCAAATACCATGGCTGGCTTCCCTCTTCGTCTTCTTGCTCAAGCAGTGCGAGAAGCTGTTGTTTTTCGTCATCAGTCCATCGGAAGCACCCACGCAGGGAATCCCCCGTTCGCTCCAACACGGCAAACTGAAACCGATCATCTCGATACGCCAACGTGATGATCTCCTCGTGTTCAGGACTGGTCATGCCGGTTATTCCCCGATCACCTTCACCAAGACCCGCTTGGGCCTGCGACCGTCGAACTCACCATAGAAGATTTGCTCCCAAGGGCCGAAGTCGAGCCTACCATTGGTGATCGCTACGACGACTTCCCGGCCCATGATCTGTCTTTTCATGTGGGCGTCGGCATTATCTTCGCCGGTTCGATTGTGAGCATATCGCTGGGGAGAGGCGTCGAAAGGGGCGAGACCCTCCAGCCACTTCTTGTAATCCTCGTGGAGACCTGATTCGTCATCATTAATGAAAACAGACGCCGTAATATGCATCGCGTTGCATAAGAGCAGGCCCTCTTTGATTCCGCTCTTCTGAACGATCTCTTCGATCTTCGGCGTGATGTTCTCGAAAGCCATCCGAGCCGGAAGGTTGAAGGTCAGGTATTCCGTGTGTGATTTCATTTTCAGGCTTTACTCCTCAGCACCTTGATCCAAGGACGCCTTGAGATCGTCAAGCATTTCCTCGAAATCGTCTGGTCTTACAGTGTTCAATTCACTGGGCCGCAGCCACATGCAAGTGGCGTCCAAATGGGCAATTATCGCCTCTGACTCTCCTTGATGAAGCTTTCCCTTCGACCATGGCAGGTAACTGGGGATGTCGAGCAAGCGAACATCTTTTGGGGCATCGGATGAGTCATCTGGCATGGTGATTCACTGCTTCTGTTGGTCTGGATCAAAGTATCGAGGTTGGACAAGCTCGCTGGGCAGCCCACTCTTACGGAGCTTGTAAACCTGAGTCTTCGATAACTGGTTGTCCTCGATTGGATGATACTGCAAGTTCCGACTTGAGTAGAACCCACTGGTCAATCGTTCCGAAACCGTGTCATGAAGTCGTTTGACTTCGGCGGTAGCACCGGCCTCAAACCAAGGGCCATCCAACCGCCAATAGATCATCAACGCTGTTGCAAACTCGGTTTCTTCGTCGTCCACGATGGGCCAGATCGGATCAAGTCCATCATCCCAGTTGTATTGAGCTACCCACTCGTGTTTCTGAACAGGCGTCTGCATTTGGCTTCCTTTGTTTCTGGGATCGGCCAACGGCTACCAAGGATTATAAGGAACCCTCTCGGCCCGGGCAGATTGTAATGGGAATGCTGACACTGCTCATAGAGAAATGGCCGAGAAGTCAAGCGATCAGGTGTCTTGCGTTGGGTACCGTTTAGCAGAGATCGGTTCGCTTTTAGATCGCGTTGGAATGGCAGTGGCAAGCTCTTCCAAGCCAAGGTGATCGAAGGCCAAAAGCAGATTGGTGATAGGCCATCTTGGGGCTGTCGAAGTCTAGCGCACTTTGGCCAACGAAAAAGCAGGTCCCGTTGTTACCACTTGCCCATTAAGTGGGGGGGTGATCTTGGGTGGTGCTACTCGGTGATACCTCGATATATGTAATTTTGTAAAAGCAAAGAAAAAAAGGGTTTTTTGTAGTTGAGGTTATGATGGGCACGCGATATCTTGAGGCGCTCTGGACCACCCCTCATCGCAGTTTCCTTTTGCTTCGGCACTTCCTTATTATTGAGGTCCATTATGATTCTTCCTCGTTGGCGTCGAGGGTTTACCCTCGTTGAGCTTCTCGTTGTTATTGCGATCATCGGAGTGTTAATCGCACTTCTTCTGCCGGCCGTACAGCAGGCACGCGAGGCTGCTCGTCGGATGCAATGTTCGAACAATCTCAAGCAGATTGGCATTGCGATGCACAATTATCACGACACCTTTCGCAAGTTGCCGTACGGCTCTTTCAATCTCCGCGAGACTTGGCCTTCGAGCGGTACCAACTGGCGAACTCTGATTCTGCCGATGATGGAGCAAGGCAACATCGTCGATAATCTCTCGTTTACGAGCACCTCGTCGTTCATGGCTGGCGGTGCCGCTGGGTCTGGGTATCTGGCCGGTAACAAGGTTTTAGAGGATCTTGTTCTAGAAGCCTATCGCTGTCCGTCCAGCGCGCTGGACGAGTTGAAGGGGCACAACAACGACCATGCGATGAATGCTAACTATGTTGGTAATCAAGGGGCGGCAGTACCAGTTCCTGGTCCTAATAACACGATCGGAACTCGAGACTGTGGGCATGGCTATTCATGTAACAACGGCATCTTGGTTGCCAATCAAAATTATGGTTTGAAAGACATTACCGATGGTACTTCTAACACAGCGCTTGTTTGGGAGCAGTCTGGTTTTGTGAACAAGCTCAACAAAACCTCTAACTACTATGGTGCGTGGTATGGAACACGCCATCCGCGTTCCGTAGATGATTCTGGTAGCTGCGGTGACTTGTGGCAGACGGGCACGACTTGTTTGCGATATGCACCCAATACAAACGCTGTCCTAACAGGCGCTAGCCAGATGTACCAAAATAATACGATCATCAATTCTGAGCATCCAGGCGGTGTCATGGCAGCAATGTCGGATGGTAGCGTACGATTCTTCCCTGAAGTACTCGACTTCGAAACGCTCAAGCGAGTCGCATGTCGTTACGATGGCCAGGTTATCGGCTCGTTCTAGAATCGGGCGGAGTAATTAATAACGCTACTCAAGATATTATCGTGGATGAAAGATTCTCTATGACGCTTGGAAAACTCACGCGGTGCCTGCAAGGCACCGCGATGACTGCTGTGTTGCTGCTTGCCGTAGCAGGTTGTTCTCAAGAAGACCCGATGGGGAAGGTGAAGGGTAAGGTCACCTTCAACGACAAACCGTTTACGGATGAAGCGTCTGTCATCTTTTTTAACTCGCAAACAGGACAGGCAACTTCCGCTAATGTGGATTCCGCCGGAGCTTTCCAGCTCGAGCCTATTCCATTAGGAAGCTATAAGGTGTTTCTGGCACCAGTAATCGAAGAAGGGTATGTCGATCCTAAGCCTATGAAGAGGAACAATTCGATTCCTCAGAAATATTGGAGCGAAGGAACGACCGACATCACCTACGAGGTGGTGGATGGTGAGCAAGACATGACCGTCGAACTAAAGAAATAGCTTTTCTCTCAACCAGAAAGTGGCCATTAAATACCAAAGGCGGAGCATGAAAACGTGCTCCGCCTTTTTATTTTCTTGCTTGCTTTATCCCATGGCGAGGGCCTAAGCCAGAACCCTACGGTTCCTGGCGGTGTCCTTGGTAGCGCAAGGTGTGATTTAAGGCCGTTTCTACGAAGCGTAAGAGCGATGGTGATTGACGTTGGTAATGGAATAGTACTTTCCGCTTTCCGAGCGGACGACACGGAAGTTTGCACTGGCTTGCTTCAGGAGGCTGAGATCCACCGAGGTTTATCACTCATGCCAAACCCCTATCGACAAGAAGACTTTGAGCGGTGGTTGGCGTTTGTTACCGCAGAAGCGGAGCGTTTCGGTCGCCCACTGCAGTTTGCCATTCGCGATCAGTCAGGCACGTTTCTTGGTGGCTGTGGAGCAAGCCAGATGGTGGTTGGCCACAAGTGCGAGATTGGTTATTGGCTCGGCAAGCCTACTTGGGGACGGGGTATCATGACCGCCGTCGTCGAGTCGCTCTGCAATTACTTGCAGCGCGACTTCCAACTTGTGCGAATCGCGGCAACCGTATTCGAAGGAAATCTCGCTTCGATGCGTGTGTTAGAAAAGAATGGATTCGCCCGCGAAGCATGTTTGCGAAAATATTATCTCAAGAAAGAGCGTTATATCGATGGCCAACTGTTCGCCAAGGTTTGGTAAGCGGCAGGGCTAATCCGCGTTGCCGGTCCATTCCAGCACGGCCAGAATCCCACGATGGTCTGAGGCAACCGGTTCTTCCAAGACTTGAAACTCGATCACTTTCCAACCCTTGGCTGGGCGATACAAAATGTAATCGATCTGGCGATTGGGAGCATCACTCGGAATCGTGTCGAGGTTCTTCAAGTTGGCGGACGTCCAGTCCTGGAAAATAAGTTTGATCGACTCGCTTTTGGGTGTCGCGTTTAGGTCGCCAGCGAAGAGGGCAGGGCGATCTTTCCAGCTCTCAGTGAGCTTTTGAATCATTTTTGCCGACTCGACCCGCTCAGCATCGTTCGGGCGGTGGTCAAAGTGAGTGGCCAAGAATTTAAGGGGTTGGTCGAGGCCAGGGATGGTGATGTTGGCTTCGATCACTCCCCGCTTTTCCCCTGGGCCAAGCTGCGGCAAAGCGTGGTTGGTCATCGAGATCGAAGGATAGCGTGTCAGAATGGCATTGCCATACCAACCTCCTTGCAACGGGATGTTTCCCCCGAAAACGGTATTCATTTTCGTTAGTTTGGCCAGTTCCGCAGCCTGATCGACTTGACCGGTCCGTTGCACGTTTTGATCGACTTCTTGCAAAGCAACGATGTCGGGAGTCGCCTCGTTAATGATCTGGGCAATGCGGGGCAGGTTAAGCTTGGCATCGGTTCCTTCAGCGTGGTGAATGTTGTAACTGACCACCCGAATCCGCACCGGTTCAGCCGCATGGAGTACAAGGGGAACGCACGCCAGCAGGACGGACAGAACCGGAAGAAGTTTCTTCAGCATCTTGAATGACATTCGTGAGAAAAAGATGTGTTTACTGGACGGGAACTAAGGCTACGGCATCGGCCACCACGTAACCGTTGACTCCTTGGTTAGAAAGAGTCACCGTCGTATCACCGCTAAGCTCAAATTGCCCGATCGAAACAAACAGGCTGTCGATCGTCGGAGCTTTCTTCTGATTGATTGATCCTTGGAAAATTTCCTTCCCGCCAGAAGTCACGGTGACGGGGACATTGGTGGCGCGGTTGCCATTGTGGGCATAGGCGATACGAACATCGTACTTGCCTGCTTTCAGATCCTTGGCCGTAAAAGCGATCGATTTTTCGCCGTCGTTCTGGTCATGGACATAGCCAACCCCTACGAAACCAGTGACAACGCTGCTGACTGGCCAGTCGCCCGTTTTTTGGGCTTCGGTATCGTCGATTACGGTGCCGTCCATCTTCTTCGGGTCTAGCACCATACGCGGGGCCTTGGGCTTGCGTTCCATGTGGAGCACTTGGCCATCGGCAAGCAAGCGTTCTTCCAGTTCGGTGTAGTCGACGTCTTGTACGGGAATGTTCTTGTCGATGGCCATCGAGGCAGCTGTGGCCGCCGACTGGCCCAAGACCATGAAGACAGGTTCCATGCGGATCGAACCGTAGGCAATGTGGGAAGAGGAAACGCAAACCGGAACCAACAGGTTCGTGCATTCTTCTTTCTTCGGCGTTACGCTGTCGTAGCTAATGGGATAAGCACCACCAGGACTGACTTGAATGTCTCCTTCGTTGCGAACGTACCCCTTTTCATCCACATAACGCTGCACGTTGTGCGAGTCCATATTGTACGAGCCGAGTCCGATGCTTTTCGGAGTCGGTTTCAACGCACGTAGCATCGGTTCGCACATTACCACTGGGCCAATCATGCGGCGGGCTTCACGCACGTAGATCTGATGCGGCCAGTTGCCGTTGTCGACGAACTCGTCTTTCGCCAGTCCCCACATGTTCATTCGATCTTGAATATCCTTGGGGACCGAAGGATCATTGGCGATGAAATAGAGCCAGCCTTTTTGGTACAGCTCGTGCTCTTTGATGATCTCTTGACGGCGTTCGTAGCTGGCTTCCGGATAGTCGTAGTTCATACCGATGTTGTCGGTAGAGAAGCCGCCGTGGTTGTTGGTGTCGGTCTTGGCGTTGGGGGCAGGATCAAACTTGTTGAACACCCCTTTCCAGCCACCTTGCAAGTAACGAGCTAAGAGTGCGTACTCGTTGGGGTCGTACCCTTCAGGCTTCGGGAACGCGACTTGGTTGTCCTTGGCCGTCGTCAGGCACATACGGAAGCAGTAGGCTTGAATCTTGTCGTCGCCAGTGCCATCTTCGCCCGGAGGGTCATTCGAGATGCGAGCAAGTAGGCCGCTGCTGGGATCCCCTTCCACGACATAGGCCGATACCGGGAAATCAAACTGATGACTACGAGCCCGTGCGGTTTGAACCCCGTTAAGCGTTTCCTCGTAGACATCGTTTGCTTCACGGCCAACGTGATACGAGATACCTGCGGCAGCCAGCAAATCGCCTTCATAGGTGGTGTCCATGAAGATCTTGCCAGAGTAAGACTTGCCTGAGAGGGTTGTGATACTGACGATCTTGCCATCCGCTTTTTTGACCCCGTTCTTGCGATCGAGCAGTTCTTCACGCACGACGGGAATCTCAAATTCGTCGACCAACTCTTCAAACACTTGCTCCGCGACGTGGGGCTCGAAGACCCACATCGCATCGTCATCCTTGCGATAACGGCTGTATTGTTCTGGCTTCTGCTGACGCCAGGCCGAGGGTTGATCGTAGTGCTTTTTGACGCGCTGATAGAAGTCGAGCGATATTCCTCCAATCGCACCCTTATTGCCGCTGTCGGTCCAGCCAAGGCCTCCACTTGTCAGCCCGCCCAGGTGTTTGTCAGGCGAAACGACGATGACGGACTTGCCCATTTTCTTGGCTTGGATGGCCGCCGTGACTGCTGCCGAGGTGCCACCGTAAATTACCAGGTCATATTCTTCTGACGCCGATTGCGGGGCCGCTCGCAGAGAGGATACGAAAAGAGAGAGAACGAATGCTGAGGTGAGGAAGAGTCGATTCACGAGGAAGATTCCAATGGGGTAAGATAATGTTGAGGTTCTCCTATCGTAGCTCAAACCCAGCGCGGTTCAAACTAGCTAAACGTCTTGCTATTGGGGGATTTTTTGTTGCTAGTTTTTTGGGTAACGAGCACAATTAACAGATCCTCATTTTCATCATAATTTTGGATGTCTTCATGGCTTTTCCGCGACTCCGTTTAATTGGGTGTGTTGGCTTGGCGGTATTGCTGTACGCAGCCAATTTTCAGAAAGCCTGTCTGGCGGAAGAAAAGCGTTTGAATGTCTTGTTCATCGCCGTCGACGACATGAACAACGATCTCGGCTGCTATGGCAACACCCAGGTTCATAGCCCCAATATCGATCGTCTGGCCAAAGCGGGAACTTGCTTCGATAGGGCGTACTGCCAGTTTCCCTTGTGTTCACCAAGTCGCACTTCGATCATGACCGGTTTGCGGCCTGATACGACCAAGGTCTTCGATTTGAAGAAGCACTTTCGGGAAGTGATTCCCGAGGTCATGACGTTGCCCCAGGCTTTTGAGAAACAAGGTTATTTCACGGCACGCGTGGGCAAAATCTACCACTATGGCAACCCAGGGCAAATCGGGACCAACGGGCTTGATGACGATGCTTCCTGGCAAACACGTATCAATCCAAGCGGACGTGACAAGCAAGAAGAGAATCTGATCGTCAATCACACGCCTAAGCGTGGTTTGGGAAGTTCGCTTAGTTTTTTGGCGGCCGAGGGAACCGATGAAGAGCAGACCGACGGCATGGTCGCTACCGAAACGATTCGCTTGCTGGAAGAAAACAAAGATAAACCGTTTTTCATCGCTGCTGGTTTCTATCGGCCGCATTGTCCTTATGTGGCGCCCAAAAAGTATTTTGACCTGTATCCCATGCAGGAAGTACCTCGATGGAAGAACGACTTTCCAGAAGTCGATACGGCACCAGAACTGGCGTTCGCCTCGAATAAGCCTTGGCCTTGGTTGGGGGCTAATTCACAGCAGTTGCAAGAAGCCCAGCAAGCTTATTGGGCAACGATCTCTTTCGTCGACGCCCAGGTTGGCCGCTTGTTGGATGCGCTCGATCGGCTCGACTTGCAAGAGAATACGGTGGTCGTCTTTTGGAGCGATCACGGTTATCACTTTGGTGATCATGGCCTTGTGATGAAACAAAGCCTGTTTGAACGCAGCGCCCGTGTGCCGCTTATCGTGGTAGCTCCTGGCCAAAAGGAAAAGGGTACGCACTCTGGCCGAACGGTGGAGCTCGTCGATCTGTATCCGACGCTTACGCAATTATGTGCCGTTGAGGCTCCCTCAGGCTTACCTGGCGAGAGCCTTGTTCCGCTGCTTGATAACCCCGCGGCCACATGGAACAAGCCTGCGATTACCCAAACGCGGCGCAATAAGAATCGTATGGGCTATAGTCTGCGAAACGAACGTTATCGCCTGGTGACTTGGGGAGAAGGTCAGCACCAGCTTTACGATTACAACACCGATCCCAACGAAAAGAACAATCTTGCCAATAGTCCTCAGCATGCCCAACTGTTAGAGCAGTTGATGGCCGAACTTAACCAACGATTGAAGTAGTTTTACTTTGCCCGCCTAATTCTTGGCCTTGTGTTCGCAACATTTGGCATGCTATCTGCTGTATAGGGATTTCCAATTTGAGAAACCCTATTCCTCCAAGGAGCAACAACCATGGGTATTCTATCGTGGATTATTTTCGGCCTAATCGCGGGTGCGTTAGCTAAGTTTCTGTTTCCAGGAAGAGATCCTGGTGGCTGCATTGTGACCATTCTGATCGGAATTGGTGGCGCCATGGTGGGTGGTTTTATTGCCACCGGCATGGGGTACGGCGATGTTTCCGGTTTTAATTTATGGAGCTTCTTTATCGCCATCTTGGGATCGATGATTCTGCTGGCGATCTATCGAGCGTTTGCTGGTGGCTCGCGCGAAGAACTTTAACGCAAGCGTCTAGTCAGCAAGCTGAAGGGATTACTTCAGCTTGCTGGACTCGACCTTAGGAAGTTCGCAATCTTCTCTTGAATTTCATCGCGCACGCGGAGAAACTTGGGGAGCTTTTCGTCGTCGGTCCCGGTGGCATCTGCAGGATCGTCGAACGGCCAGTGAAGCGTTTCTTTTGCCCCGGGATAAACGGGGCACGTCTCTTTCGCGTTGTCGCAAACGGTAACCACCAAATCAAACGGTTGCTGCTGAAACTCCTGGGCCGATTTGCTCTGGTAAGCAGAAATATCGATACCAATTTCCTGCATCGCGCGAATCGCCAGGGGATGGACATATCCGGAAGGTTTTGAGCCTGCCGAGTGGGCTTCCCAGTTGCCTTGGCCTAGCTTCGCCCACAAGGCTTCTGCCATTTGCGAGCGACAAGAGTTGCCGGTGCAGAGAATCAAGACGCACTTCATGAATTATCCTCGCTGGGATTCGGGGAGGTGCCGTCCGAGGTAGCGGTGCCGTAGAGAGCGAAATGAATCGGCACAGCAAACAGGGCTCCGGCTGTCGTAGCCGTTAGGTATAGCCATAAGAACTCGAGATGTCCACTGACCAACGCCGGTCCCAAAGAGCGAGCTGGGTTCATCGAGGCGCCACAAATCGGGCCAGCAAACATGGCTTCTAAAGCGACCAGGCCGCCAATAGCTGCACCGGCCATGATTCCTTTTTCTTTGGCGCCGGTCGAGATGTTTAAAACAATAAACATTAGTAAGAATGTAAGAATGAACTCGAGTACAAAAGATTTCCACCAAGGGCCGTTCGGCAAGGTGGCACCGAGAGTGTCGTGCTCGAAGAACAGGATCTTAAGCACCACGCAAGCGGCAATCGCGCCGAGGCATTGGGCAACGATGTAAGGCACAACTTCTTTGAGCGGGAAACGCTTGCTCGCCCAAAATCCCAAGGTAACAGCTGGGTTTATGTGGGCCCCAGAGATTTCGCCTAGGGCGTAGATCATCACCATGACGATCAAGCCAAACGTCAAAGCGATTCCCACATGAGTGATTGAGCCCCCTTGCAGCTGGTTAATGACAATGGCACCGCAGCCTGAAAAGACCAACGCAAAAGTGCCGATCACTTCCGCTAGATAGCGTCGCATAAACTAATTCTCCGTAGCGAAAAGCGGGGTAGTTTTTCTTGTACACCCTGGGGCCCGAATGGTTGCCGTCGAAACGTAGCGCCCGCGACTAATCTTTGTAGAAAGCGAAGTCGCGGCTTAGTCACCGGCGATGGTATTGGCGGCGAGGAGGGAGTTATTTCAGGCAAAGGTGAACGGTTGGTAGCAGCGCAATATATCCCTGCCTGCTGGGCATCGCAACTAGACCACAGAGACGGATCCTGGTTGCAACCTTTTACCTTGAAAACACTTACTGTTTGGTGCAGACAATTTATCGATGCCCTTTGTGGTGCGTGGCAAAAGGGGTGGATGTTTGGCTGCCATGTTTAGGCCCAATCGCCAGCCTGGCTCCGTTTTTCTGGTGGACGGAAAATGCAAGGAATATGTCAAGTTTAACGGCTGTAGCGACGATGAAAGATCAAGTGCCGATATGGTTTGTCTTGGTTTGCGCGCGGAAAGTTTTCTCTCACTATGACAGCATTCAACAGTGAAGCGGTTGCTCTTGTTAAAGCGGCAAGCGAAGCGACCGCCGTCGAAGCGGCAGATGCGTTTTCTCGCGCGTTCGATAAGAAAATTCAGCTCCACGTCGGTGAGGGATCGCCGCTAGATCCGAGCACCGATTTGGGAAACTGGTCGAAAGCTGGCTTGGCGATCCTGTTGAATGTCGAGTCGGAAGCCGCCCTGCTGATGATTACCGAAGAAAGCGGACTTCTGCCTAGTTGGTATAGCAGCCCTGACCCGACCGGCGAAAGCAAGCTGGCCACGCTTGCTCAGGAACTCGGAATGACTCTTCTGCCGGAAGAGTTCATGGCGATGGAGTTTGAAGTCAAAGCGGCCGCCGATCTTGGATCGGTTTGTCTGCATGGAATCTTGGGCGAGTCCCCCGCGAAAATGCCTATCCAACTGGAAGGCGAACATGGCCAGCAGGAGGCCTTGTTGGTGTGGCCCCTAACGCAGCCAAAATCGGCCTTGGTAGGTGCGGCGGCACCGGTGGCGGAGGAAAACGAAAGACAGCCTTCTGCTGAGGCTCCGGCGGCCTCGAAGGCTCAGTCCTCACAGCCACCTGCAGGGCGGGGGCGGATTTCCGATTTCAAAGAACTGCCTGGCTATTGTCGCAGTTTGCTGCACATCGAAGTGCCCATTCGGGTGATCCTGGCTGAGAAGAAGATGAAGGTTCACGACATCGTGAACATCGGTATTGGCTCGATTATTCAGTTCGATAAATCGTGCGAGGATACGCTCGATGTCGAAATTGGCCGACAGAAAATCGCCGAAGGGGAAGCGGTGAAAGTGGGGGATAAGTTCGGTGTTCGGGTAACGAATATCACGATGCCAGAAGAACGCTACATTGCCCTCAAGGCACGCAAGCGAGTTCGCTAGATCGTGCTGGCAATGCTGGCGTGTTTCTTAGCCACTGGGACTACTTAGCACAAAACCCACGCCGGATATACCACTTCCAGCGATAAAGCTAACGCTGTTTATTCTGCGCAACCGATGGACAGAAAAGTGTGTAGCCCCACTAATTGCGCGGAAACGTGCCCCTGATAGTTGTTTCTTCCGCAGGGTAATTGAGATGCTAGTAGTTCTTAGCGATTTACATCTTACCGACGGTACTAGTTGCGAAACTCTGGATCCTGGGGCATTTCAGATTTTCTGTGAACGCTTGCAAGACTTGGCCGTGCGTGCGTCGTGGCGTAGTGATGGGCGTTACGAGCCAATTCCCAGTATCGACATTGTATTGCTGGGTGATGTCTTTGATGTCATGCGTTCTTCGCGGTGGCTGATCGATGGTCCGAAGCCTTGGCTGACGCAACCGAATCAGGAATTCGCGGATCGCGTTCAGGCGATCGTGTCCGGTATTGTGCAGCGTAACTCCGCGACGACGTCGATTTTGAAAGGGCTTAGCCAACGGCAAACGATTCGCGTGCCGGGCGGCACTAGTAGCGGCAAGCCAGCCTACGAAGACCGTCTGCAAGCGGTGCCGGTGCGTTTGCATTACATGGTGGGGGATGTCGATTGGCCGCTCCATTTGCCTACCCCTGAGATGAATCGTGTCCGCAGAAAGATCATCGACGCGCTGGGCTTAGCCAATACCGACGGAGTTCCCTTCCCGCACGAACCGCGCGAAGATGCTCACCTGAATCTGACACTCCGCCAGCATCGCGTTTTCGCCCGGCATGGGGATGCCTTCGACAATCTTAGTTTCAGCGGACATCGCGATCGGGCCAGTTTGAACGACTTGCTCTTGGTCGAAGGGCTGATGCCGTTTCGCTTTGAATTGCAACATGGTTTGGCTGAACAGTTGCCTGCCTCGGCCCAGCTAGGTATTCAGGAACTCGATCATGTGCGTCCCTTAGTGATGGCGCCGCTTTGCCTCCGCCAGATGATGCAGGTCTCGTGTCCGGTCACTTCGCTACAGTTTGAAATCAAGAACTGCTGGGATCGCACGGTCGACAAGTTGATGCCACTAATTCATCAGGTCGATCGCTTTCAGTCTTTGGGTATTCGTAATCTCGACGCGTTGGATTCGCTGCTGAAATTTCGTGAGCAAGACGACGAGCAGTGGGGCACACGGATGCTCGATTGGCTACGTCACCAGGCTTTGGGAAAATCGAATTCGTTATCTAAGTTTGCGATGGACGAGGCTGAATTCCGAAATCGTCGTGCGAAGCATATCGTATTTGGGCATACGCACATGGACGAAACCGTGCCATTGGATGCCAGCTTCGCCGATGGCTATGTGCTGAGTCAGTTGTATTTCAACAGCGGAACGTGGCGACGTGTTTACATGCCGACTCGCGGAACCGATGGCTGGCGTGAATTTCTGCCGGCGGAAAAAATGACCTATCTGACGTTCTATCGCGATGACGAGCGACAAGGTGCACCGTACGAAGTTTGGAACGGGGTCCTGGGTACGGCACCTTCCCCGATCCGGCGAATTCGTATCGATGCGCCCCACGGGATAGCGGCTCCGATGGCGCGGCCATTCTTCGACGAGGAATCGCGGCCAGAGAAGAAGTCGACAACCCGAGGAGGGCATTCTATTCCTGCTCCCCCTCCGTTAGTTCCGGAACATCGAGCAAAAACAGTTCGGATTTCTTCTGATTCCGTGCGTCCTTAATGTTGGCTGGCTCCCTTTGCGGCAACCCACAAGTAAACGGGAGCCTACATCGGGAAGTAATCTAGTAGACTATTTCCAGGGGCAGACTTGTCGGGTTAATCGTCTCGCTTTTTGGACTGATTCTGACATGTCACAAGCCATCGTAGTACAGACGACCACAGGTTCTCGGGCCGACGCGGAACAGCTCGCTGAAATCCTTGTGCTGCATTCTCTGGCCGGTTGTGTTCAAATCACCGGTCCGATTACATCTGTCTATCGATGGAAAGACGCGGTTCAGAAAGACGAGGAATTCCTGCTTTCGATCAAAACAACAGAGCAGGCATTCACGCCATTGGCCGAACTGATTCGCAAGCACCATCGCTATGAGGTTCCCGAGATTATCGCGCTGCCCATCGCCTACGGGTCGAGCGAATATCTGGCGTGGTTAGCGGAACAGATCACTACGGAATAATTAGTCCAGTCATGCTTCGCTTTAATGTCGCCGTACATGCGCGCCCCCGCTCGTTGCATTTGGGCCCCATCGTTGCCGTACAGGGTCTGCGTTTGCAGACACTTTCGGTTTCGCCGATGGTTTTGGGAGAGCCCATGGGAGCCTCGTTTGAAGCGGCCCAGTCCTATCTCAACAAACTACCACGCATGTACTTCGAACCCGATGGATCATTCGTATGGGTAGGTGAGACTGGCGACGTTGCGCCCTGGCAAGTCGATGGTGTCGCATACGATCGCAACGGCAGGTTGCATTCGGTAGAAATGCGTGGTCAGTGTCCCGAACGAAATTTTGACACGTTGTTGAGCGGCTTTGGCTGGCCAGGGACCGATCTTATCTTTCAACTTGCCGACGAAGCTCTCTTCGTCGACGAAGGAGAATTCCGACGCTTTGTAACGATTGTTTAGCGAGGTCGGAATAGTTCCTGCAAACCGCGGTTGATCCCTTCTTGAAGGGCTCCTTGGGCTGCGTTATTCAGCATGCCTCGCGCGATGTTCTCTAACGCCTGGCTATCGATCTTGGGGTTTTGCATCGATCCGCTAACCGGGATCGAAACCGCAGTGCCACGCATGGTCGCCAGCCATGGTGCCTTTTGCACCCAGGCATCTTTGATCGGAATAGAGATCATCAATTGCATCTGCTGATTCGCATCGACCCAACCCGAGGTCACCATCTGCACATCCCCTGACTGGACGATTAAGTTCTGGTGATAAACACGCCCCTGGACTAGGCGAAAGGGAACTTGCTGGGCGGGCAGTGTCAGTAAGGAAGCAGCCCCTTGATCGATCGCGGATGCTGGTTTTCCTTTTACCAACGCTTCGACATTGCGTCCCAGTGCCACATACCCTTGGGCCAACGGCCCAGATCGCACCTCGGCGCCATGAATGTTGAGCACTCCACTAGCTTCCCCTTGCATCGGATCGAGCACCGGGAATTGACCCGCTTCGATATCGAGAGAGAACCTTCCTTCTACGCGTGTCGCATCTGCCAAAATAGGAGCGACATACCGTAGCCAGCCTTGGCACATTTGCGGCGTGATAGCCACATTATCAATCATCCGACCCCGTGGCAGTTGCCACATCATCGGTGTCGAATTAACAAGCAATTGGCTGCGAAACGCTAGTTGGCCTCCGCTGATTTCAGGGCTATCGGCCACGAGTTGCACGACACCTTGTTGCAAGCGAGCATTCACGTTGGTTTCGCCAGTCGGAATTCCGTATAAGTTGGCTTGCTTCCACGAGAGTTCGCTATTGGCTTGCCAGGTAGGCGATAAGACATAGTTTCCATCGGCGGATGGATCGGCGGGCCAAATCGGACCAGACCATTGGAAACGAGAAGCTTGTTGGCCTTGGATCGACACTTGAGGACCAAGCAAGGCGGCTAGCAGCGGAGACAGTTTACTCCAGTCGTAGTTGGCTTGCCCGTCGAGGGAAATGTTTCCGGTGGTTGAAAGCTGGCTGATGCCTCCTTGCAGGGCAAGGCTTAGCGCCGAAGATTGAATCTGGCAGGTATGAATCGCCAACGAGTCTTCTTGCTGGTTCAAGCTAATCGATTGCGAGTAAGACAGGTTCGGTTCATGCCAACGCACAAACGGCTGACTTGCTGCGGCGGGTTGGATAGGGACGACTGCTGCCGGTGGGGTCGTGGTCGGCACACGCACTTCCCAGTTGGCAATCTGGCCATCGTTTTGCACCGTCAATCCTTGCTCACGTTTGGCCAAGGTCATCGTGCCGGCCATTTCTCCGGCAACTTGGGTTGTGCCGAGCCACTGCGGGGGCAGTACCCAGTGGACGCCCCGACTTAGATCAACTCGGTAAGCCAATTGACCGGAAGCGGTGCCTGTGTTGCCCAGAGGAACCGCAAGATCCGTGGCTCTGGCCGAAACCGTGGTACCCATCACAACGAACTGGGGAGCTGAAAACTGATTCGACTTCCAGTCGATCTTGGCGTTGCCTTCGACCTTCAATTGGTTCTCATAGATCTGTGTCAGGGGGCCGACCAATGCGAAGTCGTTGACGTTGATGTTGACCCCTTCCAGGTCCCACTGATTCTCCGCGAGGTTTAGTTTCGCAAGTACATATCCGTTGCCACCAAGCTGGAACTCTCCGAGCCCGTAGGCAAGTTGCACCTGAGCCCAAATTGGTTCGATCGGTCCTTCCAGTTGAACCTTAATCGGCCACACCGAATGGGGCCCAAGCGAGATTGCCCCTGATGTTTGAGCGGTAACCGTAGTTTGTCCTGTCTTCAGCATCGCGATAGCGGATTCGATTTGCTGAACTTGGCCAGCGTTACAAAGCAGCGAGGTTTGTAGCTGCGCTTGCAAGCTCGATTCGGTGAGCAGCCGACGGGAGCCTTGCGACCACAGAACGTCGGTTCCGTTGGTTTGAGCATTCAAGGCAATGCGACCACTTCCTTGGTTTTGGATTTGGAGCGATCCCCGCAGGATGCCAGCGAACTGGTTCCCCTTCAGATCGATGAACTGCGATAGATCAGAGACGAGGCGGTTGCCGTCAAGCTGAAAGTTGACGTTGGTGTCGTTGCCATTGGTCCGCCCTTCGGCTGTGAGGAAGGAGGAGCGACAGGCGATTGTATTGAGGTTGAGTTCCCCGCCTGGCATGGTGACGACAAAAGAGGTTTCCAGGGGCTGCTGCCACTGGGCTTGTCGTCCGTTAACCGTAGCCACGATGTTCGAGACGACCGCATCCCCTTTCACCGTCGGGACACCGGTGTCGACTTCGTTTGCTAGTGTGACCGTAACACGCCCTTCGTTCAGGTTAACACCATCGCGAATCTGAAGTAGTTCCGGAAAGGCATTGGCTAAGCGAGCCAGGTCGGCCGTGCCGCGTAGTTCCCATGGTTCTGCTCCCAGCATGTTGGGCGAGGAAGCACTTGGTGAGTTCGCCGTGGTCAGCAAAACGGCCGGAATGTTGCCATTGGCCAGCACTTGGCCCCAGTCGGTTGTTACGGTGAACTGACGTGCCACAATTTGGTTGCCGGAAAGTGCGATCTCGCCGGTGGCACGCAAGGTACCGTTGTTCCAGCCGGTGCCTCGCGCCGAGTTCTGCATGCGCACGTCGACGCCGGTGGCTTCCAGGTTGCACCGCATTGCGGGCCCTGTCGATGTCGACACCAAGTCGATTTGCCCGTTCAATTCACCCTGCATCGTGCAAGGCTCGCCGAAGCGTCGGCTCAATAATTCCATGACACCAAGCGGCATGTTTTTGGTAGCCAAGGTAAATTGCGTATCGCCAACTTCGCTGGGAAGGGTCCCCTTCCCTTGCAAGACGCCAACTTGCTGCCGATCGAGGAGGCTGGCCGAAAAGCTACACTCTGCTGGAATGCTGGGATTACGCCAATCGATATCGGTTGAGACATCTTCCAGCGTCCAAGTACGAGCCGTATCGCCGTCAGTCAGTTGGACGGTCGCTTCCCTGACCACTATCCGGAATTTGCGAGTCGAGGAAGCCGCTGCAGTGGCAGACTCATCATCCACCTCCGGCTCGCTGGCTGGCGGTAAGAGTTGTTCGAGATTGCTTGTTCCCTCGCGTACCACCACGTTGGCAGTCGCTCGCGTGATCTCGATCGTGCCTAGATCGCTGGAGTTGGTGATCAAACTCAGCAAGGACTTGCTCATGCGAATCGAAGGGATCTCGGCGATCGGTTTTCCGGCAGAATCCACGACACGCACGTCGTTGAGTACAACCGGCGAGAACCAGCCCAGCGAGGCCGAGCCGACAACTACCTGAGCGTTGATTCCCGTAGTCGCTTGAGAAACACCCCAGCCTAGCAGAGGAGTGCGCGCGACGATCGTGGGGAACATAAGAGCCAGCAAGATCAGCCCAGCGAGAATCGCCAGGGGACGCCATTTCGACCAGCCGCTTGTCGGGCCGCTGGACGTCGATTCGTTTGTGGAATCCCGCTCCGTGGGATGTTTCTTCATCGCTCTCACCTTGATTCGCAGATCCGTGCGCGCATCTTTCCGAGAGATTTGTATCGCATCGCGAATTCTCAAGCCAGAGCGACTTGCGTGCTAGCATGGGTGCTCCTTATTGGAGGCACACATGCTCTTGGTTCGCAAAGATAGCCTAAAAAAGCTCGTGGGCTTTCATGCTGGTACTCAATGCAGCCGTAGCAATTAGTTAGGCTGCGCCTCGTTTAGGACTTTTTTTTTCCGCCACATCCTCACGGGCCTTCTCTTCTGGAACGCCCAAAGCTGCTGCTACGCCAGGCGCAGTGCGGATGTGTAGATCGCGTTGCGGGAAGGCGATTTCAATTTTCGCATCTCGGAACGCGAGATCGATTTGAGTATGCAGATCGGTGATTACGGCCAAACGGTTTTCGAGGTTAGGCAGAAAACCCCTCAGCACGAGATCGAGCGTGCTGTCGCCAAAACCTTCAAAAGTGGCCGATGGGGCTGGATCTTTCAGCAGGTATTGGTTCTTTTCTGCAATCTCTAACAAGATACGACGAGCTTCTTCGGTGTTGGTTCCGTAGGCGACGCCCACGTTAATTACCACGCGGTTAATCGTATCGGTCAGCGTCCAGTTGAGCAGACGCCCGGTGATGAATTCTTTGTTCGGAACCACATATTCTTTGCGGTCCCAGTTGGTAATCGAAGTGGCGCGGATGCGGATTCGTGAAACAACGCCGGTTACGTCATGAATCGTTACGATATCTCCCACACGAATCGGGCGTTCGAACAGGATGATAATTCCGGCCACGAAGTTGGCGAACATCTCCTGCAAGCCAAACGCCAAACCAAACGTTAGCGCGGTGGCCAGCCATTGAATTTGTGACCACTGCAAGCCGAGCGTTGAAAAGGCCCACACAACACCCAACATGACGATCCCGTAGCTGGTTAGCGACGTGATTGCATACCGCACCGAAGGCTCTAGCGGCAGCCGCTGCAGGACGGCCATCTCCATCACGCCAGGAACGTCGCGGGCAAACACTAAAGTTAGTACTAGAATCAGCCCAGCAAAAGCGATCGTTAGAATCGTAATCTTTCGTACGTTCTTGGGGGTGGTCATCAGCGAGATAGTATCGGCGGTAGGTGATTGGGCATTTTGGCTTTCACCTTCCTTGGCTTCCTCGTTGGTTTCCTGTTTGGGGATGCCTGTCATCGCGTTGGAGGCATCATCGGAGCCATTGGAAGCGTCGGCAACTTGGCTGTTGGTTTCGATGGTGTAGGAGTAATCGTCTAGCATGCTGAGGGCCGGCATAACCTGGCTCCAAATCAGCCACATGCCCACCAACGCGGCGGTGAACATGCCGGTGGTAAGTAAACGTTGGGTTTGCGCGCTATGAGCTGAAAGCTCGGTCTTGGCTTGTTCGGCGATGATCGCGGTTGACAGTGAGGCGGCTGCTGAGTCGTTGGTTTGAGCGGCGGCTGCGGCAGCCCGTTCGCGGGCCTGGGCAATGCTGAGCCGGCGACGTGCCAGCATAATCCACCGCATGACCGAGGCTCGTATTAACATCAGGCCAAGTACACAGCACAACGTTGCGAATAACCGCCACGAAAGAACTTGAGCGGTATAGTAATAGCCCCAGAAAGCGAGGCCAGCTAAGGCTAACGGCGAGACTACCGCACACCAATACCAGACATACTTTAAGCGATCGAACCAGCCACCTTGGTTGTAAGCGATGTATTCTTGGAAGACACCGGTCGGATGGAGGATACGGCCGAGGAACAACGCCATCATGACCATCTGCAAGATAAAGCAAATTCGCTCGAAGGCGTCGTGTCCATGTGTGGGATCGCTGGCGTAAAAAGCAGACGTGATAAAGGTCAACGGCAATACCGCAGGGGTAAGCCAAGCCATGCTGCGACCGAGCAATCGCAAGGACGATTCTGGCCACTTGAAGTGCGATTCGCCCAAGCCTTTGCCACGACAAATATTACGAATCAATTCCAGCGGAAACCACATGACTGCCGTCCAGAACAAACCATTGCCGACTGCGTTGGCGAAGCCTTGATCGGGGGTAGAGGACATCAGCCGCCAGGCAATAAAAGCCATAAAAGCAGGGTTAATCGCAGACAGCAGTAACGAGTACAAAAGGGCATGAATGGTTGGCATGAAACCGAAGAAGCCAGGCTTCTGAGCCAACTCGCCCAGTTCCCGTAGGTCGTTCTTTAAACGTCCTCGTTTGATGACCAAGGCCAGGAAGAGGGAAACAACCACGACGTATAGCAGCATGTTCCGCTTTACGTCGGACCACAGCGAATTGCCGACTTGGATCCATGCTGCCGGCGAGAGGGCTTCTCTATCGGAGTCGTCCAACTGGATCTCGGTTGCCAGGACGTTGCCACTGCGAATCCACAGCACACGTTCATCGATGAACGCTTGGTATTTTGCGATCAGTTTAGCGATCGTATCCTCGGTGACCTTAAGATCGACCATCTTGTCGATGTAGTTCTGATTGGTCTTAATCAGTTTATCGAGATTAGATTGCTGTTTGTCGAACAGCTCTCGTGCGGCTTCTTCTAATTGATTTCGTTCGACCAAATCCTCGATATCCGACTCGGCCATGACTTGCTGAACGAAGGCTTCCTTATTCATCAGTTCTTTACGGTCGTCTTCGTATTCAAACTGTTTGAATTGAGCTTCGTCGATGCGCGCCTGACTAGCGTCAGCATCCGCACGTAAGGGTACCTTTTCGATGAGCTCGGTACGTTGTTTGCGAAGCAGTACGCCGATCGCGTTGGTTAGGCCCAACTGATCGACTTTCTCTTTGGTCTTGTTGAATTCGGTGCGTAAACTGGTCCATTCTTCGTAGGCGTCGTTATAGCTTTTTTCTGCGTCGGTAAGTTGTTGGGTTACATCTTGAATGGACTCGGCTAGTTCTTGATTGTGTTCGGCATAAGTACGCAGCACCGGCTGAACCATGATCAACTGTTGCCGCGCCTGGCGGACCGCTTCTTCGGCGGCTTGGGCTCGTTTGACCTTGATTTGTTCGGCCATAGCTTTGACTTTTTGCTCTGCCAAAGCCAGGTTTTGCGCGGCTAGATCACGGTCGACCCGAACCATGTCGACAGCATCTTCTGAGTCGTACTTGGCCAGTTCAGCTTCCATGGCGCGGTACTGCATAAAAAGAGCGATCTGCTTGGCGTGCAAATCGGCTTTTAGCGCTTTGGCAACTAAGGGAGCTTCGTCAGCGGGGATTGCTTCTAGCTGTTGGCGAAGTTCTCCGAATTTATTTGGCATGTCGACCATTTGCTGGCGAATTGTCTTGCGTTGATCGGAACGCCGCTTCGGCTCTGCATCGGCTTTCGCTTTGTCGCCGCGAAGATTCGTGATGTCAAGTTCCAGCTTTGCTAAGCTCTGTTCCAGTTCTTGCAAAGACAAATTCGCAAAGGATTCTGGCTTTGTTTTTTGCAGTTCGGCAAGCTGCTTCTTCTTGGCATCAAGCGTTTGCTGAATCACCTCTGGGTTTGTTTCATTGCTAAACGTGGTAACTTTCGTTGCAAGTTCTTGGACTTCTTTTAGCTTGGCGGCAGCATCCTGATAGAGGGCCGCAATTTTTTTCTTCTTCTCCTCGTCGAGATCGGTTGCTTCCTCGGCTTCTTTACGCTGGGATTCAATTTTTTCAAGTGTTAGGTCGTTCGGAGGAGTCGAAGCCAGACCAGGCGTTTGCGCAGCAACAGGCGGGGTTTGGCCCTGCGTGGCAAAGCCACTGTTTTGCGGAACCGAATTGGGGCCGAAGCTAGGTTGATAGGTATCAGGCTGCGGAGCAGTGTTTTGTGGCGGCTGGTTTTGCGGCGGAGCGTTTTGATGGGCGGTAAACTGCGAAGGGGCATACTGCCGTTGCGGAGGTGCAGTTTGTTGTCCTATGGGCTGCGCATATTGCTGCGGCTGCTGAGCCATACGCTGTTGCCCGGGGCCAGCGTTATATGGGGACGGCATGGGGCCGCGATACGGCTGCGCAGGGGTGTCACCACCTTCCACGGTGATCGGGATAGGGCCAGAATATTGCTGAGCGAACACCGGAAATGCGGTCGCAAGCAAGCCAACCAAACCGATTGATACACCCAGAGACAAGCGCGTGATTCGCGTCATTTTTTCTTTCCATTTGCCCGCTGACAATCAAGCCAAAGTGATTGCCCAAACGTCGCTCTAAACCATAGATGCCGTCGTGTCCGCTTCGCGCGAAGCCAAGCCGAACGCCAACGGGCTCGATACGATAGAGGTTGGCTCTAGACCGGTCAATCGAGATAAGACCGGTTTCGTGGCAGCGTTCGGGGGGCTGGTGCTAGCGAGAGCTTGCAGCCGCGAGATCACCAGAGGACGGCCTAACGCCCTCCCTTGAGGCGGAAGGCAGCGCGGCGGATTGCTTCATGCGTAAGGGCATCGCCAGCAACCGCGGGAACGAGTTTAGGATTGTCAACTGACACCAGGAAGAAGCAGTAGAGCATCTCATCGGTGGTTTGCTCGCCAAAGGTGACCCGCTCCGGCGGCGAGCTCGGGTTGGCCGGGTTGTCTGAAGAGTTGTCGTAGCGAGCCTCGACGGTAACCACAGTGCCTGCTGGCAGCGTGAACGGATCGGAATACATGTATTCGTCTTGCCAGTTGAAATCCCACTGCGGTACATGGATTAACTGCTTGCTGCTACCATCTGGCAGCTTAGCAGTCACGGTCATCTCTTGCCCTAACAGGTGCATGTGGGGAATGCAGCTAAGCATGGTCAGATCGGTTGGCAACTTGTAAGTCGCTTTGACGATATAGTTCGCTTCGCCTGGAGGAATGTCTAAATCAAACGACGAAGTCCAGACCGCGAAGGCTTCGTTCTTCGGCTTGTCGACAAAGTAGATGCCAACCTTCGAGCGGTCCTTGGTGGCCTTACCGCTGGGGTGGTAGTGGATCTGCATGACCAGGTCATCGTTCTTACCCATCTTCCGCCCCAAACCATCGGGGAGAGGGCGAGGTGTTTTGCCAGGAGACCAACCGCCGATTGATCCAGACGGGGTGAAGCCTGGTCCGCCAAAGGTTGAGTAGCCAGGCTCCGGCGTCTTGGCGTCCCGCTGCCGTGCCTTGCCGCTGTTGTCGAGGTATAAGATCGAATGGTGGACGACGCTAGCATCACCTGGTTTAAACTCGACGGTCGCAACGAGCTTGTCTTCGGGAATGTCGAAAGGAATCACGAAGTTCTGGAAGATATCAGGACCACCAGCGGGCACCTCGAAATCGGCTTCCATTTCCAAAACCATATCGGGTGTGCCTAAGTGCCAGTCAGAGGCAAAAGTCGGCTGAGGTGGCAAGTCTTGGGGGGCGCCCTCGACGCGATCGGTCTTCGCCCAGGCCTTGAGCGTTTCGATCTCATGTTCGGTTAAGGTGCGTTGCCCTTCGAATTCGCCGTGCGTTTGGGCCGCTTTCCAAGGGGGCATTAGCTTGAGATCGACTACCCGGGCAATCTGACGGGCCCGCTTGGCAGCGTCCATGTAGCTGGTCAGGGGAAAGGGGCCCACTTCCCCATCGCGATGGCAAACCACGCAGTTCGCATTCAAGATCGGAGCGATATCTTTGTTGAAGGTCAACTTCGCTGCACCGGGACTCGGGGCTGGGGGAAGTTCGTAAAAGCAACCAATCGGTTCTTGATAAGGCACTGCGAGTTCAAGGCCAGAGGTCACAGACTCGACTGCTCGCTCGAGTGTTTTTTCCGTCGCTTCTGGTTTGCTGCGACCTAGCTGCAAGAAGCGATCATCGATTCGCCCCCGATAAACAACCTTACCAGCGTGATTCAGGACGAATGCTTCAGGGATGTTCGTCGGCTGCAGGGCCTGGCCGAGGCTAGCATCTCGATCGAGCAGGATGGGAAACGCGATATCGTATTCTTTCGCATAGTTGGCGACCTGCTGCGGCGATTGCGTGGCATCGGCCCAAATCCCCAACAATTGAATCGATTCCTGATTCTTGCCCCACTTCGCATAAAGCTCGTTCAGTACCGGAAAATAGCTCTTCGCGACCGGGCATTCCCCTGTCATGAAGATGAAAACGCGGGCCGCTTTACGCGAATTGGGAGCGAGCTCGTGTACCGTGCCGGTGTGGTCTTGCCGCGTTAGATTAGTCGTGAATGCGCTGATCTGCTTGTCGGAGACCTCTTCTGCCAGGGCAAAAGTTTGGCCAGTAAGGACTAGGAAACCGGAAACAAGCAAGGCAACGTAGGATTTCACAGGGGAGACTCCATGTCAGGGAAGCGGCGATTACGATGAGTTTGGCACGCGATCCTTCCAGAAGTCAACGGCCAAATATTGGTAACCTGATCAGCTGCGACGGTTGCGAGCGGATCTAGAATACCTACTTTCCTATGAGGGAGTTGGTTTCAAGGGGATTTGAATTTCTCGCTTCTTACTGAATCAGGGCAGAATCTATGACCAACTTATCGCCTACCTTTTTCTGCCATTTTTGAAAGGTCGCGAATAGTTCTTTCTTCTTTGGGGCATACTGTGGATCGTTCGCCAGGTTTTTCATTTCGTGCGGGTCGCTGGCCAAATCAAATAGTTTGATTGTGTTTGCTTTCGGGTAGATCATCAGCTTGAACCCATCTTGAGTAATGCTGCGCTGGAGATTGAGGTAAGCGTTGTAGATAGCATCGTAGGACGTTTCCTTCTCGCCTTGAACGAGCGGCCATAAGCTCTCGAAATCGACATGTGCTGGCTTGGCAACGCCGGCTAGTTCGAGCGTGGTAGGCATGATGTCTTGCAAATAGACCGCTGCCTCGTGCTGGCCTGGTTCGATTTGTGGACCGGCAACCAGTAGCGGGACACGAATACTGTGATCGTACGAGTTTTGTTTTCCCATTAAGCCATGATGGCCGCAGGCCAAGCCGTGGTCGGCAGTGAAGAAAACATAGGTGTTGTCCGCTTTGCCGGTTTGCTCGAGGGCCGCCAAGATGCGACCAATTTGCTGGTCCATGTGCGTGATGATGGCGTAATACTCTTGGCGATTCACTTGCACTGCGTACTTCGTGCGAGGAAATGGAGCGAGGTGTTCGTCTCGCAGCGTTGGGGGGCAGCCGATCTCTTTGTTTTCAGGATAAACCGGTAAGAAGTCGACCGGCACTTCGATTTCCTCAGCAGGATAGCGATCAACAAATTCCTTGGGCGATTGCCGAGGATCGTGTGGGGCATTGAAGGCGATGTACATGAAAAAAGGTTTGTCGTCTTGCGCGGCCGTTTCTAGGAAGCCGACTGCTTCGTCCCCTACGACTTCGCTCCAATGCTTGCCTCCTTCCCAGAAGCCACCAAACTTCTTATCCCACGGCTGCCAAGTGGTGTCGTTTTCGCTCTTAGGGCGGTCGTAACCTGCCGGCGTTTGTTGAGGCATGCCACCACGCACATGCCCGGTGACATGAAAGGCCTTTTGAGCGTTTGCTTTGATATGCCATTTGCCGGTCATGTAGGTTTGATATCCGGCCTTTTTCAGGTACTCGGACCAAAGTCGTCCTGCGGCCCGTTCCTGTTCGGCCGTGTTGTAGACATCGTTGGCATGCCAGACGAAACGCCCTGTGTTGAGCATCGTTCGACTGGCCACACAGACAGCGCCACTCCACGATCCTTGGTTATAGGCACGGTTAAACGAGAGAGACCGTTTGGCTAGTTGATCGATGTGGGGCGTTTCAACCGAAGTCATACCCCGGTAGCCGGTCGTTTCGTAGCTTTGATCGTCGGTAAAAAGAAACAGGATATTGGGCTGCTTCGATTCGGCAGCCTGAACACAGGAAACCAACAATGTCGCGACGAGCGGGAGCAGGGAGAGGACACGGAACACAGGCAAATCTCTCAGGCGAGGAGCAAGAGGGCGAGTAACGAGGGATTCCTTTCAGCATAGCTAACCCCGGTTGCTCGATCTACGCGCATACAAAAGCACGTCCCAAATGATCAGGACGTGCCTTTGCTGGAGGGAGCGGCAACCAATTCGAATTGGGGGAGGAACCTAGGTTGCCTCTCCTCCGCGGGACAGACGGTCGTCTAAGCTCCATTTGCCTGAGCCGTTAGCGATGATGAACAGCATGGTGCCCATCATCGAAAGGTTCTTCATGAACTGAATCGTTTGATTTTCCGCCTCGGCACCTTCATAGGCCCAGAAATTGTGAAAAAAGTAGGTTGCGAGAATTAAGAATACGAGCAGTAACCCTGCCCCGATCCTAGCCCGAAATCCAAGAGCGATCGACAAGCTGCCAGCAATCAGAAACAAGATTGCTCCGGTCAGCATGAACTGTGGGGCGGGAATGCCTACTTCGCCCATCACTTGGGCCACACCTTGGAATTGCGGGATTTTGTTCGCCACTGCACTAAGCAGAAAGATAGTGACAATGAAGACACGGCCGACAACCGTCAAAACGCCTTGGGCAACAGGATTCATGGTAAATTACTTTCTCGCTACACGAATAAATGGGGGAGAGGTTAAGCCAAATCGAACAGCATGATTTCAGCGGCCTCGTTTGCTTCGATCTTAAGTTGCTGCTCATCGCTCACGGCAGCGCCATCGCTGGTGTTGAGCTGAATATCGTTGAGCGTGATGCTGCCACGTAACACTTGCAACCAGGCATGACGCTCTGGTGCGATTGGCAGTTCAACGCTCGCTCCGGCGTCGAGCTTGCTGAGGAAGATCTTGGCGTCTTGATGAATCGCCAACGATCCCTCCTCGGCATCCGGTGAAGCGACTACCCGCAAGCGGTTGTGTAACTGCTCGTCAGGGAATCGCTTCTGTTCGTAACTGGGCGTGTACCCTTTTTTGTCAGGGAATAGCCAGATTTGGTATAGGTGAACCGGTTCGGTTTCGGACGGGTTGAACTCGCTATGGGTGATGCCGGTTCCGGCAGTCATACGCTGGAACTCGCCAGGTCGCAGAACTTCGCCGTTGCCCATCGAGTCTTGGTGCGCGAGGGCGCCTTCGAGCACGTAGGTCACGATTTCCATGTCGTTATGGGGATGGGTACCGAAGCCTTGCCCAGGGGCAACACGGTCTTCATTCATAACCCGCAGCGCCCGATAGTGAACGTGTTGTCGGTCTTGGTAACCGGCAAACGAAAACGTGTGGTATGTATCAAGCCAACCATGATTCGCATGGCCACGGTCGGCGGCTTTTCGGACTTCAATCACGGCAGCGATTCCTTATTTGGCGAGGAAGCCGCCATCGACTGGCAGCGAGATACCGGTGGTGAACGAAGCAGCGTCCGAGGCGAGGTAGGCGACGGCGGCGGCAATTTCTTCTGCGGTGGCAAGCCGATTCATCGGGTGCATGGCCGCCAATTGGCTCCGAGTTTCGGCACCAGGCTTACCGGCAAAACGATCGATCATGTCGGTGGCCGTCGCGGCTGGGGCAACGGCGTTGATACGTATGTTTTGCTGAGCAAACTCCAACGCAGCCGTTTTCGTAGCACCCTCCACAGCATGCTTGGATGCGTTGTAGATACTTGCCCCAGGCATCGCGACATGCCCCAAGATGCTGGACGTATTGATGATCACGCCTCCTCCTTGCTGAAGCATTTGCTCAATTTCGTACTTCATGCTGAGGAAGACCCCTAAGACATTAATATCAAACACGTGTCGGTAGGCGTCGACGGTGAAATCGGTGACTGGACCAGCTTGATCCACGCCGGCGTTGTTAAACGCGATGTCAATTCGACCATATTGCTGGACGGCTGCAGCAATCAGATTTTTCACGTCGGCCTCTTGGGCGACATCCGTTTTAACGAAGATTGCTTCGCCTCCATTTTCGCGAATCTCTTCGACTACCGCAGTCCCCTGCTCTTCCCGGCGCCCTGCGATAACGACTTTCGCACCTTGACGAGCAAAAAGCAGCGAAGTTGCCTTGCCGATGCCAGAGGTTCCGCCAGTGATCAACACGACTCTGTCTTGAAAGCCCATCGCAGATTCCCTTAGATAGATTGAAATCGCACTATTGATATGTAAACTAAATGGCTAAAAAAAGAGATGTCAGGAATCTTCGTTGGTTACCGCTTGGCGTGATTTTTCTAACAAATCGATTAACTGCTGTAATTCTTCTGGGCTCAGATGGCCAATTAAGCGGCGGTGCATCTCCATTAAGGGTTGATCAATCTGGGCAAGTACGTCGAGAGCTTTCGGGGTGATCATGACGTACACGACACGCCGATCTTTCTCGCATCGTACGCGACTCACTAGTTCTTGCTTTTCAAGTCGATCAATCAAGCCAGTGATAGCAGGCACAACTTGAATTAAGCGGCTGGCGATCTCCAGGGAAGGTAGCGGTTTACCCTCTCCGCGCAAGATACGTAGCACGTTGTATTGCGAGCCTGTCAAGTTGTACTCTCGCAGCAGGCGTCCAAGTCGATTGTGGAACAAATCGCTGGTCCGCAAAATATTGAGGATCGCTTCTTGCTCTTTGGACTCGAACGGTTCCCGCTTCTTGAGTTCGTCTAGCAAGCCAGGTGGCGGCATATCAATTTCTCCTAGATGTAATTAGTTTATATGTAATTTATTCGCCAGGCAATATCGTTGCTAAGAGAATGTAGAAATTACCACAAAATTTCACCTCTGAGGGGGTGTCTTAATTTTTCGATTTTTATGGCAATTGTATTCCTAGGGGGGAACTGTGTTAAACTATGAGGGTCGATAGAGAATCTTTTCGGCCAATGTCGTCCTTCCTCACTTCTTATCCCCCCAGACAGCATTCCTATGAATTGGTCAACCCACGCCGTAGTAGCGGCTCTTATTTCCTTTATGGCTTCCCCGGTTTGGGCCGCCGACTTGTTGGTCGAGGCAGAAAGCTTCACCGATCATGGTGGCTGGAAGCTTGATACCCAGTTCATCTCCGAGATGGGCTCTCCTTATTTACTGGCCCATGGCCTTGGCCAGGCGTGCCAAGATGCCAAAACAGAGGTCACCTTCCCTGCCCCAGGTAAGTATCGAGTCTTTGTACGAACGAAAGATTGGGTTGCTCAGTGGGATGCCCAGGGAGCCCCAGGCAAGTTTCAACTGGCGATCGACGGAGAGCCTCTTGAAGAAACATTCGGGACGCAAAGTGCCGACTGGTTTTGGCATGACGGCGGTATCGTCGATATCGACAAAACCAAAGTCACGCTCAGCCTGAAAGATCTGACCGGCTTCGATGGTCGTTGCGACGCGATCTATTTCACCAACGACTTAAATGCGAAGCCACCCACAAGCGGCTCGCAATTGGCCAAGTGGCGTAAGAATAAGCTGGGCATTACCGAAGACATCAAGGTGGAAGGTCCCTACGACTTGGTGGTTATCGGTGGTGGCTACTCTGGTATGGGGGCGGCAATCAGTGCGGCTCGCATGGGCTGCAAAGTCGCTCTGATTCAAGATCGCCCAGTTCTCGGAGGAAACGGCAGTAGCGAAGTCCGTGTGTGGGCGATGGGTTTGATTCGCCGTGGCAAGTATCCACGCATTGGCGAGATCATCGACGAATTTGCCGATAGCGCCAAAAAGTCGCCGGGAACTTACGAAGAATTTGGCGACGATCAAAAAGAAGCAATCGTCCAAGCCGAACCCAATATCGATCTGTTCCTCAATCATCATGCGAATCAGCTAGAGATGAAAGACGGCCAGATTTCGTCGGTGACCGCTTTCGATACCCGGACCAGCCAAGTGCGTGAATTCAAAGGCACGCTCTTCTGCGATGCAACCGGGCATGGCTCGATCGGTGCTTTGGCAGGAGCCCTTTACGATCAAACTGACAAGGGACGTATGGGGATGAGCAATATGTGGCGGTGGGATGAAGCCGATCACGAAACAACCTTCCCCGAAACGCCGTGGGCGCTCGACTTGTCGATGAAAGACTTCCCGTATCCCCGCGATCATCACGGGCAATGGTTCTGGGAAAGTGGGTTTGATAAAGACCCCATTCAGGGAGCCGAGGCAATTCGCGATTGGAACTTGCGAGCCGTCTACGGAGCATTCAATGCGATGAAGAATCGCGAAGGGGCTTCCAAGCATAAGAACGCCGAGCTGACTTGGTTGGCCTACATCGGTGGACCGCGAGAGTCGCGACGCTTGATTGGCGATGTGATCCTGACACAGGACGATATTGTCGACAAACGAGAATTCCCCGATGGCTGCGTACCAAGTACCTGGTCGATCGACTTGCACTATCCGAAAAAGGAATTCGCTGACAAGTTTCCCGACAACCCTTTCATTTCGATTGCCGTGCATGATCGCCGCGTCGACCGAGGCTATGGTTATCCGGTTCCTTATCGCTGTTTCTACTCAAAGAACATTCCCAACTTATTCATGGCCGGTCGCTGCATTAGCGTGTCGCATGAAGCGCTGGGAACCGTGCGGGTGATGAAGACGTGCGGCATGATGGGGGAAGTTGTCGGCAAGGCGGCCTCGATCTGCAAGATTCACGATTGCTCGCCACGTGATGTTTACGAAGATCATTGGAGCGAAATGGACGAACTGTTGAAGTTGCCTGGGCAAGCTCGTCGCGAAACGGTGACTTCCCAAATCGAGATGCCGAAAGTCCTTCCCCCTGCTTCCAGCTATGGCCCTCCGAGCGGTTTAAATCCGACAGAAATGGCAGGAATTGTCGTCGACGACATCCAGGCCGAAAAAAGCGGTACGTGGACTGAAGGGACTGGGCTGAAAGGTTATGTCGGCTACGGCTATCTATACGCAGGCGAAAAGGGAGCCAAGGTTCGCTTTCCTGTCAAAGTCGAGAAGGGCGGGAAGTACGAAGTACGCTTGGCCTATCAGCCGCACGAAAACCGCAGCGAAGATGTTCATGTGACGGTTGCCGGCAAGCAAGCGAAAGACGCCCAAACGATCGATATGCGAAAAAAGCCTCCGATCGAAGAAGGGTTTATCTCGCTTGGTGTATTTCCGTTTGAAGCGGGAGAGACCGCATATGTGGAAGTTGAAGGAAGCGGCAAGGGGAACGCCCATGCAGATGCCGTTCAACTGCTGCCGGTCGATGCGAAATAGTCCGCCAGTATGACGGATGAACTTCAACCGACGGCCTCCTCGCCACGCAAACGCAAGCTAACCGTGCGGCATTTTTTGCTGCACGGTTATCGCTTTGCCGTGATTGCCGCGATTGCTGTACTGGTGCGGTGGCATGTTGCCGAAGAGAGTAACGCAAAACAAGAGCCTGTCGAGATTGCTCTCGTCCAGGTTCAACCATTTCTGCCAGAGGCCGCCATGCTCAGGGTGGCTACTGATCGCGAAGGGGCTTATATCGAAAACGCCCAGCAATCGCGTCTGGGCTGGGGGGTAACGACTTTACCCACGGCCCGTCAGTTAATTGGATTCTCTGGGCCGACCAATACGTTAGTTGTGTTAGATGCCCAGAATACCATTCGTGGCATCGAAATCCTTTCTAGCAAAGACACCCCCGAACACGTGGCAGCGGTCCGTCAGTCGCAATCGTTTAGCGAACAATTTGTCGGCAAGACACCTGAAGACCTGGCCGGTAAAAGCAGGCTCGATGCCGTCTCAGGAGCAACATTAACGAGCTTGGCGATTATTGAGTCAGTTGCCAAGGTGTTGGGAAGCGAGCCGCCTAACTACCGATTTCCACAAGAGATTCAACTCGAAGAAGTCGTGGAGATTTTGCCAGAGGCCGATAGCCTCGTGGCGAAAGCATCGCCTCAGGGGTGGTTCGAGATACGCGATTCCGCCGGACATTCGATCGGCACGGCTTGGCGAACAAGTCCTGCTGCCGATCATCATGTTGGCTATCAAGGTCCAAGCGATGTCCTGGTGGTGATGGACGCCGACGAGAAGCTGAAAGCGGTGACATTACGAGCAAGCTACGACAACGAGCCTTACGTACGCTATGTGCGGGAAGATTGGTCGTTTCCGGAGTATCTTGCTGGTTACGATCTATCGCAATTGGCGGAGCTAGACATCGAGAAGGCAGAGATCGAAGGTGTCTCTGGAGCAACGATGACCAGTCAGGCCGCGACCCAGGCCATCGGCATTGCGGCCGCCAAGGCATTGCAGCCGAAGCAAGAAATCGATGTCGCCCAGTCTTCAGCAACATGGATTGTTTTCAGTTGGCGCGATGCGGCAACGTTGGGGGTGATTGCAGCGGCGCTGGCAATCGCGTTTACCAACTTGCGCGGGAAGAAGTGGGTTCAATATGGTTTCGGTGCGTTGGTGATCGGCTACCTTGGTTTTTTTGCCGGAGACATCTTGTCGATGGCCCTGTTGGTCGGCTGGGCCGGTCACCCTATCGCGTGGGGTAAGTGTATCGGCTTGGTCGCGATCGGCTTGGCCGCATTTGTGGTTCCGCTGTTTAGTAAGAAGCAGCTTTACTGTAATCATCTTTGTCCGCACGGGGCCGCGCAGATGATGATTTTACGCGTGACCAAGAAATGGCACTGGACGCTGCCGAAGCGACTTCGCCCGATCCTCTCCGCAATTCCTGCCGTTTTGCTGGCCGTGGTGATTTTGATCGCTTTTTCAATAATCGACGGTAACCTGGCCGCGCTGGAGCCATTTGATGCGTATGTCCCCTCAATTGCTGGGTGGGCGTCTCTTTCGATTGCCATGGGGGGGCTGATTTTCTCGGCATTCGTGCCGATGGGGTTTTGTCGCTACGGCTGCCCCACTGGCGCGGTGATTTCGCATGTTCGGTGGAATGCCTCTAGCGATCAATGGACGCTGCGCGATAGTGTGGCCACTCTTCTGCTGGGATTGGCCGTGATTTGCTTCTGGTGGTAGTCCGACGTCGAAGTTCAGGCGATTCGTCTCTATAATAAAACGGACGAAGTATCTTTTCTTATCCTGCACCTTCGTGAGACGAAAACGGCTGCCTTATGACCGAAAAGAAGATGGGCCCCTATCGGCTGGAAGCAACCATTGGCAGTGGCGGCATGGGAACGGTCTATCGCGGCATCGACGAACGAACCGGCGATAAGGCCGCCATTAAAGTCCTGCCCAGCGGAATGTCGCAAAACGAAGGGCTGCGCGAACGCTTTCAGCGCGAAATCGAAACGCTGCTACAGTTACGTCATCCGAACATTGTGCGGCTATATGGTTTTGGTGAGGAAGAGGGCGAACTGTTCTATGCGATGGAACTGGTCGACGGCAAAAGTCTGGCCGAAGTGATCGTGAAGAATCCGATTAAGAATTGGCGCACTGCGGTACGCTACAGCTTGGAAATCGCCTTCGGCTTGCGACAAGCGCACGACATGGGGATCGTTCACCGTGATATCAAACCGGCCAATATCCTGGTCACCAAGAACGATAAAATCAAGATCCTCGATTTCGGCATTGCCAGGTTATTCGGGGCCACTGGGGTTACCATGGCCGGTGGGATCGTCGGTACCGCCGACTACATGGCACCAGAACAAGCGTTTGGCGAAGGGGTAACGCCCAAGGCCGACCTTTATAGCTTGGGGGCCGTGCTTTATGCGATGCTGGCTCGACAGCCTCCTTTTCGTGGTAGCACGGTCGCCGAGATTCTCGATAAGCTCCGCTATTCCGAGCCGATTCCGATCGATCGCTTGGTCGAAACAATTCCGAACGACTTAGCGCAGCTTGTCATGCAACTGCTCGAGAAGAATCCTGATAAGCGTGTTCCAACAGCCCGGGTCCTCTGCCGCCGATTGGAGGCATTGCTCGAAATGCCTGAGGACACCGATTTCGAGATGAACCTGGCCGATCATTCAACGCGGGTTCCTTCTTCTCCTGCGGACGAATATCAGTTGAAGTCTAGCGACGACGCTCCCACCCTGGAACCGAATGCCCGGCAATTGGCCGAAGCACCGACCATGAACTTGGCTGGTGACGAACCTTCAGCCGCGAGTGCCCCCTTGGGCAAAGGAGGCCAAACCGAGGCCCCGGCGACGATCGTGACGAACCGCTCGGATGATAAAGATTCTCCCAAGACACGCTTCACAACCGTCGCCGAGCAGCGGAAGAAGAAATCGGAAGAGGAAAACCGACGAGAGAAAAGTAGTGCTTGGGTGAACTACTTGCAGATTGGTGGCTTGCTGGTCGCCCTCGGTGTGGTTGTTGCCGTCATGTTGATTGCTCCCCGCAAGCCTGACGCCGACATGCTGTATCATACGATCGAAACCAGCGTCAAAGATGGCAACTTGGGTGCGGTCGATAGTCAGATGGACGACTTCTTGGATCGCTTTCCGGAGGATTCTCGCTCGGAGTATGTGGCGGAATTGAAAGAAGAGTTGAATCTGCGGCGGCGGGAAAAACAATATCAAATGACCGCCATGCTGGGCAGCTCGCGCAAACAATTGCACCCCGTCGAACAGCTTTATCTGGAAGCGTTGAAAACGTACGACACCGACCCTTACGCAACCCGGCGAAAGCTGCAGGGGATTTTGATGACCTACGGGCCAATCGATTCGCAGCAAGGGGATATTGCCCGTTGTTTGACTTTAGCCGAACGACGTTTGAAGCAACTTAATGGGGTACTTGCTGCCCAGACGAATCAGCAAGCCGCGTCCATTCGCGAGCGTTTAGATTATGCCAAGCGAATTGCCCCAGACGACCCGGCCCGCGCCCGTCAGATTTATCAAGGAGTCTTGCAGTTATTAAGCGATCGCACATGGGGTAGCAACCTGTCTGCCGAAGCGGAAGCCGGGCTTGAATCGCTCCGTAGATAGCCTGCTTATTATAGAGATCGTTTGGTTCATGCCGCTGGCTGCTCTAAGATAGAATTTATTGAGACCGGCGCGAAGCATTCCAGCACGGGATGCTTGCGCAGGCTTCAACATGATCGTCGTTTGTAGACCTAAAACGGCTGTCTCCTTCCTCATTCTGCCTGCCTATTACCCCACTCCCTTAAAATGAATATCACACTGCTTTCGCGGGCCATGCTGTTGGTCACGCTGATGACCTCTTTTTCGTCCGCCGCTGACTGGTACGTTTCGCCCATAGGAAGCGACGATGCGGTTGGTGCAAAGGACTCTCCCTTTGCCTCTCTAACCAAAGCTCGCGATAGGATCCGCGCGGCGAGCAAGGATCAGTCGCATACCGTCTGGGTGGCCGATGGAAACTACGTTCTCAGCGAACCGTTTCTCCTTACGGGGCAGGATAGCGGAACGCAAGAGCATCGAATCGTCTATCGCGCGATGGAAGGAGCGACGCCGACCTTTTCCGGAGGAACAACTCTCGCGGCATGGCAACAAGAAGGGGAGCGTTGGACGACGACCTTGCCAGAAGAGCTACGCGACCCGATGCCAGAACAACTGATTGTGGGGACACAAGCAGCCACGCTGGCGAGGGAACCAGACGAAGGGCTGTTTACCATGGCTGGCGTGCAGGAAGAGCCCACTTCGGACCACTTAGCAAAGCAAACCATTCAGCTCGATCCGCAAGACTTCGCAGCGACTTTGGGCCTGTTAGGAGCTAACGAACTCTCCCGGGTACAACTTCTCGCCTTCCACAAATGGGACAACACACGTCGACATCTCGATCAAATTGAGTTCGATGATCACGCCGTGGTGACGCATGGTCGCAAGATGAAGTCGTGGAATCCCTTGGATGGTAATTCCCAGTATCGAATCGAGAACTTTGCTGCGGCGCTCGACTCTCCGGGCGAATGGTACGCCGATGTTTCAGGCAAGCTTACCTACCTGCCCCGTCCCGGCGAAAAGATCGAGAATGGCCAGGCCATAGTACCTCGGCTCAAGCAGTTGGTGGTGCTGCGAGGTGAACCAGAGCAGCCGGTGCAGTATGTCGAGCTACGAGGGTTGCGTTTTCTGCATGGTCGTTGGACAACGCCGACAGAGGGAGTGGAACCGAGTCAGGCCGCTTCTCCGATCGAAGCCGCCATGCAGATCGACTTCGCCAAGAATGTCACAATTCGAGATTGCGAAGTTGGACATGTGGGGATCTATGGCGTTTGGTTTCGGCAAGGATGTCAGCACTGTCGACTCGAAAGAACCTGGGTGCATGATACGGGGGCGGGAGGCGTACGAATCGGCGAGACACAAATTCGCCGCGATCAGAAGCAACGAACGCATCATATTACCGTCGATAATAACATTCTGAACCGAGGCGGACGCATTTTCCCTTGTGCGGTCGGAGCTTGGATTGGGCACAGCAGCGACAACGTGCTGAGCCACAATGAAATCGCAGATTACTTTTACACCGGCATCTCCGTGGGATGGCGGTGGGGCTATGCCGAAAGTCTCGCCAAGAGAAACACGATTACCAAGAATCACGTGCATCATCTTGGCTACGGTGTGCTCAGCGATATGGGCGGAATCTACACGCTCGGTCCTTCGGAAGGGACGGTCGTGCGTGGCAATATCTTCCACGACATTCACGCCTACAGTTACGGTGGTTGGGGCTTGTACACCGATGAAGGAAGTAGCGATATCTTGTTCGAGAATAACTTGGTCTATCGCACCAAGACGGGCGGTTTCCATCAGCACTATGGCAAAGACAACATCGTACGGAATAACATTCTGGCGTTTGGAATGCTCTACCAGTTACAAGCGACTCGCGTCGAGGAGCATCGCTCGTTTGTGTTGGAAAAGAATATTATCTTCTACGACGAAGGAGAACTGCTGCAGGGAAATTGGGATCGTGTGAAGTTCGCTAGTTCCAACAATTGCTACTTTGACGCTTCGGAACGACCGGTAACGTTCAAAGGAAAGACGCTCAAACAGTGGCAAGCGGAAGGGCACGAACAAGATTCGATTGTCGCCGATCCGAAGTTTGCCGATGCCGAGCATTTCGACTTTACCTTGGCAGAAGATTCACCAGCCCGGAAGCTCGGTTTTCAGCCGTTTGTCACTGAGGATGTCGGCGTGTACGGCGACGCGAGCTGGGTGAATAAGGCTAGAAGTACCAAGTATCTACCGGTTCGTCCGGAATAGATGTCGAAAGTAACTTGCTAGCGCAGTTCAAAGTGGCTTGCTACAGCAAGCCACTTTGAGAGTTATGCCTGACTTCTTTATACCGAGGCCAGCAAGTCAACTTTGGGGAAATCAACTTCCGTACCGGCCACGTTGTTGAAGTAGTTGGTAAAGATGTTGAGCGCGACAAGGCCGACTACTTCCGTAATTTCTTCATCACTAAGTCCAGCGTTTTTCGCCTCGGCAAAGTCATCGTCGCTGATGGCTCCTTTGGTTTCTGCGATCGCTAGTGCTAAATTGATGACGGATTGAATTTTAGGGTCGGAGACGACGCCCTGACGAATTTGGACGGTTTCGTCTTTCGTGAAGCCAACCATCTTGCCGACGGTGGTATGAGCCGAGACGCAATACTGGCAATGATTCTTCTCACCAATTGCCAGTGAGACCGCTTCACGCGTTTGCGCGGAAAGCTGTGATTTCTCCATCGCTCCAGAGAAGCCAAGGTAAGCTTCCAAAACCGCCGGGGAATTGGTCATCGTGGCGATAATGTTGAGATGCTTGCCGAGTTTCTTTTTCGCGGCATCGGCCAGTTCGCGTGTGTGGCCCGTAGTTTCCGTGATCGCGATGGGGTGTAAACGAGGCATGAGGTTCTCCTTGAGTCAGTGAGTCGATTTGCGGGACAACTGACATCTGAGATTCCCCAGCGGCAAAATGGTTACATGTCAAATATTGCTATACAATAGTTTGTTGTTGAGCGTAGTCTACTTTACATAGACGCCAGCGGTGACGGCATAACGCAACCCGGCACAATAGGGAATCCCGGGATCGATGTCGATAACTTTACGCGGTGGGCCTAGAATGGCCTCCTCATATCGACACTTCCAAACCTGGCTGGCGTTGATACCAGGAAAGGCCTGACCGTCTTGCAGCTTCGGTCCTTTCTCAAAAACCTCGAGCACTTTTTCGTAAACGATTTGTTGGATCTCTTTCCAATCGAGCCCACGAAAATGACATTGGAAATCTGGCCAGCCAAGAATGCCCAAGCCAAGACTGTCGACTAGCATATCACGTGATTCGTCGTCGCGACGTTCGCCGTAACCAATCACCCGCGAAACTCGTACGTTGAACGCACCAGGAGCTTTCCACGGCTTGGCGGCAAATTCCTTCAGCCCTTCCACAAATTTCTTCGGATGTAGAAATTGCTCGGTGGCTTGCCAGTAGATGGCCTCGCAAGGGTGTGTCTCGACGACACTGGCGACCAGCAGCTGCATCAACGCTAAGCGTTCCATGGGACGCATGTTCGAAGCGGTTTGATCGGTAATGACTAATTGATGCTCAGAATCCCCCACTGGTCCCTCGGCATCGTCCCATAACCACGACTGCTCTAGTGCAGGCAGAAAAGGGGTTAAGTCGCCTGGGTATTCAAGCTCTTCTGTTTGGATGCTCCAAGTCGCTCCGACCGACTTGCCACCAATGTTGGTTACAAAACTAGGGTGGCGGAAATCGAGCCGATCGGAATCTCGCTTGCCATCGCGCGGCGCGAAGCCAGGGCTGCGGACGTCCATTTTGTCGAGAATGGCCGCTTTCGAGACTTCCGGCTTCTGCTTATAGAACAGGCGAACTTGATAATCGCGTGAGTTCTCTTTTTCTTCAGGCACAGATATTCCTTGCCGAGTTCTGATTCTAAGTTGTTTGTCTGCCTGGATATAGCAACCAGCTAAATGGCCGTTGTGGGCCCGCTCGCGGGAAGAAAGGACCATTTCAGTATAGTTAATCGTTCCCGCTGCTGGGCACTCTAACAGGGTACCAGTTTACTTACTTAGGGGATTGGTTTTACCCCCAATTCTCTCCCTCCGAAGCAGTCCTCTTCAGTTTTTAGGGAATTATTCGCTGGCAGCAGCTATTCCGCTTTATTGAGTTCGTTTCAGCCCAGCGTTTCTTGTGCATTGATTTGCCACAACATACCTGTTTTAACTGTCCAGGCTATTGGCAAGCAGCCTGCTGAATTTCTCGGATCGGCTCCGTTACTAAGATGGGACCGAATGCCGGGTGAATTTCTCGAAGTTATCTTGTGGATATGCCTGTGGGCTTATGCGTTGTCTTCGCCCCAATCTCCATAAACTCGCTACCGAAGCAGTAGCAGCCAGTTGGTTTTTTTGCGGGCGTAAAGTCAGTCTATTCTCCCTGTCTTGTCGGCACTCAATACGAAAGAAGGAATCTCACTGGAAACGATTCTTCCGCGATAGTGCGCCGGAAATAATTCACAGTTGTAACGGTAGGCGATTCATCTCGGTCTTTTTGGCCCGAACACAAAAAGTTTGAATTGACGATGTCCTTTTTCCGGCATACAAAAACTATTGAATGGACGCAAACGGCTTGCAGGAATTGCAAAATATAGTAGCGAAGGGGCTATCGCTTTTCTGTTCCTCTCATGGTGAAGGAGGATGCTATGCCCAGCCTGCAGCGACTTACGGATACGGCAGTCAGCAAATTACTGACCGAGCACGCGTTGCTTCACGAACTGCTTGTAGAAGCAGACCGCGTTACTATCGAAGCGGATTCTGCCGAGGCCCTGATCTTGGGTCTGCAAGAGCTTCGCGAAATGATGCACGATCAGTTCGCTCGTGAAGAGTATGGCGGTTACCTACAAGAAACCGTCGCTATCGCACCGCGTTATTCCTCCGAATGCGAACAATTGCGTCACGAACATCGTTTGCTGCTGAGTGACATCGATGCGATGCTTGATGAGTTAACGCAAGATCCTGATGGGACGCTTGGCACGTTCCATGTTCGCTTTCGTGAATTCACAACCTGCTTTCTCAGTCACGAGCATCACGAAAACGCTGTCGTACAGAAAGCACTGGACGACGATATTGGCGTGGGGGATTAACGCCGTCTAGGCTTGCTTGAGTGCTTATCGCTACCGAGAGCCAAGATTTAAGTCGATTCTCGGACGATAAGTTTCGGGCGAATCACACGGAGACGCTGAGATGCGGTTAGGGTGCCGGCCAAAGATTCCTCGACAAGATTCAGGGCTTCTTTCGCGTAGTCGGCATGGCATTGGTCGATCGTTGTCAGACCAGGCTCGATAACATCGGCGATATCCAGGTTGTCGTAGCCGGTCACGGCCAAGTCTTCAGGCACCGAGTAGCCGTGGCGGTGCAGGCCCTGCATGATACGCACGGCCCATTCATCGTTTGAAGCGATAATCGCGTCGGCTTTGTTCTTGATGACCAATTTCTGAATGCAATCGTCAATCGCTTCGCGCGACGGTTTCTGGGTTGCTTCAGGGTTGGTCCAAACCAGCGAGTTTGTCGACGGCAGCTTATTGCGTTTGACGTTCTCTTGCCAAGCGTTGCAGCGAATCGACATCAAATGATCCGAAGGAGACCAAAGCTGAATCGCGATCCGCTTGCGCCCACGCTCGACTAAGTGATCGACCAATTGCTCGATGGCCGACGAGGTCTCGACACGCACGCACGGCTGCGTTTTTAGGATGGGGGACGAGTGCAAGATAATATTCTCGCGTCCGCGAAATACCTTCTTTAGCTTGGGGCGAATGTCGTGCATCACGTCGAACATGCACAGAATCGCATCCATGCCGTGGTCGGTGAAGTCGTCCAGATAGGTTTTGATTTCGGTAGGGTCGTGATGAACTTGACCGACCATCAAGCGATAACCACGTTTCCGAGACTCTTCTTCGATCGCAGCCAAACGAGCCGAAAAGACGGCCATGTTCACGGTGTCGAGAATGACCCCGATGATCTGGGTGGGCATACCGCGCAGACGCTGGGCAGCGCGATTGGGGCGATAGTCTAACTCTGCCGCGATCTTTAAGACCTTCTCGCGGGTTGCTTCGGAAACGCGAACGCAGTCCGCGCCAGAGTTGTTCAAAATATGCCCAACGGCAGCGCGCGAGACACCTGCCTGGTTGGCGATATCCAGCAGGCGAACTTTACGAGTTTCCTCAGCCATGCGATTATGGGGACCTTGCAGTTAGCCAAAGAACGCCATGGTGGGGCAATGACGCCGTTCGACCTGAATGATTCATTGGATCCATTCCAGAATACGGAATCGAACCTCAATGAATCAAGTCCGCCAACTCTACATGCTGCCTATTTTAGACATTATCTGGCACGATATATGGGGCCCGATACTCTCGACGAAGTCGCTGATTGGCGGCCTCGCTACTGACGAACTTCTCGGTTTTTGGGTTGATTTCTAGCGTTTCGCCAAGCTGGACGGTTGCTGAAGGAAGATCGACACCGTTGGCCGAAAGGTGCTCAATCATTCGACTGGTGGCGTCAGAAAGAAGTGGTTGCTGCGCGACACGTTCCGGTAGCGAGTTCAAATGAACCGGCTGACCGACCTGATGCGAAATATTCCCTAAGTGACACAGTGCGGTCGAAAGATGACCCGTTTTCACACTACAATTGAGATCGCTTGTCTTGCGTGAGCGAACCGCTTTCACAAAGTTCTCGCGGTGCAGTTGGCGTCCGCCATCGCTGCCGGTGTTGCCTGATATCTCGCGTATCGTCTTGCCATTCTTGTCGATGACCTTGCCGGTATCGAACCCGACGTATGTTGCGTCTTCCCCTTCCACGATAATTCCGTAACTGAGATCCATATATTTGCAGGTATCTTTCTTGCCGGTCGCCGTGGGCAAGTCGCGAATTTCAAAGGTAATCGGAGCGGTAGCATATTGATATCGCAGGATATGGGTATTGGGCGTTTGCCCGTTATCATCCCAGGCATAACGCCCACCGATGCTAGTGACGCTGGTCGGAAATTCTTCCGCCCCAATCGCCCAGCGGCACAGGTCGAGAATGTGCGGGCCATTGTTTCCCAGTTCTGCATTGCCATAGTCCCAGAACCAGTGCCAATCGTAGTGGTACTTGGCTCGCTCTAACTTGGTCGGCGCCGGGCCACACCACAAATCGTGATTGACCGTGGCCAGCGGTTTCGGTGGCATGGTTGGACGGCCGATCGAGTCGCGACGAGTCAGATAGACCCCTTTCACCTGTTTCACCTTGCCAAGGACGCCTGCCTGGACTTCTTGGAAGAAATCTTGCAGGTGCGTGAAACTGCGGCGTTGAATACCAACTTGTACAATTCGGTCGTACTTCTTGGCTGCCTTTTCCATTTGCCCCGCTTCCCAAATATTGTGCGAGCAGGGCTTCTCGGTGTAGACATCCTTACCAGCTTGGCAGCCCCAAACGGTTCCCAGGCCATGCCAATGATTGGGGATCGCCAGCACAACCGCATCGACATCCGGATCGTCGTAAACGCGACGAATGTCGTCGTACTTCTTCAATGAGTAGCCAAACTTTTTGTTGAACTCTTCGGTTCGTGTGCCCAGCACGGCGCTATCGGCGTCACATGCCCCGACAACTTTTACGCCAGGGATTTGGGGAAAACCATTTAAGTGAGTCTTGCCAATGCCATTCACGCCAATCACCACGACTCGTAACTCGTCGTTGGCACCTGCCGCCACAAGAGGAGCTGTCAGCGAAGTAACCGCAGTAGCGGAAGCAGCGGCAAGGAATTGGCGACGACTAAGCGAAATCATAGTAGTTTCCTAACGGCGAATTGGCTGGGAAGTTTGGGAGCAGAGCAGACCGGAATGAAAGGAAGCAGTAGTTAATTTTTCATGACACTTTCGAGCGTCACTGACTTGCCGTTGGAGTCGCGGCTAACGTCGGCGGCAGTCATGAACGCGACAATCTCCAATGTTTGTGCCGGAGAGACCGGTGGCTTGCCGGTACGGAAGAATTTGACGATCTCGTTCACTAGGATATCGTAGCTGGCCCTGATTTTAACGAGTTCAATATCCTTCTTCCCGAAGACCATGACTCCATAACCGGCGGCGCCGTCGCGAATGCCGCGGAACGTGCCGACTCGGCCATCTTGCCAGACGCCGGTTACAATATCCGCTCCCTCGGTCTTGGTACGTTGGACGCTAACACAGCCTGGCCCCATCACCGTGAACAACGTTTCTACGCCATGAATGCCATACCAAAAAAGATCGGGATGGGTTTCATCGAGTTTGCAAGGACTATACGCGACACAGCCGACGATGTTGCCTGCCTGGCTTTGCTTTTCCAACTCGATGACTTCGTTGCAGAAACGAAGCGTTGAAGAGGAGAAGCAAGGCGTGCCGGTCGATTCCGACAAAGCGTACAAAGCTTGGGCGTCTTTCATCGAGGCAGTGATCGGTTTGTCGACAAAAACGGGGATGCCTGCTTCGAGAACAGGTTTGACTTGTTCCAGATGCACGCGTCCGTCGACGCTGTTCATGATGACGGCATCGACCTTCTTGAGCAGTGCGTCAATCGAAGGAACGATCTCGACCCCCATGTCCGAAACTTGTTTGGTGAATCCTTCGATGCGATCACGACTTGTGGGGAGGTCGGGACTGCCACCTGGATAAGCAGCAACCACTTTCGCGTCGGCGACTTCTGGTCGAGGGTTCTCGGCATTAATTACCTTGGTGAACGCGACGGCGTGCGAGCTATCAAGCCCGATCAACCCAATTCGCAGCGTTTCGGCAGCAGAGGCTGGCGAAACCAAACTTAAGCTCAAAGCAATAAGGCAGGCATAGGAAAGTAGCGAAATCGTGGTTTTCACGGAGAGACTTTCGTTGAGGATTGGGAGGCAAGGGAATGAGCGCAATTTGAATTTGGCGAGGCGAGATGAACGGGCTATATGATACCACGTGACATCACGCGAGTAAAGCTTTTCTTGTTCTTAGTGACATCCTAAGCAAGTCGCGGGGGGCTTGGCAAATATTTGCAAGCATTTAGTTGCCAAACAGTTAGTGCCGTTTGAATACCGCATTTTAAAACCTGGTTGGATAGAAGGTTGGGAAAGCTCGCAACTGCGATTTGGCTAGGGTCAGAGAGGCGGAGAAAACGAGCATCGCATTTCAAAAGGCTGACTTTTCGCGTGAACTGGCAGGGCACCAGGAGCTACGGCATGGGCTCCCCTGAAGGAACGTTAGTGCCAGCGATGCCAGCGGCCTTCAGGTGTTGTTAGGTCGGCTGGACCGGAAAAGTCTGGCGTTATCGACTTGGTTTCTAAGCGGAAACAACGAGTTTTGTTGGGTTTGCTCCAAGCATCCCGTCGATGGCACAAAGAATATGCAAGAGTACCGCTCTTCCGTGTGATTTACTCATTCGAGTGTTGGCCTAATGACAGCTTGTTTCCGACTTCTCATTCTTACTGTGGTTTTTCTGGTGATTGTGGTGGCCGAGCAAGTTCCGGCCTGCGGGCAAGGAATGTCTGTCACCGGTGTTGGCCCAGTGAACCGAGGGATGGCCGGCGCGGGAACTGCAGCACCGCTGGATGCGATTGGGGCCCTGCATTGGAACCCGGCGTCGATTAGTTATTTGGAGAGGTCGGAAGTCTCATTCGGGATGGAAGGCTTGTTGGCCGACGTCAGTCTTACTTCCGATGTCGCAGGGGTAGGCACTCACACCACGAGTGGGGAAGCAGGCGTGGCGGTTGTGCCGTCGGTGGGGTGGGTTGATCATCTCGAAGGAACCAACCTGACAATCGGGCTCGGTGTTTACGGCGTCGCTGGTTTTCGCAACAACATGCCTGCCGATCCTAAGAATCCTTTGCTGGCTAATGGGCCTCTGTTCGCGGATACCGAAATGCTGCAGATCGTGCCGACGATCTCGTATCAGATCAATGAAAATTGGTCGATCGGGGTAGCACCGACTTTGTCGGCCGCGCGAATGATGTTCGATCCGCTGGGCCCCTCGGCGATCACCCCGGCGATGACGCCTGGCTCGGGAAACCGTGTTCACTGGGGTGGTGGCGTGCAAGGGGGAATCTACTACGCCAGTCCGAGCTGCTGGCGAGCAGGGTTCACCATCAAGAGCCCGCAATGGTTCGAGGAGTTTCGTTTCTTCACGCCCTCAGGGGTCGTTGGTTTTAACCTGGACTATCCTCTTATCTTGTCTAGCGGTTTGGCCTATTACGGTTTTGAACGCTGGGTTTTTGCAGCGGATGTTCGCTACTTTGATTTTGCCAACACGCAAGGATTCGACACGCTGCAATGGAAGAGTGTCTTTTCTATGGCGGTGGGGGCCCAGTATCGCTTGAGTGATTGGTGGACACTGCGGGGTGGGTACAACTTTAATGAGAACCCTATTTCTTCCAATGCTGCTTTCGCCAATGTCTCGACTCCTTTGATTCAGCAACATAATATCGCCGCTGGCTTGGGGTGCATGCTGACGGATGGGGTCGAGTTGAATTTGGCGTATGTCTATCTGGTCAATAACAGCTTGACCGGTCCCCTTCCCTCCCCTCCCTTCTCGCCTGGCGATACGTTGACCCACGAGATCAGCGCACACTCGCTTGTGCTTGGTTTGCGCGTTAACTACTAAGAAGGCACGTGTGAATGCCAGAAAACAGGCCGGAATTGCGTATAAAATACGCCTGATTTGCGCGGTTGGCGCTTCTTTGCGGTGAGAAACGGTTCTCCGGTCATGCATTTTGACCATAGGAGAAATGCAACCTATCTTTCGTAAGATATCCCGTTTTTGCGAGTCTCGATTGATATCTCGCGCTGACAGTTTTACACCGGGAGGATACGGATGAGTTTTCAGTCGACGCATGCGCCGCCAAGTGAGCAGTCTCTCAATTGGGAAACGCTCAAAGCCCGTTGTATTGGCAGGCTAGATCTTGTCGCAAAAGCTCTATCCCGTTTTCAGGGATCGTTGGAAGAAGATATCCAACAATTGGAGCAGGCCACCAGAAGGCACGACTCCAACGATGTGGCTCGAATCGCCCATCGGATTAAAGGAACTTCCTTAACGGTATCCGCCGAGCGTCTGGCTGGCATTGCCTTAAACCTAGAACGAAAAGCGGAAGAGAATTTGGACGATGTCGAAGCGTCGCTTGTCGAAATTCGCGACGAGTGTTGTCGCTTGAGTGAGATCATCTTGCAGCATCGCGAGGAGCCTAACGCCTAATGATTGTTCACGAAGGAGAGACAACTCAGGCCCCTATTCTGCTGGTAGATGACGATCCAGCATGCTTGGGGATGTTAAGCGATGTCTTGGGTGCCTTGGGAATTCCGGTAGAAACCGCGCGAGATGGTAACGAAGCGCTAGAGATGATCTACCAAGGGGACTTTCGCATTGTTTTGTCAGACTGGCAAATGCCGGGCATGTCTGGTGTAGAGCTTTGTCGCCGCGTACGTCAACGGGCATTGAGCGGGTATGTCTATTTCATCTTGCTAACGTCTTTGGATCGAAAGCACAATCTGTTAAGTGGCTTGCGGGCTGGTGCCGACGACTTTATCACCAAGCCGTTTGATCCTGAAGAACTTCACATTCGTCTGCGTGCTGCCAATCGTATCGTATCGCTGGAGAGCCGCAATGTAATCATCTTTGCGTTGGCGAAACTGGCTGAATCACGCGACCCTGAAACAGGTGCGCACTTAGAGCGAATGCGAGAATACTCTCGCTTATTGGCGCACGATCTTTCGCGCCAAGCTAAGTTTGCCGACATTGTCGATGCGGATTACGTTCGCACAATCTATCTCACAAGCCCCTTGCACGACATCGGTAAGGTAGGCGTTCCCGATCATGTATTGCTCAAGCCTGGGAGACTAACCCCTGAAGAGTTTGAGATCATGAAGCAGCATACGTTGATCGGCTATTACACCTTGGATGCCGCTTTGCGAGAACAGCCGGAAGCGGCCTATTTGCGATTTGCCCGCGATATTGCTGGTTCACACCATGAGAAGTGGGACGGGAGTGGCTATCCCTATGGCTTGGCCGGGGAAGAGATTCCGCTTTGCGGTCGCATTGTGGCGGTAGCGGATGTTTACGATGCCCTGACAACTGCTCGTGTTTACAAAGATGCTTTCAGCCACGACGAAGCACGATCGATTATTCGAGAAGGATCTGGCAAGCATTTCGATCCCGACATCGTTGCCGCGTTCTTCCGACATGAAGACGAAATCATCGAAATCAATCAGCGACTCAATGACCAAATGGGCTATCCCGAACTTGCGGACATGGCCACCGGTTTAGCCATGTCCGCAGGAAGTTTAGCAGAGCACTAATGTGCTGTTGGCACGCAGTTAGTCTTCCTGGGATGATTCGACGGAAGAGGTCGAAGTCCGACGCGACCTGGCCGAACGTGTCCGTTCTGCTGGATCGAGGCGACGAATGCAGCCAGGCGAGCGGTGGCTAACGTAGTTCACGATGATCCCGCTTTGATCGCGCGTGAGCTCCATTTTTTCGGTATTGAACCCGGCCTCTTCAAAGATGTTCAATACATCTTTCACCGTCCGTTGATAGAAGAACCAATCCAGATGCCATTGATAAGGCGTCTCGTCGTAGCGTTCGGTATCTTTGAAGGCGATCACAAGGGCTCCGCCTTCGTTGAGCGTTTCTCCCAAGCCACTAAAGATACCAATAAGCTGTTCGTCGGTTAGATAGTCAGCCAAGCCAACGCTGTAGATGATATCGAACGTGCCGAACTTCTTAATTGTTGCTTCCGACTTTTTGGCCCGCATCGCGTTGTAGCGAGTAGGGATGAGGGTCGTCCCTTTAGGCAACTGAGTAGCGACGGTCGCTCCGATGTATTCCAAGGCAACGGGATCGTTGTCCATGGCGATTACTTCAATCGAGCGTCCTTCGAATTCTGGCCAGTCGAGAAATTCACGACATGGCCCACAGGCAATATCAAGAATGCGTATGTTGCCGGTACGGTTGGCGATGTCTTGTTCAAGGAACTCGCGGACCATAATTTTCCGGCCACGGACGGCGTTCGCTAACGGAATGTCCATAAAGCAAAGATCGAGGTAAGCACCCAACCCACGCGCTGGCGTGGCCTCCTCGTAGATCTTCACTAACATTTCGTAATCGCCAGCGAATCCGCTGGGTTTCGTGTGGGCACGGTTGGCAAACCAGCTTTGGGCCAGCCAAGGTGCCGTCTCTTCACGAAATCGGGCTTGAACTTCTTTGATGAGTTCTGGCTGGCCTTCGTGAGCGTCTTCAAATTTCCGGCAAGCAATGACCGATTGCTGCAAGGCCGCAATGGTCCTCTTATGCAAGTCACTGCCGGGCACGGCGGTCGCATCCTTGTCAATTTCGCTTTCAAGCTGAGCAAGCTGTTGCTTGAATTCGGCCACATCCTGTGAGAAGAACTCGAGCACAGCCGGTAATTTCGAAGTGGTCGAATCGTTCGACTGAATCATGGCAATACCTGAAGTTAGATGTTTACGGAAGAGATTTCGCCTAATCGGAAATCCGACGGCGCAACTGGGATATTCATCAGAATTGGCATAATCAGAGAAATCAACAGTAAAAGCCTTCTAATAGACACAAGGGGGGTAAGGCTTGCGTAACTTAGGACGATTTGATGCCACTTATGACCTATGGGTGTTGCGCTTTTTATGCGTTACTCTTCGGGCGTTCCGCAATTTCATGTCAGAGAGAGCTATGGTTTGGTGGCGAGATGTGTTCGTGAAAAGTCACTTGGCATCACCTGCGGGGCAGTCAACATTTATCTCTAAGTCGCTACGCAACCCGAGCGATTTGGAGGGAAGTGAGTTGAGGATTACCTCGATTCGCTTTCCCGAGAAGGAAATTAGCAACTGGCATGGTCAAAAAAATAGTCGACAGCCTAAGAGTTTCCGCAGCGGTCGGAAACGATTTAGCTGCCGAACTTCAGCAATACTACGAAATCACCTCGTCCAACGAGGATTCCCCCTTTGCGCGGACGTTGTGGGGAATCGACCATGCCACCGGTGACGAGGTGGTAATTAAAGCGATTCGGATCGATGCCGTAACGCGCGGGGCTTACGCGCGCATGGAGTTTGAAGCTGGAGTTCGTCAGGAACATTGGAACGATCACCTGACGCCAGTGCTGCGGTTTGCGCGAACGGATGAAGAGTTCTTTTTGGTGATGCCATGGACCAAGCAGAAAACGCTTAGTGCGGTTCTCACCTCAAGCCCGCTTACGATTCAGGAAACGATCAAACTCGGGAAAGACCTCTTCACGGCACTCGACTGGATCCACCGCCGCGGCGCGTTGCATCGTGATGTGATTCCCTCGAACATTTATGTCGAAACGAGTGCCAGTTCTTCTCAACAGTTGACCGGAGCAATTCTCGGCGGCTTTGGAACAATCAAACGCTTTCACCCCGATCAGCTTTTTGGCGAACGAGAATGCGAAACGGTTTCGTACATGTCTCCCGAAGAGGCTGGCTCGATCGATACCGATGTAGGGCCGCCTTCCGATCTTTATGCCGCAGGGATTGTTCTATTTCGCTGCCTAGCGGGACGTTTGCCGTTTCAAGGGCAAGGGGCTGGGGCGATCCTCTTCGAGCACCTCACTGCGCCTGTTCCCGAGTTGCCGAGCATTAATCCAGAAGTTTCATTAGAGCTCGACGAAGTTGTGCAGCGCTTGTTACGCAAGGATCCGCACGACCGTTACCAATTGGCCAGCGCCGTCGTAGAGGACTTGCTCGCGATCGAAGAGATGCTCGAGAGCGGAGCGACCGGCAAGCACGTGACCATTGGGGCAACGGATCGGCGTTGTACGCTTACCGAGCCGGCGTTTGTCGCGCGAGATGAAGAACTCTCGAAACTCAACCAGTTCATCTTAGATGCACGCCTTGGCAAAGGCAGCGTGATGCTGGTGGAGGGCGAGTCTGGCAGTGGCAAGAGTCGCCTGCTGGTCGAATCGGTGCGTCAGGCTCGCCGCAGTGGGATTTGGGTATTACGTGGTCAAGCAACAACCAACGTCGGGCAACGCCCTTTTCGCATGCTGGAAGGCATTGTCGACGGGTTTCTATCGGTAGCCCAAAAAGACCCTGCTTTGGCTCACCGCGTACGACGTTGTGTTGGAGAAATGTCGGATGCGCTGATCGCGGCCTTGCCGACTCTCAGTGGGGTGATTGGCACCACGCAAGGTTTTATGGAGCAATCACCAGCCGCGTTTGGTGAGAACCGCACGATTGAATCGCTGATTCGCTTCTTGAGTGCCTTGGGAAGTCCTGAGCGTCCGGCATTGGTCATTCTGGATGACTGCCAATGGGCCGATACGTTGACATATACTCTCATTCGCCGCTGGCATACTCAGCCACGCGAATCGAAACGGTACACGACGGTTACTTGTTCGTTCCGCTCCGAGGAAGTCGGCGAACACCATGCCCTGCGAACGATTCCGAATTGCTCCACTATTCGCTTGAAGCCGTTGCGGGCGGATGAGATCCGTCAGCTTGCCGAATCGATGGCCGGTACGCTACCGCTGCCTGCGATTGAAGTGGTGACCCGCTTGGCAGGTGGAAGCCCTTTCATGGCCTCAGCCGTCTTGCGTGGCCTGGTCGAGTCTGGCGCTCTGGAAGCCGTGAATGGTACGTGGGAGGTTGAACTGGAATCGATGGGCGATTGGCAATCGTCCCAAGAGGCAGCCTCTTTCCTCACTCGCCGAATTGAAATGTTGCCTCAGGAAACGATCAACCTGCTTTCGGTCGGCGCGTTGATTGGCAAAGAGTTTAGCCTCGATATTGCCGCTTCGTTGACGAGCATGAGCATTTCCGAAGCGGTAGGAGCACTGCTTCATGCCCGCGATCGTTGTTTGATTTGGGAGCGTGCCGACGGCGGTCAGTTTGTTTTTGTTCATGATAAGATTCGTAGTTCGCTGCTGGAACGCCTCGATCCGGAAGAGCAAAAGGAGTTGCACCTGCGTGCCGCGTTGCATTTGCAGGAACATAGCCCCACGCGTGTGTCTGAAATTGCCTACCATCTGGATGAAGCAGGCGCAGCGGAAACAGCCATGGGGTACGCCCTGCAAGCTGCCGAACAGGCTCGGCGGCAGTTCTCGCTGGAAGTTGCCGAGCGACAGTATCGTATCGCCCAACGCGGTGCCGTCCGGCAGTCGAAGGCAATCCGTTTTCGTATCGCGGAAGGCTTAGGAGACTCGTTAATGCTCCGCGGACAATACGCGGAGGCAGCACCTCAGTTCGAAGAAGCGGCAGAGCTTGCTGAAGGTGACTGGGATCGTGCGAAGATTCAAGGCAAGTTGGCAGAGCTTTCGTTCAAACGTGGCGATATGGAGAACGCCACCAGAGGATACGAAACCGCATTGCGCACGCTCGGCTGTAGGGTTCCTCGCAATCGCGTCTTCATCTTCATAATGCTGATCTGGGAGGCCTGGAAGCAAGTACTGCACACCTGGTTCCCGGGCGTGTTCATGCACCGTCAAGGACGACCACCCAGCGAATCGGAACGTTTGGCAATTAGCTTGTACAGTTTGTTGACGCATGGTTGCTGGTATTGTCGCAGCAAAATCGAGTGTTTGCTCGCTCATCTATGCGCACTCAATTTTGCGGAACGATTTAACCCTAGTCCGGAACTGGCCCAGGCTTATTCCGAGCACGCACCGGTGGCATGTTTGATTCCCATGTTCGATCGGGCGATCAAATATTCTCAACGCTCCTTAGAACTGCGGCGAGAGTTCAACGATGTGTGGGGACAGGGCCAATCGTTGAGTTACTATTGCTGTGCCCTCTATGCGGCGGGGAAGTACCGCGAGTGCATCGAAAAAGGACGCGAAGCAATTCGGTTGCTGGAACGCACCGGCGACTATTGGATGGTTCACATTGCGCGCTATCAGGTTGCCGCCTCGTTGTACCATCTTGGTGATTTCAAAGGGGCGGTGATCGAATCGCGAATCAATTACCGCTCGGGAATAGAGCTAGGTGACGAACAGGCTTCAGGGATCAATTTAGATATTTGGGTTCGCGCAACACAAGGGTTCCTCCCAGACCAATTGCTAGAAAAAGAGATCGACCGTGATCGCCAAGATGATCAAGGAAGGACGCAAGTCTTGTTCGCAGCTGGGGTCCGTGATTTGTATCAAGGCAAGATCGAGTCAGCGGTTGAAAAACTACGTCAATCGGTTGCTACCTCCGAGCATGCCGGAATTCAAAACTCCTACACGGTGCCTGCGCTGGCATGGCTGGTGACGGCGTATCGCAAACAGGCGGAAGCAACCCCCTTGTACGCCCCCTGGCAACGGGAAAAACTATTGCAAAAGGCCGAGAAAACCGCCAGGAAAGCGATGCGAGCTGCCAAAGTCAGCCCCCAAGATCTGGCCCGCACCTATCGCGAATATGCCTTGGTTATGGCAATGCAAGGTAGTTATCCGGTGGCTCGTAAGTGGTTCGACAAAAGCCTGGCCTTGGCAGAGCAACTCGGTGATATCTTCGAGCAGGCAATGACCCTGCAGTATCGTGCTCAAGTTGGCATCTGCGTCAACTGGCCCGATGTCGAGACCGACCAGCAGTTGGCGCGTCGTTTGTTCGATGAAATCACCATCGACAACGAGATGCACGATAATACCCAAAAGGGACAACTCGGGACGCTCTCGTTAGTGGACCGTTTCGATACCATCTTGCACGTCGGACGCAAGATCGCCGCAGCGCTTTCAACCGACAAAATCTACGAAGAATCCTGCTTGGGCGCCAGCCGTTTATTAGGGGGCGAAAACAGTTGGCTGCTGGAGTTCAACCAACACAACGATAAATTACCTCCCTCGGTGGTTTTCGGACCGAGTAATATTACCTTCGACGAAACAAACTTACGTCGTGCTATTCAAGCAGGACGTGCCATGTCGTTTTTGGAAGTGGGCAGCAAAAATGACATGACCAGCGAAGTGGCCAGCCATCGTTCGGCAATTTATATTCCGATCGCGGTGCGTAATCGGCTGTCGGCGTGTATCTATGTGACGCATTCGCAGCTTGTTGGGCTGTTCGGCAAAGATGAAGAACGCTTGGCCGATTTTGTAGGGACAATTGCTGGAGCCGCCTTAGAGAACGCTCAAGGGTTCCGTGAATTGACTCAGTTGAACACCACGTTGGAGCAGCGTATTGCCGAACGCACCGCGGCAGCCGAAGCACGTGCGACCGATTTGGCCCGCTCGAATTTGCAATTGGAACGGACCGCGAAAGAGCTGCGTTTGACCGAAGAGCAACTGCGCGTGGCCAAAGTGACAGCAGAGACCGCAAACGAGGCCAAGAGCCGATTCCTGGCGACCATGAGTCACGAAATTCGTACTCCGCTTAATGGAATTCTAGGCATGACCGAGCTTGCCTTGAGAACCGACTTGAACGCACAGCAGCGCAATTGCCTGACCGTGATCAATCAGTCGGGTGAAGCGCTATTGGGACTATTGAACGACATTCTCGATATTTCGAAGATCGAAGCCGGAAAGATGGAACTGGAGTCGATCCCCTTGGCTCCTCAGGCCGTCCTTAGTTCGGCTGTGCGACTTCTGGCAGTGAATGCTGCCAACAAGGGAATAGAACTGCTATATCGGGTGGCTCACAATGTGCCGACTCAAATCGAGGGGGACCCTTGCCGCTTGCGACAGGTTGTCATGAACTTGGTGGGCAATGCGATCAAGTTTACCGAGCAAGGGGAAGTGTTGGTCGATCTGTTTGTCGAACGAACCATCGATGGGCCTCAACTACACTTCGCGATTCATGATACCGGTCCGGGAATTCCTGACGGAAAACAGACCACGATTTTTGAATCGTTCGAGCAAAGCGATAGCTCGACGACACGCCGCTACGGTGGGACGGGCCTAGGGTTGGCAATCTCTTTTCAAATTGTCTCGTTGATGAACGGGCGATTGTGGGTCGAAAGTAAGATCGATCATGGAAGCACCTTTCATTTCACGGTCCCGCTGGATCCCGACCAAGTGAAGTTTCCAGAACCGCAGCTAAAGCCACTCGCTGGGCGTCGCATTCAATTGGTGGCTCAGCACAAGACTTCACGAGACCTCTACCAGGAAATCCTGATCGACGCTGGGGCTCTCTGCGATTGCTTATCGCTAGACGATGCTCTGAAGCTGCTGAAAAACCCTTCGCAGGGCAATCAAGGTGAACGCCCTGTTTGGGTGTTCGACTGGGAAGTGGACTCTGATACTCTGCCCCAGTGGTTTGCCGAAAACAAAGCGGTTGATCTATTAAGTCGCCCCTATCTGGTGTTGCTGCCAGCGACGGGAACGCCACCTGGGATTGAACTGGACGCCTCTGCCACATTGACCAAACCAGCCTCCGCCGATGATTTGGTGGAAGCCGTTTGCCAGGTGTGTCATTGTATTTCTGGCGAGCCAACCCAAGAGGAGCAATCCGAAGAAGGATCGACAAGGACTTTGCATGTTCTGTTGGCAGACGATGCTCCGGTGAATCAGGAAGTGGCCAGAGGGATTTTGGAGATCTTCGGACACACGTGCGAAGTCGCAGGTACCGGTAAGGAAGCGTTGTCGCTTTATCAGCAAGGCAACTTTGACGTTGTCTTGATGGACTTAGAGATGCCGGAAATGGATGGCAAGCAGGCGACCAGCGAGATTCGCAAATGGGAAGAAGAACACCACCGGCGAACGCCGATCGTGGCGATGACTGCCCACGCATTGACGGGCGTGCGCGAACAATGCCTAGATGCGGGAATGGACCACTACTTGTGCAAACCGATCCAGCCAGAACTGCTCAAGCAATTGCTGGACGAAGTTTCCGCAGCCAGTTCGGTTACGACTGCTTCGTGATTGCCCGCTTGCCGATCCGGCTGCAAATGGGCAGTCTGATTGAGAGAACTTAACGGACTGCTAAGCAATAATGTCCTTCACGACCCGTGCCGGTTCGACACCAGTCAGTCGCATATCAAGCCCCTGGAACTTGACACTCAGGTGGTGATGGTCAATTCCCAGTAGGTGTAGCATCGTGGCGTGCAAGTCGCGGACGTGCACGACGTTTTCTACCGAGTTATAGCCTAGGTCGTCAGTGGCACCGTAAGTGGTTCCTCCTTTAACCGGTCCGCCTGCCAGCCACATGCTGAAACCTTTGATGTGGTGATCGCGCCCCACGTTGCCTTTGTTCGACTGAGACATTGGCGTTCTGCCAAACTCGCCTCCCCAGATAATCAACGTATCGTCCAGCATGCCACGTTGCTTGAGATCGGTTAGCAAGGCGTACGTCGGCTTGTCGGTCAGGTTACAGCAAACGTCCATGTACTGGGCCAGGCCGTTGTGATGATCCCAGCCGCGATGGTATAGATGAATAAAACGAACGCCTCGTTCTGCCAGACGTCGTGCGAGAAGACAGTTCGATGCGTAGGAACCATCGCCAGGCTTCGCGCCGTACATGTCGAGAATATGTTGCGGCTCGTCCGACATATCCGTCAGATCAGGGACCGACATCTGCATGCGAAAAGCCATTTCGTAGGCCGCAATCCGGTTGGCAATTTCTGGGTCGCCAATCGCTTCCTGGTGATGTCGATTTAGATTGCCAATCGCATCGACCAAATTTCTTTGTTGTCCAATGCCAACACCGTTTGGGCTGCGGACGTAGTTTACCGGATCGCCGGTAGAGCTAAATTGAACCCCTTGATACCGACTAGGCAGAAAGCCGCTGCCCCATTGGCGGGCGGCAATCGGTTGGGGATTACGACCACCGACACTCGACAAGACGACGAAGCCTGGCAGTTCGTCTGTCTCGCTGCCGATACCATAATTCACCCAGGCCCCCATGGAAGGACGCCCGCTGATCACGGTGCCGGTGTTCATGAATGTGTGGGCCGGGTCGTGATTGATTTGCTCGGTAACAAGCGAACGGACAATACAAATGTCGTCAGCCATCTTGGCATGCCATGGCAGATAGTCGCTAATCTCCTGCCCGTTGTGGCCATACTTTTTGAACTTGGTAATCGCACCCAGGCACTTCAGTTCCTTCCCCTGCAGCTGCGCGATCGGCTGGCCATCGGTATACGATGCCGGAACCGGCTTACCATCCATCTTCGATAGAATGGGCTTGTTGTCGAAGGTTTCCAAGTGAGAGGGCCCACCGGCCATGCACAGGAAAATGACTCGTTTCACTTTTTGAGGCAAGTCGGGAAAGCCTGGCTGCCCGGGAACGCCACGGACTTGTTCGCTGGCCTTGGCCGCATGTCCTTCCTTAGCCAACAGAGCCGACAAGGCGGCAGTGCCAAGCCCGACTCCTGAGCGTGTAAGAAACGTGCGGCGGTTGAGTTGCATGGGATGAAATTCAGACATTTCCGGCTCGCTTCTTAGTTACGAGTAATGAATTCGTCGAGATTGAAGATAACCCGTGCTACCTGAGTCCAGGCCGCGAGTTCGGCTAGTTCTACACGGTTGTCGGTCGGCTTCAAACCAATTGCCAAGAGCTTGGCAGCTGCCGCAGTATCTTCGCGATAGACTTGGCGGTTATCGTTTAGGATTTGGATAAGGATTTGCGTCTCGGCGGCGTCAGGGCGGCGCGAAAGGGCAAGTTCAAACGCGGTTTCTAGGCGAGTCTGATCGCTGTTCGCATCTTGCGTCAAAATGCGAGTGGCGAACTCTCTGGCCGCTTCGATGTAGGTCGGATCGTTCAACAAAGCCAACGCGGCCAACGGTGTGTTTGAAGTGGGACGTTGCACGGTACATTCTTCCCGGCTCGGAGCATCAAATGCCATCAAGCTTGGATGAACGAATTGGCGTTGCCAATGAACATAAACTCCGCGTCGCCATTGCTGGTCGTTTTCATCGGCATGGTAAGTTCGTTGGGGAAAGTTCAAGTTGCGGTAGTAGCCAGCCGGTTGATACGGTTTAACGCTAGGGCCGCCATATTCCAAATTCAACAAGCCACTTACTGCCAACGCATTGTCGCGAATCATTTCCGCCGAGAGGCGATGACGGAGCTGATGGGTGTAAAGTCGGTTATAGGGATCTTGCTCGCGGGCTTCAGCAGAAGCTTGCGATGATTGTTGATAAGCAGCAGTCATCACCATTTGTTTGACCATTCGCTTAACGTCCCAGTCATGCTCGTAGAAATCAATTGCCAAGTGATCGAGCAACTCGGGATGGACTGGTGGTTCCCCCTGCCCGCCAAAGTCGCCTAGGCTCGAAGAAAGCCCGACACCGTAGAATAGGTACCACAATCGATTAACAAACACCCGCGATGTCAGCGCCCCAGACCCGTGCTTGGTATCGACCAACCAATTGGCCAGATCGAGGCGAGAGGCACGCTTGTTTTCGGTTTCAATGGAACCGAGAAACACCGGAACGGCTGGCGTGACGATTTCGCCACTATCGTCGAGCCAGTTGCCACGTGGCAAGACACGCATCGTACGCGGCTCGATAGATTCGGTCACCATCGTGAGGCGAGCCGAGGCATTGAGGGCATCGATTTGCTGCTGCAAACGCTTGACCTCATCGGTCGGTTCGCTAGGCAACTGTTTGAGTTCGGCTTGTAACTGGTCTCGCTCTGCCCGTTCGCGTTTGGAGAGAACTTTGATTTCCGGGGGACGCCGGGTTGGTAGGGCATTCGAGCCGAGCTTGAAGTGTTTGGCTTCGTCGACGTCAGCGAAGAATGCGGCTAAAGAATAAAAGTCGGTGATTGTATAAGGATCGTATTTATGGGAATGGCATTGAGCGCACCCAACGGTGGCACCCATCCAGACTTGCGAAACGTTCCGGACGCGATCAGCCGCGTAGATCGCTAGATATTCTTTCTCTTGCAGGCCACCCTCGTGCGTTGTTTGCAGTAGGCGGTTGTAGCCGGTGGCAATCTTTTGATCGATCGTGCTATTGGGGAGCAGATCGCCTGCGAGTTGTTCCCGAGTGAATTGATCGAACGGCATGTTGTCGTTGAACGCATCGAGAACGTAATCGCGGTACGGTGAAATGCTGTGGTCTTGGTCGCCGTGATAACCGACCGTATCGGCGAAACGGACAAGGTCTAACCAATAGGCCGCCATGCGTTCGCCATAACGATCGGAAGCAAGCAGCCGATCGACGACTTTTTCGAACGCATCTGGCGACTCGTCTGCGACAAACGCTTGGACTTCTTCCCAGGTTGGTGGAAGACCGGTCAGATCGAAGGTGACACGGCGGAGCAATGTCACTTTGTCCGCAGGTGCTGCCGGAGAGAAACCGGCGGCTTCCATTTTGTTGAGCAGATAATAATCAATCTCGCTTTGCGGCCAATCTTGTTGCTGGACGTCCGGCGTTGGCGATGGTTTCGGAGGTACATACGCCCAATGCTGCTCGAAAGCGGCACCTTCCTCGATCCAGCGTTTAAGCGTAGAAATTTGTTCTTTCGTTAGCTTCTTGCCCGATTCCACCGGAGGCATCCGCATGTCTTCGTCCGCCACAATGCGAGCAAAGAACTCACTGGCTTGTGCATCTCCTGGGACAATCGCAGTCTCTTTCGCACTATTGGGATCATCCAGCCGCAAATCGGCTTCTCGGTGTTCGGCGTCAGGGCCGTGGCAATAGAAACAGTTTTCAGAGAGGATCGGGCGGACGTCGCGGTTGTAGTCGAGTGGCTTGTCGCTCCACGCAGGAGACGAAGCCAGTAGGAGGATACCGGTTGTCCACGAAAAAATTCGGATCGTATTCCAAGGCATGGCGGGATGTGCTTTGTCGAAGAGGAGCTTAGGTGGAGGGAGAACCGGTCATCGCTTCGTAGTGGCGTTTTATTTGTTCTGGTGTGAGGGCCTTATTATAAATCGCGATCTCGTCGATCTGGCCTTCAAATTGGCGAAGGGGCCGAGCCGAGTCTAACTGGCCGACAACTACGGTATAGGGTGAATCATCGTCAAAACGAAGTTCGTCGAAGATTACTTTGTGCTGATTGTTGACGTAGAGATGGGTTCCATTATTTGTCTTAACCGCCACCACATGGGTCCATAGTCCTGGAACGCAAGAGTTGGGGCTAAAGGCATTCATGCCACCATGAAAAGTCTTGGCAGGGTAGCGATACAACATGCGAATTGTGGCTGGGCGATGCACAAGGTTCGTGCGATTGGCGTATTCCAATAGACACAGGTGCGTTTCTTTGGTCGGATCGTCTTGTTCGATCGGCAACACGCCGAGAAACGTCCCCCAATGCAAACGCTCGACACGTACCCAGAACTCGATTGTAAACTCTCCTTGGTTGAAGCCTGGGATCGGTTCGTTGAGCTTGAGATAGCGTTGTTCAGGGCTGGGCCCAAACTGGAGGGTGCCCCGGTTCATCGCCATCGAGTTGTCGTTGGCCAAGTGCAGTTCGCCAGCGTAACGGTCCGACATGTGATTGCGGACCAAATTGCCATCGAGATCTCCCGGCTCGAAACGCCAGTACACTAGCGGCTTGTCTTGCTGAATCAACGCTGCGTAGTCTTCAGTAGAGTAGCTGGAAACGTCGTCGATGGGCATCGCCGACACACGATCGGATTCGGCAAACGCGGCCGTCTTCACATCGAGGCTAGTGCCGTGGAAGATCGCGGAATGATCTGCCGTAACCTGCTCATTCAAAAGGGTATCGCCGTTCTCTCCTAACAGAGATGCCATGACTTCACCCCGGTAAACATCGAGACTGCCAACGTCCTTTGCCTGAACGCGATAGATAAACTCGCTCGAACCATTGGCGATCGCAGAAACGGGGCCGTTGAGGTAGAAGTGTTTTGTTTCGGGAGGGGTTAGCACCGACGTTTGGCCACTTACTAACGAGGCTTCGATTTCAGAGATCAGATGTAATTCGGCAGGCCCTGTCATTTGCACGCGAACGCCTGAGGCAAACTCAAGTTGTAATTGACCTCGATCTAAACGAAGGATGCCTGGTTTCAAGCGATCGCCAACCGAGAGCGGTTGCGCGTCGTCTTGGCTGGCCTCGCTTCGAGAAATTACAATCGCCACCGGACGAGAGCCGCTTAACTGCGACTCGGTGAAAGCGGGCATCGACGAGTCAAAAACAATTTGGCGGACGGGTTTAATAAACAGAACACTTAGCAACCCGCTGAATAGCATTAGGCTCAACGCAATTGCAAACGTCAGCGGCCAACGCCGCTCGGCTAAGCTGCCGGAGGAAATCGCAACTGGCGGAGTCGTGCGAAGCTGATATTCCAACTCGGCCTCAAGGTCGGCTTGCTCGACATAGGCCTGACGAAAAGCCGCATCGCCTACCAGACGCTCTTCTAACGCGGCAAACTGTTCCGGCGTTAGCTGAGTGTGGGCGACCTGGTCGAAAGCCAAGCGGGCCTCTTGCTCGATTTTGGGGGAAGGTTGTGAACCCATGGCGTTATTTCTGGAGCTATTCATCGGATAGCAACACGCGACGGCGAACGCATTGGCCGAGGCGCTCTCGGATACGATCAAGACGTCGATAGAGGGTTTTGGCGGTTGTATTTAGTGTCTGGGCCAAATCGTGAATCGTGGTGTCGGTTTCGTAACGCGATCGCAAAAGGGCCAGATCGCGCGGGACTAATTGATCCAGGCATTTCCGTAGGGCCAAGCTCCTGGCGTCCAGCTTCTCTCGGGATGCCTCATGGGTCTCGGCCAGGGTTTGCATCACGCTTTCGGAAAAGACCATCCGGTCACGCGCAACCCGCCGACGGAAGCGTAGCGTTTCGAAGTAGGCAAACCGCTGAGCCCACGGGATAAAATCTCGTTCCGGATCGTATTCGTCGAACTTCTCCCACAACACGATTGCTGTGGCCTGCCATACCTCTTCAGCGTCGTCCAATTTAGGCACAAGCGTGCGAATGTACCGCATCAGCGGACGCTCTGACTTCACGATTAGCTCTACGAAAGGGGGCGGATCGCTCCTTGTTTCACTAGGCTCAAGCATGCGCGAATCGTTACGTGGGAATAGGACTACATTGCGGTGGCTACTTCTATTCTACCGACCAAGCCCTAATTCCCCGTTTAAAACAAGGAAAACTCCCTTGAGAGGAATTTACACAGCAAAATACTTACAACGAGGGGGCGAGTTCCGTGGTTTTAGCAGCGCCGTGATAAATCGCCTAACCCTTGGCAGTGTTTCATGTTAGTGCTTGGACTGAAAAAGAATACACAGTCGGTGTGTGTTGTGTTTTGAGCGTGAGCCAATTCAGGGGGCTGCCTATCCGGGCAACCAATAGGAATCGCGTTTTGTACGCGTAAAGGTGCCGGGAATGAGCCTATTAAGGCTTATCGCGATTAAGACAATAAGTCATGTTCTAACTGGCAGATCTGATCCCCCAGGATGAAATGCTGAAAACTGCCTGAAATCGACAGGCTTCGTGGCTTTCGCATTTTCAGAGAGGTATGTTGACAAGTGAGACCGAGCGAAAACACGTCTAATCCCAGCCCCATGGTGACACTCGGTAGACAAACGGCATTTTCATCTTCCTTGTTCAGGTGCCCCATGAAAAACATTGGATACGGCTTACTGCTGACATTTGTCTTGACGGGCACTGCCTGGTCTCAAGAAGCAGAGCAGACTTCTCCCGCGAAACCCGCCAGTGAAGAAGTCGTGAGTGACGAGGTAGCACTGAATGAAGATGAAATTGCCATCTTCCAGGCGATCGACTCGTACACGGCAGCTTTCAATAAAGGCGATGCCCAAGCTTTGGCAGATCACTGGACCGACGACGGCGAATATGTTTCGCCAGACGGCAAGGTGCTCAAGGGTAAGGATGCTTTAGTCAAAGATTACCTCTCCTATTTTCAAGAGACGCCAGGTGCCAAGTTGGAAGTTCGCGACACCCACGTCAAGATGATCTCGCCACGCGTCGCCACGGAAACCGGCGTGGCCGTGGTGATGGTTGCGGATCAAGATCCGAGCGAGACAACCTATGAAGCAATTCACGTGAAAACCCCGGCTGGCTGGCGAATCGATAGCATCAAAGAAGTGGTTGCGCCACTGCCAGCTCCGACCCATTACCAGCAGCTTCAAGGTTTGGAATGGATGATCGGAACCTGGGTCGACAACGCCGAGGAAAATGCCTCGGTCGAGACAACTGGGCGTTGGACGACCAACCGAAACTTTCTGGTTCGCACCTTCCGCGTGTTTATTCAAGATCAAGTCGACTTCGAGGGAACTCAGGTCATTGGCTGGGACCCAAGCTTGGGTGTCATTCGATCATGGACTTTTGATTCCGATGGTGGTTTCGCCGCTGGTCGTTGGTCTCAAAGTGGCAATCGTTGGACTGTTCAATCATTAAGTATTCTGCCCGACGGACGGCAGGCTTCCTCGACCAATATTTATGACCTGATCGACGAGAACACGGTTGAGTTTCATTCCATCGGTCGACAAGTCGCAGGCGAGCTATTGCCGAATATCGAGACGCTAACCATCATTCGCTCGGAATAACGCCCTATCGCGATAGCCCCAACTCACAAAGGATTTATTCCCATGAAGATAAAACTGACGGCCGCGATGGCCGCTTTGTTAATCGGTGCTTGCTTCGCGACAGACGTATCGGCGCGAGGAGGCCGAGGCGGCGGTGGAAGAGGTGGTCACTTTAGCGGTGTTGATGGTTCGCGACCGACGATCAGTACGCATGTCCCTTCCATGAGTCGCCCCTCGCCAAGTACTCCTTCGTTTAGTCGACCAACGTTCGACGGGCAGTCGACTGGTCGCCCGGCGACAAACCGACCCACATTTAGTCGACCAGCGACAGGAGACACGCCGTCGTTCTCGCGTCCTTCTGCTGCTAGGCCGAATTTGGATCGGCCCATGCCACGGCGACCAAACATCAGCCAACCTGACTTGCAGCGGCCCAATACCAACCGACCTGGTTTTGATAAGCCAATTCGTCCAGGGGTGTATATCCCAGGAGTAATGGACACCGGTCGTCCGGACACCTCCCGCCCCTATTTTCGGCCAGAACCCGGTTTCGATCGTCCTGCTTTCGACAACCCAGGCTTTCCGCTGCCTAGCAATAACGAACTAAAGGACTTTCTGAACCTACCAGGAACACCACCCTCGATCGAAACACGTCCAGGGACACGCGATCGTATCCCCAATCGTCCAAGTGTGCCTGATCGCCCTGGCTTTAGTAACCGCCCAAATCCCGGTGACCGTCCTGGCCCCGGTGAACGCCCTGGCCCCGGTGAACGCCCTGGCCCCGGTGAACGCCCTGGCCCTGGTGAACGCCCTGGCCCTGGTGACCGACCTGGTCCTGGTGACCGACCTGGTCCTGGTTACCGACCTGGTCCTGGTGACCGACCTGGTCCTGGTGACCGACCTGGTCCTGGTGACCGCCCTGGTCCTGGTGACCGCCCTGGTCCTGGTGACCGCCCTGGTCCTGGTGACCGCCCTGGCCCTGGTGACCGCCCTGGCCCTGGTGAACGCCCTGGCCCTGGTGAACGCCCTGGCCCTGGTGAACGCCCTGGCCCTGGTGAACGCCCTGGCCCTGGTGAACGCCCTGGCCCTGGTG
>NZ_QPEX01000029.1 GCF_003335505.1 Bremerella cremea
GGTCGAAGCAACCCAAGCCGCCTGAGCTTCACAGCCTCGTTTTCCTAAAGCCATCATCCATCCTTTGCAATGGGAAAGTCTTGCTGGAGAATAGCGGGGAGATGAGGGTTTTTCAACGGGCTGCTAATCCATTTTCCGAGCGATTGCTGCAGATATCGATTACGACAAAGCTGCAGTCCAGTGCCTAGATCCAGCTCCTGCCCCGTGAATCGCACTGTCCACTTCAAATCGACTCCTGAGTATGCGGTAAAGTCAGAATCGAGTTCTTGATCTTCTCCGTACGGCTCGTACGCAAATCGCTGTTGTATATCGCCGTTGACAGCCGCCAATGAAGTCACACTCCAATGTGCGTCTTGTATCGCATAAAGCCGTTCGTCAAGTGAGCCACTCCCAGCAGAATCTCGGTCTCTTAGCAGCCCGTTGAAAAAGCCATCGATTCTCCACGATGGCGATTCACTACCTGCAGCATCGCTGCCGACTCGGTGTCGCTGATTGGAATCGTTCAACCTGAACTAGGCTTTGCAGACTTCTCTC
>NZ_QPEX01000031.1 GCF_003335505.1 Bremerella cremea
ATCGACGGCAAGACGCTGCGGCACAGTTTCGACACGGCCACCAATCGTCAGGCGCTGCACATGGTGAGTGCCTGGTCGAGCGGGCTGCAAGTTTGCCTGGGGCAGATCGCAACGGAAGAAAAGTCGAACGAGATTACTGCCGTGCCGATGCTGCTGGAGCTTTTGAACATTGAAGGCGCGGTGGTGACGCTCGATGCGATGCACTGTCAGCGGCGAACGGTGGCCAAGATTCGTGATCGAAAAGCGGATTACCTGATCACGGTGAAGAAGAATCAGCGGAATCTGTTTCAGCAGGTTGCCAGCGAGTTCGAGAAGTTCGGCGAAGACAATTATCGCTCTTCCAAATGTCGAGCCCATCGCGAAACTCGCCAGACACGCGGTCGCCTGGAAGAACGCATCGTCTATGTGGCCGCCGCGCCGCGAGGCTTGAAAGAGACTGGCCAGTGGGCCGACGTGAAGACGATCGGCATGGTCTATCGTCATCGCGAAGCGGACCCGAACAGTCAGCGTCAAACGCCTGAGCCGACGTCGGACCGCGTCACGTTCTTCATCAGCAGCCTGCCGCCAACAGCGAAGCGAGTTGCCGAGTATGTTCACTCGCATTGGAGCGTGGAAAACAGCCTGCACTGGACGCTGGATGTAACATTTACCGAAGATAGCAGCCGAGTCCGTACCGGCACCGGGCCCGAAATCCTGGCCAGCCTGAGGCGAGTTGCCCTGACCATTTTAAAGCGAGACACTTCGCAGCGGAAAATGAGCATCCGCCTAAAACGAAAAGTCGCCGGCTGGTCACAAGAGGCGCTGGAAGCGATTATCCTCGGGAGTTAGGAGGG
>NZ_QPEX01000032.1 GCF_003335505.1 Bremerella cremea
TTACAAACTGTTTGTAAATCAGAGCAGCAGGCCCAGACATCGTTCCCCTCCATGCCAGCAAAAACAGCCGTCACCCATCGACGGCTTGACGAATCAGAGAACAGTGCAATCCTTGAACCAAAACGACTACAACGTGCGATTGCCCTGGCACAGTGCCCCTCTTAAGAATATCCGATATCCGGCAAATCAACGTAGGGTTCTCTTCGTCCGACACGTATAACTCGATAGAACCATTTATTCTGACATATAGTTGTTGTCCATATATTGACCTACGATCAACCACATCGAAACATTGGACTAATCTCGCCTCTCCTTCCAACAGCTTGATTTTCTCCAGCGATCCGATCGGTAAATCATTGCCATGGCAACCAAGGCAAGTGTTGTCTCGAACAACTCTGACATAACCATTTACGTACGACTTGCCGTCGAATGGACCCGCAATTCTGACAATAAATTCTTTTGGCACTCTTCGGCTAACGTCAATTACAGGGGCAAAGACCACCGGAACTATTACGGTGGGCAATATGAGTAACGACACAGCTATTATAGTAGCACGGCGTTTCTGGATGATCGAGCACGGCAATCGCATTCAAACCCACGGAATGATTGTTGCACCTGGCCTCACCCAAGGCAAATGCGGGCCATGATGGCTAGCATCTTCATCGCTCGGAGTCGGCGAATGTCGTGAATCTTGTTTGGGCA
>NZ_QPEX01000033.1 GCF_003335505.1 Bremerella cremea
CCCTTTCGCCGCTGTCCCCTTAGAAGCAAGCTTCCTTGGTTCTCGCTCGACTTGCATGCCTAATCCATGCCGCCAACGTTCATTCTGAGCCAGGATCAAACCCTTCAATTAAATATTTGCATGAACTTCAAGGCCGAAGCCCTAAAGTGATTTAGCAAGTTAGCAATCGAATATGTTTGAACTAGCTACTTAAATTCAAAAAAAATTGAACTAGCTTGAGTTCAAAGTTGATCGTCTTTCTCAGCTGCCGAAACAGCTTCAAAAAACACAACCACCTTCGTTCTCAAACAGAGGTCACTACCAAATTGTCAAAGATCAAATTGATGCTCTCGCAACATCAAAAGCAATTTGCTTTTGTCCCTGTGAGCGATGTTTCCCTCTCAGGAAGAAGCAAATAGTACCAGAAAGGATTCGGCTGTAAAGGGGCTCAGTGCTTTGCGGCGATAATTTTTCAAGAGACTTCGCTTTTCCTCGGAAAACACGGCGTGTTTTGCGTCTGGAATTTTCTGAAACCTCGCCTTTGCTCATCGGTTTGAGTCCTCTATTGGCCGTTCCCCATCCCAAAACGGGCATCGATTTCGCGATTCAACTCCAGCGAACAACTAGGTCCTTCTGTGACGATCGTGCCGTTTCCAGCGAATACGGGAGGTTGCCGGTCAATTTGGCTTCGATTTCCCTTGGAACCTTTCGGGGCTCTGCACCTGAATGAGCTTTATTGAAGATAGAGCTTGGAAACGAAATCGGCTGGATTGAATACTCGGGGGAAGTGTTGCTATGCAAAAACTGATTGTTGCCTTGGTGGCATTGGCATGCTTTGCCACGCCGGTCTTGTTAACGGTGGCCAGCTATACCAGCCAGGACTTTTCCCCAAACGAAGACGTCTCTCCTAGAAACCTACATGGGAAGGTCTTATTTTTCTCGGCCAACTGGTGCCCGGCCTGTCGGCATGCAGATCCCGTTTACCAAGAGCTTCGTAATGCAGGGTACCCAATAAGCAAGGTAGACGTTGATTCCAACCCAACCCTCGCCGAAAAGTACGGCATCCGATCCATTCCCCAGTTTATCTATGTGGTTGATGGGCATGAGAAATCTCGCATCTCTGGAGGAGCCTCAGCCAATCGCATCAAACGCCTCTTTCAAGGAGGGTGGTAAATCCTGCGTTTAAGTCGCCAATCTCCTTAAGAGGCCCCTCTAGTCGCTACGCCCATTGATTCGCATTGAGTACTTCTCCTCAAAAGTGCTAGATTGATTGCCCCGGTTTCCAATACCAACGAGGGGCAACCAATCCATCAGGAGAGTTCGATGCGAAATTACGATTCAGTTGGGCTCACACGCTGCTTGCCACTTCTTAGCGTGCTTCTCTTGCTTGCCCCCCAACACCTAATCGCTGCAGAAGCGACTGCTACTGGTCCAAACATTCGCTTGAACACGACTTATGGGGCTGAAACGTATCGACCTGCGGAGTTCGTCGCTGGGGAGACGGTCGTCGTTCAGGCAAAAACAAGTCACTTGAAGGCGAATGCTCAGGGGCAATACCAATTCGCCACCGAAGCCCAATTGCTCGATTCTGCAGGCAAAACCATTGAGAAGATCCCTCTTCACCGATCTTCTGAAATTGCCAATAGCTTTGAAACGGTCCACCTTTCCTTTCGCATTCCCACCGAAACACCACCGGGAAAGTATCGTTTTTTAGCCACCCTCCACGACTTAATGGCAGACACAAAGACAACCGCTGAACTAGAAATCACACTTCATCCGCGCGAGTCTCAAGACGTCACCGAACTACGGCTGACGCAAGAGCCTGCGACCTCACTACGCCCGGGTGCGACGTATTTGCTGGCGAATGTCTCTTCGGAATTGGTTGAGATAGATAGCCGGGGCGTTCAATGCACCATGCTCATCTGGGACGAGAAGAAGCGACTTATAGGAGAGCCTATTTCCGCCATCATCACCAAAAACTCTCGCCGCGAAGATGAAACAGGACGTCCATACAATCTAGCGTCGCCGTTGCCTTCGCTGCCATCGGGTAACTATCAGATTCGCTTGCTTGCGCCGAATGAGGTGGGCCGCGAATCGACTCAGTACCAGATCCAATACCGAGTTCCGTTTTACATCAGCGGAATCGATGTGCTTCGATGATTGCTTCTCTCGTCAAAGCCGCCTTTGCTGGGCTGAAGAATCTTAGCTTTTTCGGCGGTAATGACTCACGCTGCCGATTTGGGCAAGGGTATGATAATACGCGATTGGAACATTCCCTATTTCTTCTCGCGTAAGAGTTTCCGCCATGCCGAGCGATCGAATCTTTTTGTTGGCTTGCCTGTTACTCCTCGGAGCTTGTCCCCTCCGCGCAGCGGAAACAAGTACGTCGCCTCCGAACGTGCTGTTTATTGCGGTGGACGACCTCAACCACTGGGTAGGTCACCTTCATCGAAATCCGCAAACCAAGACTCCCAATATTGATCGCCTTGCAAGCATGGGGGTAACGTTCACCAATGCTAACTGCGCCGCACCGGCATGCAATCCATCGCGCGCGGCACTCATGTCTGGCCTGCGTCCCAGCACGACCGGTGTGTACGACAACGGACAAGCTTGGAACCCTGTGATTCCCAAAAAATTGACGCTGACCACTCAATTCTTGAATGCCGGGTACAACGTCTTCGGAGCGGGGAAAATTTACCATAGCAAGCAACATCGCGATGGTGAATGGACGGAATATTTCCAAGAGAAAGTCCCCCAACTCAAGCTCGATCCCTCAGCAAGAAACAATGGGGTCGGCGGCATCAAGTTCGGTCCTTTAGCCAATCCCGATAGCGACATGCCCGACTATCAGGTCGTCGACTATGCCCTCGAAAAACTAGATGAAAAGCACGATAAACCATTTTTTCTGGCCGTTGGTCTAGTAAAACCGCACATGCCGTGGAGTGTCCCCAAGCACTATTTTGATGACATTCCACTCGATTCCATTCAATTGCCACCGCACACCGAAAATGATCTGCAAGACGTACCCGAAGCAGGCCTCAAGATGGCCAAGCCAAACGGTGATCATGCATTGATGCTCAAATCAGGTCGGTGGAAAGAAGCGGTCCAGGCTTATCTGGCCACCATCCAGTTTACCGACGCCCAGATAGGTCGCTTGCTTGATGGTTTGCAGAACTCTGCCTATCGCGATAACACTATTATCGTCCTGTGGGGCGATCATGGTTGGCACCTAGGCGAGAAAGAGCATTGGCGAAAGTTTGCCCTTTGGGAAGAAGCCTGTCGTGCTCCTTTGATCTGGGTCGCCCCTGGCGTGACCACGGCTAACTCGACTTGCGATCGCCCGGTCGACTTTATGACGATCTACCCCACGCTGTGTGACCTTGCGGGCATTTCTGTTCCTGATCACGTTGAAGGGCCAAGTATTGCTCCCTTGTTAAAGAACAGTAAGGCGACTTGGGAGCAGCCTGCGCTGACGACCTTTCATCGCAACAACCACAGTTTCCGCAGCGAAAGGTTCCGATACATCCGCTATGCCGATGGCAGCGAGGAACTCTATGACCATACAGAAGATCCCTACGAATGGACCAATCTGGCAGGCGACGCCAAGTACGATTCGATAAAAGCAGCGTTCCAAAAGCATCTGCCAGAAAAGAACGTCCCGGAACTTCCCAAAGGCAACGATAAGACGGGAAAAAAGAAAAAGGCTGCGTGATTCTACACAATTAGACGATTGCCTCTCGTGAAGGTGGCTTTTATGCTGGAACGTTCCTGTTGCTTACTAACGTTCAAAAACCGCAATGGAATTGGCTCAGATGCGTATTGCCACGTTTATTGTCTCGCTCTTGCTGTTGGTCTCGACGTCCTGTGCCGCCCAGCCAGAAACGCTTGTTACTGGTGGGTACGACGAAAAAGAGATGAATCAGGCAATCGCCAAAGCAAAGGAAACGGTCGACAAGTTCATCAAAGTGTTGAAAAGTGGCAAAGGGGAAAATTTCGCCGTGAAAGCCCCCATCCGTGATGGTGAACAGGTCGAGCACTTCTGGATAACGAATATCTCCTACAAGGACGGGAAGTTCATCGGTCAGATCAACAACGAACCTGGCATGGTCAAAAACGTCACCCTCGGACAGAAATGGACGATCAGTAAGAAAGAGATCTCCGACTGGATGTACATGCGAGACAACAAGATCCACGGCAATTACACCTTACGTCCGCTGCTGAAGACACTTCCCGAGGCGGAAGCGAAGAAAATGCGAGCGATATTGGCCGATCCTTAACGGCGATGACGGGACACTCCATCTTGTTCGTTCCTGGCAGGCCTAGCCTAGGTACCCAAAATTCACCTTCTCATTCCGTAAACCGAAGATCGACCTCATGAATCAACCTTCTTCCCACAAATCACGTTCCTCACGCCGAGGTTTTCTGACGGCGGCAGCTGCTGCTTCGCTAATTCCGTTAGGACAGGCTTGTGCTGCGGAGGAAAAATCGGCCGATATTGGCAGCGGGGCGCGCAAGACATCCCCGATCGTGTTGTCTACCTACTCGCTATGGCGATTTAAAAATGACGATCTTCGCGATTTCCATAAGTGCATCGATATCGCGGACGAGTATGGTTTCGACGGCGTAGAGCTACTGCTGTACCAAGTTGAACAGAACGACTTGCTAAGCCGCTCGAAGATGATGTCGTACAAACGCCATTGCCTTCGCCTGGGCTTGCCTCTGGTTGGCCTCTCAACCCACCAAGGCTTCGTCACGCCTGACCTCGAAAAGCGTCAAGCGAACATCGATCGCACGATTGGCCAAATCGAAATCGCGTACGAACTTGGTATTCCTGTGATGCGCGTCAACAGCGGCACCTGGGGAACCTCAGGCAGCTTTGACGAACTGATGGCCAATCGCGGGATCGAAAAACCACTGGAAGGTTATACCGAAGAAGATGCTTTCCCTTGGGTCATCGAAGCGTTAGAGAAATGCTTGCCGACGGCGGAAAAGTGCGGCGTGGTGCTGGCCTTGGAAAATCACTGGGGCTTGGGGCTCACGCCGGAAGGTCTGCTGCGGATTGTGAATGCCGTTGATTCTCCCTGGCTCCAAATCTGCACGGATACCGGCAACTTTCTCGACGATCCTTACGATCGCTTGGCCAAGATCGCTCCGAAAACCATCTTCGTGCAAGCCAAAACCTACTATGGTGGCGGGCAGTGGTACTCGCTCGATCTCGACTACGCCCGGATCGGTAAAATTTTGGCCGAGCATAACTACCGTGGTTATATCTCGCTTGAATTCGAAGGAATGGAAGACTACACCAAGGCCATTCCCGAAAGCTTAGCACTGCTGCGGAAGGCTTTTCCCCGAACTTATAAGAGCTAACCGTTGCTCGTTCCCCACAAATCAAACAGAAGGCCCCAAGGAGTTGCTTCCCTGGGGCCTTCTGTTATTAGTCGATCGTCGGCTGTTCGCGTTTATTCATCGGTTTGCCTGGCCGACATACGGTATTCGTTGGGTGTCTGCCCGACTTCACGGCGGAAGAAGTTGACGAAATTGGCTGGCTCTGGGAAGCCACAAAGCTCGGCAACCTTCGTCACACTGTGATCGGAATTCTCTAGCATTTTCTTGGCTTGGTGGACCCGCATAGCCCGGATTTTCTTGCCTGGGGTGATACCGTACTCTTGCTGAAAGCGACGATTCAACGTGTTGCGTGAGACGCCCAAACGGCGTGCGAGTTCGTCAACGTTAATTCCCTTACAAGCTTCCCGTTCGATAATACGGTTTACCTGAGCGACAACGGCATCTTTTACCAACTCGAAACGAAACGATTCACGTTCGATGAATTCGAGACGGACATGCTCGACCAAGCTGTGCGAGTCATCCGGAGCCTCTAACCGTTGCAACACCATCTGAAACGCGCGGCGTCCGATCATGGTCCCATGGATCTCAACCGTTGAGATCGACGGGGACGAAACACGTGAGACGGTAAAGTTACCGAAGCCCATCAGGGCGATATCTTGCGGAATACGGTATCCTAAGTCGCGAGCAACCCGACTAAGCAATGCCGCGAGATAATCGTCGTCGCAATACATCGCAGCCGGTTGTGGCAAGGCTTGCAGGAATTGAATCAATTCCGCCTCTCTGGCCGGTTGGAACATCCGTTGCCGTTCCTCGCTCGGCAAGCCAGGGGCAATAAAAAACTGAGTCGAAATGCCATCGCCCTTCAATCGCGCGATCAACTGATCGAGCCAAGCGACCTTGAATGGATCGTTTCCTAAATTATGGGAAACGATCGCCGCACTAGGGCGTCCTAGCGACACAAACTTCTCGACCAAGTCGTCCTGCAATGCTTCCCAATCGAACATCACAGAAGGGACGCCTTCCGAAATCCAATTACTGCCGCAATTGATCACAGGTATCCCCATTTTCAGCAGCCGCCGCATCCAAGGCGATCCCTTATAGGCCCAGACGATCGCGGCATCGAATTGGAGATCCCCCAAATCGAAATCAAAGTCTGGCTGCGCATCGTCATACGGCCACTCTAAAAGAGTGATATGGGGATAGTCAGCAGCTCCCATGGCAGCCCCTGCGGTGATCCGCGCGGACTGCTCGTGCCCCCGAGGGAGGAATAATGCGATCGTTTTGGTTACCAAGTTCGTGTGATCAATCATCCACAGTTGCCCTGGATTCAGCACACCAGGAGTGAAACAAATTGAAAATCACTAAAAACGGAAATAGCAATGCTTTATCTTTGGCAATAATCCAAACTACCTCTTGTGAAGCCACTCCCATCATGCACCGTTGGCATCGCAAAGCCAAGCAGAAAATCTAGCGCTGGGGGGCGTTAGGCCAATGCCGAGCTTTGCGGGCCAGACATCATCCATTTATTACGATCATGGAGTGGTACTCAAATGTCAATGACAAGAACGAGGGGATTTACCCTCGTAGAGCTGTTGGTGGTCATCGCCATCATAGGTGTACTGATTGCGCTGCTTTTACCGGCTGTGCAACAGGCTCGCGAAGCCGCAAGACGGACACAATGTTCTAATAATTTAAAGCAAATAGGCTTAGCGTTACATAATTATCACGACACGCACGACGCTTTTCCCTCTCGCTCTGCCGGTGCTGGGGCGTGTGATAATTGGTGGAGCGGCGTTAGTGGAACCATCCCTTTGCTTCCGTTTATGGAGCAATCCGCGCTTGCCAAACAATGGCAAGAACGCTTAGTAAGTGGCCAGTATTGCTCGATTGATGCGGTCTTCCCCGCCACACAGACTCAGGTCGAAGGGTTGTTGTGCCCATCGGATCCTGAATTCCGCAATGGCCGCAAACAGGCTATGACTAACTACGGTCTTTGTGTTGGTGATAACTGGCGGCAAACCTCCGGTGCCGATGCCAACGACATTCACCCGCGCGGCATGTTCGGCTATCGCTCGTGGTACAAGATGCGGGATGTTGTGGATGGCACGACTAACACCATCGCCTTTGCCGAGATCATTCGCCCTACTGGCGATCGCAAACGAGGGGATACCGCAATGGGCGTTGGGCCTTCCTCGCCATCTGATTGCACGAACAGCTCGGTCTGGCTAGGCAACCGCTACGCAAACGGTATCTCGGTCGCTGGCGGAGTCGACAAACATGGTTCCAGCTACCATCCTGGTGGCGCGATCTGGACCTCGGTGACAACCATCATTGCCCCGAATGGCCCCTCCTGCACCATGGAGAACAACTACTGGACCGAAGCAATCATGACTTCCAACAGTCGACACCCAGGTGGGGTGGAAGTGCTGCTGGTCGACGGCTCGGTGAAGTTCATCCCGGAAACTATCGATACCGGCGATCAAACCTCTTCTCCGACTGATAGCGGACCATCCCCCTATGGTGTGTGGGGAGCCATGGGAACTCGCGACGAAGGGGAGGTGGTCAGTGGCGTATAAACCCAATCCTCAAAGATCCATTTCGCGAATCTATCAAGCTCTTCGCGTTAGCGTTTTACTGCTAGCCAGCGTTGCCATGACTGGCTGTGGCCAACAAGAGATTGATTCGGAAGTTCCACTGCCGCCTGATGGCGTAGCAATGCTACGAAACTTCCTAACTCAGGTCGCCGATCCGGACAAACCGATGCCTCAAATGTTTGGTATCGAGCCCGCGTTCGCCGATGCAATGCGACATGCTCCGGATCAAGTGGCACCGTTGAAGCCGTTGTGCAACCGCTTGAAGTCGGCTGGCAGCGACAAGCAACGCCGCAAGATCGCCAGCGAGATGCTGGAAAAACTACCTCCTGCCTAACCGGATCGTAGAAAACTGCTGGTACGTCCTCGCCCTGTTCCCCCAACAGGGCGAGGTCGACCGCTGGCTGACCACGGATTGCCCACCACACCCAAGATCCGTTATTTGAAACAAATTACAAATCTGTAAAAACCGTAATTGCAATTCCAGCTCGCGCGGGACGTGATAGTATCCTCTTCAATTCCACCCCATAAATCATGCAACCCCCAATCGCCCCGGCTTCTTCATTACAAACCGAACCCAATCACTTGTGCTCGGCCAACCCCAGATAAAAAGCCGCAACTATCATCCTTTTATCCGTCCTGGAGTGGAACAGAATGCAATCGTCCAGATTAAAAGGCTTCACGCTCGTTGAGCTGCTTGTGGTCATTGCCATCATTGGCGTGCTGATCGCCCTGCTGCTGCCAGCGGTGCAACAAGCCCGTGAAGCAGCACGCCGGATTCAATGCACCAACCATCTCAAGCAACTCGGCTTGGCGATGCACAACTATCACGATACGTTCGGCAATCTGCCTGCCGGACAATTTAGCCAACAGCAGTTGGACGACCCCAACGGGCAACCCAATCGCATGACGTGGTATGTTTCGATCCTTCCCTTTGTGGAACAAAAAGCGATGTATGACATCGTTAAACCCAACATGGGTACCTCGCCTGCCAACACTTGGAACGAAACGGTCCGCAAGACAGTTGTGGAAGGATTTGTCTGCCCATCCGACCCTAACGGTGGCAAGGTTGGCACCGATGGTTTCCAAGGAAACTACGTAGGCAATTCTGGGCACGATATTATGGTACAAGCCAACGCCGCCACTCCTTCAACCCATGGTGAAGGCATGAGCGGACTTTTCTTTGTGAAGTCACACATTGGCTTAAAAGACATTACCGACGGTACGTCCAATACGTTGATGTTCGGCGAAATCCGTCAAAGCCCTCAAGCGAATTGCACGATTGGTAACTACTGGAACGGCTGGGGTATGGAGTCGATGTTTTCTACTCTTTTCTGGATTAACACCCCAGCGCCAGACTTCGTGCCTACTGGTACCGTTGCCGACAACCCTTGGCGTAAGACCCAAGAGATGCCTGCTGCTGGGCCCGGTTCACAAACCAACTATTCGCTCCGCAGCACTCACCCAGGCGGCGTTATGGTCACCCGGGCAGACGGTTCCGCTTCGTTTTTGCCCGAAACGATTAGCAGCCAACTGCTCAAAGATCTATCTAACCGTGGCGATGGCTCCGTGATCACTTCCTTCTAGGGAATTACTCCCAAGCAGCACGTGGCGACTAGTTTGCCACGTGCTAAAAACAAAATTCTCTATGCAGTCACCTATGCCGGCGATTGAGTCGTTTGCTTGTAAAGAAGGAAATCGATCGATGGAATTTTTCCGTTTAGCCCCATATCAGGCTATGTTTCTGCTGCTATGTGTTGGTGCCATATCTGGCTGTTCTCAAGGGCCTGTCACCTTTCCAATTACCGGCAGCGTGACTCTGGACGGCAAACCGCTGCAAGACGGCACGATCATGTTCTCGAGTACCGAAAACGGGAACGAGATGGCCGAAGGCAAAATCATTGAAGGCACCTACACACTGGAATGCACTGCCGGTGCGAAAACGGTTCAAGTTGGGGGCTACACTGCAGAGAAAAAGATTGTTCCGTGGCAATACCTGAGTCAAGACTCAAGCCTATCGGCGAATGTTAGCCAAGAAGCAGAGATCAACTTTGAACTAACCTCGAAGCAAAAACGACGGCGTTAGAGCAAAGCTCCTTAACAATCAATTGGCATCTACCAACCTGAAAACAAATCGATGTCCACGCTCAACTTAATTTTTGGCTGCCTATTCGGCTTGGGTGCAGTCCTTGCTGGGCCCGTTGGCGAATCGTTTGTCCAAGCCAAGTTCCAAACAGAACTGCGTGAAAAAGCCAAGCTCACCCCTGGCCGGATCAACCCTGATGGGAGCCAGGAAAAAGACAGCATGGAAATCAGTACGATTGATCGCCAAGAGAGCGACCAACGCTGGGCAAGATACCAGAAAGGGATTCAATCAATTTCGATCTATTCCTTAGCCCTGGTCGGCTTGGGCCTGCTTAGTACGTCGGGCAAAGGACAACTTATAGGAGGAATCGGTTTTGGCCTGGGAACGCTTCTTTACGGAGGCGGACTCGCCCTAGGAGCCTACTTCAACATGCCCACGATCGGTGTGCTCGCGCCCATTGGTGCGATGATCTTGCTGGCAGGCTGGGGAGGACTACTCTTGGCGGCACTACAAGGCCGAGGGGAAAAACCGATGCTCACGGAGGCGGGGCAGTAGAGAAGAGGCCATCTCTCAACTGACGCTCCGACGAAAAAACGCCGCACGATTTGTGCGGCGTTTTTTTGTTCGAGCTCTATGCATTGCGATTACTTACAATAGGTTCATTCTCATCTCAGGGAACTTAAAGTCACTCGGAAAGTCGGGGAACAAATTGCCAACCGTCTGCGGGTTGACTTTCTTTCCTGCAATGTATTTCCATTCGCTTTCCGTTTTCTTTTTTTGCCCGAATTCGTAACCAATCGCCTCTACCTTCTTCTCATCAATGGTCAATACCATGCGTATTGGAATAACCACAAAATGACTCTTTTCGGATTCCAAAAAATAAGGTTCCGTTGTGAATTCAAGCACATCCATACTCACATTATTTTCCTGGAAAGTAGCTAGAACGCCCCGCATCGCCTCGCGGGCTACTTCCGGGTCATCAACAACTTCCAAGACTTTCTCATGCGTTAAGCCAAGCAGCGTATCGACATCACCTTCAAAAGTTGCCGCCATGACCCGGCGAAGATCTTGCTGAACTTGCTGCGGGTCTTTCCAATCCTGTGGTGACACCGATTCCCCTGATTTCGCCGTACTCGAAGTATCTGAACTTTCGAGGCTTTCAATCGGCTTACACCCCAAGCCGACGAGCAAAAGAACCAAACAGACGAACCGCATTGAAAATCCCTCAATTGGAATAGCGAAAGCAAACTCGTTAGACCGAGTTCCTATCATGCTAAATCACACAGGCAACCTAAGCAAGAAAATCTTACTCCGACGTGACGGATGAAACTTGGTTTACCAAGCTGGGGCCGTCTTCCGTGAAAAGTCACCAGCCCAACGCTTTAAACATATGCGTCCATATAGAAAATGCCCCGCTTCGTATCAATCCAAACTTGGACGTATCCGTCGCTGAAGTATTCCCCCTCTTCAATCTTGTTCGGATTGAACCAAGCTTGCTGATGCCGGGGCGAGTTGCCCCAGGCAGGCACAAATGTAAAGCGAGCGTTAGAAATCGATTGATCGATCGGCATACCAGGCCCAAATTTAACGCGGTACACGCGTTCGACTTTGGCCAAGGTTGCATAGCAATCTTCTACCGAGGCGTGGAAGGTGACCCGCGTATCGGCCCCCGTGAAGCCGTTCATCCGCTCAGAAGCCTGCAGTTGAGAAGCGGATGGCGGCAACTCGAACGGACAACTGAGACGATTGAAGATACTCGGTAAAACAACACCGAATACCATCGCCAGGGAAACCCAAAGAAGCAACGCATAACGCAAACTACCGCTATGCTTCTGGCCTGAAATCAACAGATAGCCGAGAGCAGCAGATGGAATACCTAAGAAAGCCAGCAGCAACGGACTGTACGGATCAAGTCGATAAACCGATCCTAACAAGGCCGCAACCACCCACACCAAAGCAAAGAGCTTTCGCAGCGTAAAGCGGGTCCCTGGTCGGTCATTCTCAACGATGGCGTCCGTCATGTAAGCATTTTGGAGTTAACGGATGGAAACTAGGTCGATGGCGAACCGTAAATCTACTCCACCGTTACACTCTTCGCCAAGTTTCGCGGCTTGTCGACATCGCAGCCGCGCAGCAGCGCGATGTGGTAGGCAATGAACTGCAGCGGTATCACGGAGACGATTGGCTGAAGGAACTCTTCCACCTTCGGGATACGAATCACGTCGTCGGCGTACTTTTCGATCTCGTGGTCGTCTTCGCTGGCAATCGCGATGACTGGGCCGCCGCGGGCCTTGATCTCTTGCAGGTTACTCATCACTTTGTCATACACCACGCCCTGCGGCATGATAAAGACGCTGGGGGTGTTCTCATCGACTAAGGCAATCGGACCATGCTTCAGTTCTGCAGCCGGGTAGCCTTCGGCGTGGATATAGCTGATTTCCTTCAGCTTCAATGCCCCTTCCAAAGCCACCGGAAAGTTGAAGTAACGCCCTAGGTACAGGAAGTTGTTCACCGATTGATACTTTTCCGCTACCTTCTTCGCTTGCCCCTGAGTGCCGAGCGCCTGGCGAACGGCATCCGGTAGCGTTTGCAAAGCTTGGATGATTCGATAGCCCTGATCAAAGCTCAGGTGATTCAAGCGACCAAAATAAAGCCCTAGCATCGCCATCACGGCTAACTGCGACGTGAATGCTTTCGTCGAAGCCACGCCCACTTCCGGGCCGGCGTGTAAATAGATGCCGCCATCCGATTCCTGGGCGATGCTACTACCCACGACATTACAGATCGCCAGGGTGGGATGCCCTTTCCGCTTCATCTCACGCAGGGCGGCCAAGGTATCAGCCGTTTCTCCACTCTGTGTGATTCCAAACACCAGCGTTCGCCGCGGAACCGGCGGATTTCGATACCGCAATTCTGAAGCGTACTCGACTTCCACCGGAATTCGAGCCATCTCCTCGATCATGTACTCACCCACCATCGCGGCATGCCAGCTCGTTCCGCAAGCGGTCAGCAAAATTCGATCGACGCCGCGCAATTCTTGCGGGCTCAAGTTCAGCCCGCCAAACACAGCGGTGGCATTGTCGAGACTCAACCGGCCACGCATCACGTTTTCCAGCGATTGCGGCTGCTCGAAAATCTCTTTGAGCATGTAATGCTCGAAGTCCCCTAGTTCGACATCACCAGAGGCAATCTCCAACTTTTCAACACTGTGGGTGACTTCTCCTAGATCGCGATGGGCAATCTGCAACGAGTCCGCTTTGAGCAAGGCCAACTGATGATCGGTCAGGTACACAATCTTTTCGGTATAGCCCACCAAGGGAGAAGCATCACTCGCCAGGAAGTGAGCATCTTCCGATACACCAATCACCAGCGGGCTACCTAGCCGAGCCGCGATAATCAAATCAGGCCGGCTGCGAAATAGAATTCCTACCCCGTAAGTTCCTTGCAGCTTGGCCAACACCTTTTGCACTAGCCCGACCAGTGCTTCGTCGGTCGGCGCTTGATTCGGGGCAATTGGAAGTTGCTTGAGGCCATCTTCCAACATGAAGGCAATCACTTCCGTGTCGGTGTCGGAACGAAAGACGTATCCTTTTTGTTGCAGGCGCGACTTAAGCGCGGCGTAATTTTCAATCACCCCATTATGAACCACCACAACCTCGCCGTTGGGACCAGGGTGCGGATGAGCGTTGGCCTGGGTCGCCGGGCCATGAGTAGCCCAGCGTGTATGGCCGATTCCTGTCGTCCCGATTGGCATGTCGTCCGCCAATTGTTCTGCCAAAGCGGCGATCCTGCCGGCGGACTTGACGATGTGAATGTCTTCATGACGATCGACTGCGGCAATGCCGGCGCTGTCGTACCCGCGATACTCAAGCCGCCGCAAACCTTCCAGCAAGAAGTCTGCCGCACGCAAGTTTCCCACGTATCCGACAATACCGCACATAGAACCGTATCCTCAATCGTTCGTCCAATGGTTGCCCCGCTATCAATGTCAAGCGTAGCAAAATCCTGTTTACGTACGAAGATCAGACCACAAATTGGGCTTCTGATTTCCACAGGTTAAAGCGTATGCTGTCGGCGTTTTCGCGTCTCGATCACGCGATATGCCCATTTCGAATGGAATTCCAACTTTTTAACCATGAAGCCTGAACTCGCCCTTTCGCTTTCCAGCCTTGTTGTCATCCCGGCTCGGCTGCACTCGTCCCGCTTGCCTGAAAAGCTGCTGCTGGCCGAAACAGGCAAGCCGTTAATTCAGCATACGTACGAAGCAGCTTGCCTCGCCCGCGGGACAGACGGTGTGGTCGTAGCGACCGACCACGATACGATCTGCCAGGCAGTGCAAGGGTTCGGCGGTGAAGCGGTCATGACCAGCGAAACATGTGCTAGCGGTACCGATCGCGTGGCTGAAGTGGCTCGTTCTCGCCCGGATGTCGATATCTTCATCAATGTCCAAGGGGACGAACCAGAGATCTCGGCAGAAGCAATCGAAACCGTTCGTCGCTTGCTCGAGCTAAATCCAGAAGTCTCGATGGCCACCCTCGGCACACCGATTCGCAGCCTGGAAAAGCTGCAAGATCCTGCCTGCGTAAAAGTCGTTTGTGCTGAAAACGGGCGGGCTCTCTATTTCAGCCGTAGTCCTATCCCCCACGTTCGGGATGGTTTCGACGAGATGCTCTCGGCAGAGCCAGCGGTCTTTTACCAACATTTGGGCATCTACGCCTATCGCCGCGATTTTTTGTTGAAACTAGCCACCGCCCCTCCCTCTCCTTTGGAACAGCTCGAAAAGTTAGAGCAACTTCGTGTTTTGGAGATGGGAGAGCCAATTTTGGTGGGCAAAATTGCGGAACCCAGCATCGGAATTGACACGCCAAGCGACTATGCGGCGTTTGTCAGAAAGATGAGCAATTGCTAGGATAGTGTTTTCACGCTAGCGGCCCTGCTTTGGTTTTCCTTAGGGTCTGATTAATCCCCGTTGGCCGGGCATTAACAGGCACTTAATGGCCAGGATGTTAACATCCTCTGCCGAACCAAAATAGCCGTCGTGGCATGTCTCTCTTTCTGCTTGGATGCACGCAAGGTCGAAGGGCCCCCGCAACTTCATGGCAAAACACATTTTCGTCACCGGCGGCGTTGTCAGTTCACTAGGTAAAGGGTTGACCAGCGCATCGGTCGGGATGCTGCTCGAACAGCGTGGCCTCAAGGTCAAGATGCAGAAGCTCGACCCCTATATTAACGTCGACCCTGGCACCATGAGCCCCTACCAGCATGGCGAAGTCTACGTGCTGGACGACGGTAGCGAAACCGACCTCGACCTAGGGCATTACGAGCGATTCACCAACAGCCCGCTGACCCGCGATTCCAACTACACGACCGGGCAGATTTATCTGTCGGTGATCAACAAAGAACGTCGCGGCGAGTTCCTGGGCAAGACGGTTCAGGTCATTCCGCACATCACCGACGAAATCAAGTCGGTCATTCGCAAACTGGGCGATGACGATACCGATGTCATTATCACCGAAATTGGGGGAACGGTCGGCGATATCGAAAGCCAACCGTTCTTAGAAGCGATTCGTCAATTCCCGCAGACCGTCGGGCGTGAGAACTGCCTGTTCATTCACTTGACGCTCGTTCCTTACCTGAAAGCTGCCGGCGAACTGAAAACCAAGCCAACCCAACACTCGGTCGGCCAACTGCGAGAAATTGGTATTCAGCCAGACATTCTAATTTGCCGCACCGAACGAAACTTGAGCCGCGACGACCGCGAAAAGATCGCGTTGTTCTGTAACGTGCCGATCGAAGCCGTGATCGAAGAGAAAGACAAAGACTTCTCGATCTACGAAGTCCCTATCAGCTTGCATGACAATCAGCTCGATGACCTGATTGCCACCAAACTGGGCTTGCCGCAAGTTTCGTCGGTCGACCTGACCCCGTGGCAAGAGATCCTACAGACACTCCGTTACCCAGACCACGAAATCAGCATCGCGGTTGTCGGCAAATACGCGGAACACAAAGACGCCTACAAATCGATTTACGAAGCAATCGATCACGCCGGCATTCATCATAAGTCCCAAATCCGAATCGGGCGCATTCAAAGCGAAGCCCTTGAAACGGAAGGGGCCGAACGGATGCTGGCTGGCTTCGATGGCATCCTAGTCCCAGGCGGCTTCGGCGAACGGGGCATCGAAGGGAAGATCGATGCCATCCGCTATGCTCGCCAACGGGGTATCCCATTCATGGGAATTTGCCTCGGGATGCAGTGTGCTGCCATTGAGTTCGCCCGCAATGTGGTGAATCTGGAAGGTGCCCACTCGACCGAATTCGACAAACATACACCGCATCCGATTATCGGCTTGCTCGACGAGCAGAAGAACATCACCGATAAGGGGGGCACAATGCGTCTTGGCACGCAACCTTGCTCGCTTAAGGAAGGCTCCAAATCGCTCGAGGCATACGGCCAAGAAGAAATTTCAGAGCGCCATCGTCATCGCTACGAATTTAATAACGTCTACCGAGACCAGTTCCGTAGCCACGGGATGAGCTTTGCCGGCCTGAAGCCAGATAACTCGTTGGTCGAGATTCTGGAAATCGACGAGCACCCTTGGTTTGTTGCTGTTCAATTCCATCCGGAATTCAAGAGCAAGCCAATCAAGGCGCATCCGCTCTTCGCCGGCTTTGTCGGTGCGGCCATCGCTCGCCGCCGTCGTGATGCCAAGAAGGAAGCTCCTTCTTCCAAGACTGCCTCGGAACAAGCCGCCGACGCCTAACAAGAGTATTGATCCCCCTCTCTTCCCAATCTTGCTGCGGGAAGAGAGGCGTTCAGCACCTATTTCCCACTTCTTCTGATCTGGCAACCGCGATCTTCCGCACCTCTCTTTGCTTGCCGGACGCCCCCCTTGAGATACCGTAGCAACTGAAACGAGCGATTCTCCGCCGGTTTTCATACGATCGTACAATCAAGCACACTTCGTCGTTTGCTTATCTTCTTAGGCCAAAGCAAGACAAAGCGGCGGCAAACAAACCTCCCAAGCAAGCATCTAGGGACAGCCAGAAAAACTCGTGGCAAGAGTTTCGTGCCTATCGAGCCAAGTCAATCACCGTATTCCCATGACTCACTCACGTGCATATACGACTATTGAGCATGAAACCTGATTCCTAGTAAAACGTAGATTGGAATGCCCTCAATCGGTAACAGCGATTGAGGCAGAACCTTCCCTCACCCTTTCCCATATTCCTCCGACAAGTAGACAAAACCGATGAGCGAAGACCCTGAGAAGAAGATCGTCGTTGATGGCGATTGGAAAGAACAAGTCCGTCAGGAAAAAGAAAAGCAGGCTATCGAGGAACAGCCCGAGGCTCCGATCGAGTCGCCCGCTGAGGCTACGCCACCCCCATCCCCAGGCAAACTCCCCAAGGCCGATTTTGGCTTTCTGATTTCCATGATGGCTACCCAGGCGTTTGCTGCCATGGGGCAAATCCCTGAACCAGGCACAGGCCAGGTAACGAAACAGCCTGAGGTTGCCAAACACATGATCGACTTACTGGCCATGCTCGAAGAGAAGACCCAAGGCAATCTCGACGCCAACGAAAAAGCAGGATTACAGAACGTCCTCTACCAACTGCGTATGGCCTTTGTTGCCAGCCAGCAAGGGTAAACACGGCAAGCTCTACGGCGAAGCGCTGCCTTAACCATGTGCTTTACGTGGAGCGCATAAAAAAAAGCCCCGCGGTTGAGTGGACTATTCTCAACCGCGGGGCCGTCGCTTACTGGGGAATTATAAAAGTAGGCATCCTTGCCCAAAGGCCATCCCTGGTATCTTGTGATTGACCTGGTCGTTACGGAACAAAACAGGGTTAACGACGTTCGATCAATTCCCTAGCAAGCAAAGTGACTTCATCTATTGTTTTGGTTTAGCCACTGAGTTGATCCAAAAGCGATCGGAACTCGGGCATCTTCTCTTCCAGATTTTGTAGCCAGGCTTCGGGCTTCCAAATTTCGACACAGACAGCCGCTCCGATAATCAAAACTTCGCCGCCGGCATCTACGCCTAAGAACTCCCGAAATCCTTCAGGTATCAGTAATCTCCCTTTTCCAGCTAACGCAACATTGCGTTGTCGCGTGGAAAGCAGTCGCCCCAGCAACTGAACGTCGGCAATGCGGTTCTCTAGCTTGCCCGCAGCGATCTTGGCGTGAACCAAATTCACCCCCGCATCGAGCTTGCCCTGCCACTGCGGTCCGTTCCATAAGCTCAAGCAACCAGGTCGCTCCTTGACGAGAATCAGGTCGTCCTCCTTGGGTGCAAGAAGGTCGGTTATTTGCGTGGGAATCGACAGCCGAAACCGGTCGTCCAGCGTGCGGCTGAATTCGCCCAGAATGAACTCGTCGGACCCCATAGGTTTTCGTTTTCATTCAGGAAAACCGCCAAACGCCGTTTTGGGTTAGTTTCCCACTAAATCGCCAATTAAAATCCACTCATGGGTTAATTTCCCACGTCCAAGAGTTTACCCGGCAGCACATTTTTGGCAACCATTCTTGAGGGAAATTTGGTAATTCTTTCCAGATATGCGGAATTCCCCGAGAGTTGCTTCTAAGAACTCTCAGAAACTGAACTGGAAACGTTTCTTGGTATTGGGTAACTTTCCCACACGATGGCCTCGAAAGCCCGATCGATAGGGAGATCGCTCGGCGGGGCAACAGGCATTTAGCGGTTGGAATACGCAAAACGTGACCATGGAAGACGCGAAAGACCCGGTCGTGATCACCGGAATCGGCTTGATCACGTCCGTCGGACAGGATCGGGAATCGACCTGGGCGTCGATTCAGCGCGGAACGTGCGGAATTCGCCGTATGACGGGCATCTCGCCGATAGAAGACAATCTCGTTCTCGGCGCACCGGTCGACCTGCCCCCCGGCTACGAACCTCGTTTGAAGATTCTTACTCTCAACGAAATCGCCGCCGGCGAGGCATTAAAAGACGCCCAAATCGACATGGGCAATATCGACCGAACTCGTTTCGGCTGTGCCGTGAGTGCCGGTATGGGAGACGCCCGTGCGATCTTCGATGTGATCGATGTTCCTGGCGGTACCTGGCCGGTAGCTGGTGGAATTCCTCACGAACAATTTTTCCCCTGCACACCTTCCTACCATGTCGCCCACAAATTTCAGTTGGAAGGTCCGCGGCTTTCCCATTCCACAGCCTGTGCGAGTGGCTTAGTCGAACTTGGCTGTGCGGTCCGTGCGATTCGCGATGGCCAGTGCGATATCGCCTTGGCGGGGAGTGCCGAAGCAATCGATCCATTATTCGTCGCAGGCTTCCGCAAGATGCGTGTCCTCTCCGACGATGCCGACCCGGTACGAGCTTGCCGTCCCTTCGACAAAACCCGCAACGGGTTCGTTATTGGCGAAGGTGCCGCCATGTTCGTGGTCGAACGGCTCAGCCATGCGTTAGCTCGGGGAGCTAAGATCTATGCCGAGGTGCTTGGCTGCCGCATGTTGGCCGAAGCACACCATGTCACCGGCATCGATATGAACAGCGATGCCCTGGAACGTCTACTCCGCATTACGCTGAAATCGAGCAATCTGGGGCCACGTGATATTGATTACGTAAACTGTCACGGCACCGGCACACAGCAAAACGATGTCAACGAGGCTCGCGGTATCCGAGCAGCGTTCGGGCCGTTCGCTAGCCGTTTGTGTGCCAGCAGTATCAAATCTATGATCGGCCACCTACTGAATGCCTCTGGCAGCGTAGAACTGGCCATGACCGCCCTCGCTCTGCGAGACGGATTCGTGCCACCTACCTCGAATCTCCGCAGCCTCGACCCAGATGTCGATATCGACTGCGTTCCCTTGGTTGGTCGACAACTGCGTATTCAACATGCGTTAAAGTTGTCGGTTGCCTTTGGTGGCCATCTGGTAGCAGTCGCCCTGCGGCGTTGGAACGATTCGCAAAGTGGTTTCGCCTACCCAGAGCTGCCCGAAGAAACTCGCCGTGTTGCTTAACCCGACACCGTGCCGCGTTCTACAAATTTGCCGCGTCAAGAAACGAAACATGCCCACACGTTGGTGGGCATGTTCTAGGTTTTAGTGGCTTTCTAGGCTTACGATCGATAGGCCAATGGCGATTTTGGTTTCCGCTGAGATCGCAGTTGAATGTGCAACTGCTCCATCGCGTAGCGGTTATTCTGCACCTGGAAGCGAATCTTAGGCGGAAGCGCGTGCAGCCCATCTCGCTTAACAACTGCTTGAATCGCCATCAATTGATCACGAAAGATCGGAATCTCGCGTTCACTCGTTCGTAAAATCCCCAAGTGCAACACCAAATAGGCGGGATCTAGTAGCACCATTTCAAACAGATCCCCCTTGGGACCAGCTTGCTTTTCGCGACTAGACTTCGCCAGAGCAGCGCGTTGCACTTTAAGTACTTCCGGAGCTTCGACTTCCTCGTTGATGAGAAGCAAGCCTTGTCCTTTCATCTTCTTGCCGATCTCCAAGCTCCCCAGCAGCATCGATAGCGGTACCGAGAAGACCAAACCAACCAAGACCGGTGAAAGCCAGAGCAAGAAAGTAGGGGCGGTGAAGCACAGGATCGCCGTCGCGGTGACACCAACTAGGGTATGAGCCCAGTGCATCATGAACGCATCCGTCAGCGAAACGCCAACGTCATCGCGTTGCTGGGCGTTCCACTTCACCTTCTTTCCACGTAACGTCGCCAACACAAATTGGCTGTGCAACAGCATCATGATCGGAGCAATCAAGATCGCAACGCCTGTTTCTAGCAAAACACCCAGCCAAGCCCGCTGGCGAATCTGAGGTGAATCTTGCGGCAGGGGTCGAAGCATTAACGCGAACAAGCCGTAAGCTTTCGGAATGAGCAGCATCCCCATCGTCGCCGCGAACAGCCCGCCAGCAAGCCAAGGATTGATCCCAGCAGCCGCAGCGTCGCCCCCAAGATAAGCAGCCACCAGCGACAGGGTGAGGAAGACCAACCACAGCGGTGAAGCCAGGTAGCTCATCACGCCCATGCTCAAATGAAGCCGGCTAGTTGGGTGAAAACCATCGGCGAGCAGCAAGCCCATGTGCTGCATGTTCCCTTGGCACCAGCGTTGGTCACGTTGGGCATAATCGAGCATCGTGGTCGGGCACTCTTCATAGCTCCCTTGAAGATCGTGAGCCAGACAAATTTTCCAACCGGCTCGTCGCATCAAAGCGGCTTCTACGAAGTCGTGACTTAAAATCTCGCCACCTAATGGTCCATTGCCCGGCAAAACCGGTAGGTCACAATGTTCCATGAACGGCTTGATGCGAATAATCGCATTATGCCCCCAGTAATTCCCGTCGCATTCCGACCACAAGGCGAAGCCCTCTAGGAAAACACGACCGTAAACCTGAGCAGCAAATTGCTGGGTCCGGGCGAAGAACGACTGACGATTGACTGGGGTCGGTGGGACCTGCAAGATTCCGATCTGCGGATCGTTTTCCATGCGGCGGACCATCTCGACCAGCGTTTCGCCCGACATCACACTATCGGCGTCGAGTACCGTCATGTAAGGATAGTGGTCGCCCCAGCGTTGGCAGAAGTCGGCGATGTTGCCTGCCTTGCGGCTAGTATTCTTCGCGCGGTGGCGATAGTAAACGCGGCAATGCTCCGGCAAATCGATCACCAACTTGGCCCAGGCCCGTTCTTCTTCGAGCCAGACATCGGGGTTGGTGGTGTCCGAGAGAACAAATAGGTCAAACTTATCTGCGGCGCCGATCGACTTCAGCGATAAAGCAACCGCCTTCAGATTCGCCATTACGCTGGCAGTATCTTCGTTGTAGATCGGCATTAAGATCGCGCTACGCGGCAAACCGGTCAGGTATTCAGGATCGTCAACCGGGATCACCTTCTTCTGCTTCTTCGACATTAAGATCGAAGCCAGCCCCATCGTGGCCGTCCAGAAACTAAACGCAATCCAGAAGAACAGCAGCACAAACATGCCCACCAGCGGATACTGAAAGATCCCTGTTGCCGACACCGTCTCCCAATAAACAGCCGCCGCCGTTGCCGTTGTCAGCAAGGTAAGGAACGCCAACAACCCCCGGGTTACGTTGAAGCAACTTCGAAAGGAACAAGGCTGCTCGCCCCCTTCGCTTGCGATATTGTCTGATTTCTTGTGGCTTGCTTGGCACAATCCCAATACTTCGGCAAGCTGCTTGCCCCAACGAGGCAACAGCGGAAGCTTCTGTTTCGTCATTCCCTTAGGAACCGGTGGCGGCACGACGGGCTTCCGTTTGGTTTGAGCCGAGGCCACAAACCGTTCCGGCAATGACTCGTCGACCAAACCTTGCGGGTGCAGGCTCAAAAGCTCTGGCAAGTGCGCACCGATTACCCCAGGCGGATTGGGCGTGCCCTCGGCTCCATGCTCGACTTCAATGGCATGAACCCACTTGGCTAACTTTTTAACGGTTAGCCGGATGGCCATCTTACGGAGCCGCTTTCCATTGGTCTTGGGATCTTCCGCAATCGCGGCGAGCGACTCGTTGACAATTCGCTTACTTTCGGAAGCGATAAAATCAGGATCGGTTAAACCAAGGTCACGTAAGTAATCGGCGACGACGCTCTTTGCTCCGCGAACATCAGCATCTGAAAGTTCACGATGCAAAGGGGGAGTCGGTAATACCGGGCCCATCTGGTTGGCGTCGAAGGAGTGACCGTATAGGGCTCCGACGTCAGTGGTTGAGCTTAAATGGGACATAGATATCTCCACGATTCAGAGCAGAGCTCGTCCTCTACCTTGAGGACAACCTCAATCTCCATGGCGTAAGGTCCGTCCGGGATCAACTTGCACGAGACTTCCACCGTGTTAAGCGCAGTTCGCCGGACGACGATCTCTTTCGCGCTGCCTCGTTGTACCTCGATAAGAGGTAGCAACTCGCGTTCCACTGGAAGTCTGGATAGGTTGTCGCCCTGAAAAACGACGGTGAGATGGAGGGAGGATTTATCCGAGCGATCAACTCGAAAGTCAGTCACCTTCGCCAGCGAATGCTGCTTGGGTGCCTGGTGGAGGAAGGCAATTTCATATTCCAACTCAATAGGTTGGTCGGTCGTAACAGGTCGATCGGCAACCCAGTAGGCGCCAATGTTATCAGTCCCTTCATGATCGGAAGGAAGTTCTAAAAGCTGTACTGTTCCGTTCACCCATGGTTTGCTCGGCGTAATCCAAACACTCGGCCGGAGATCGTACTTGGCTTCATCGTCTTGATACCGAGCCGGGTCTCGCTCGGACTGCATAAGCCCAAAGCCGTATAGCTGCCGCGCCTGGTAATTGCTGAGCGAAGGAAAATCGAGACGATTCAGCGAACGCCGAATCCACTCGTTCTCGCCCGTTTGAATCAACAAACTATCGGCATCATGAACCCGGGGACGGGGATCGTTGGCTGGACCTTCTTTGCCCAGCCCCCACATCCACATGCTTGTCAGCGGAGCAACGCCCACCTTCTCAGGAACTTTACGGAAATGAAGTTCCGCCTTAACGTCGATCGTCATCGTTTCGTTAGGATGAATTACAAACGCATAAGCCCCCGTCACACTGGGGCTATCTAGCAAAGCCCAAACCTTGAACTGCTTGGCATCTGGTTGGGGGCGTTCTACCCAAAATTCTCGAAAGACGGGAAACTCTTCTGGCTTCGCCAAACCAATATCAACCGCCAAACCTCGGGCACTCGTCCCATAGAACTGATCAGGGGAAATTGCACGAAAGTAACTAGCACCTAAAAACGAAGCAATCTCTAGCGGGTGCTCTGACTTGGGAAATTTGCCGATGATTTTCAGGCCGGCATATCCCAAATCTTTAGGAGGAGTCAGCCCGGCCAGTTCGCCACGATATTGAAAGCGAGAAGGATCGAAATCTAACCGTTCAGCCTCATTCACGGATGAACTTCCCGGCGGCAAAAGAAACACCTGAACTTCATCGCGATAAATATACCCGCGATGAAAAAGCTCCATCCAAAAGGGCAATGCCTCTGGCTTCCAGATCGATTTTTCGTGCTCGAAAGCGATCAGACGGTAGGTGTCATAGTTTAAGTCTTTGAGTTCGCCCGGTAATTCAGGGGATGACTGATACGGCTTGGCGGCAACATCAGCGGCTTTTTCCTGGATGGCATGAAAAATCGGATCCTCCGCCTGGGGCGTTTTATCTTGCGCGTGGGCGCAGTAGACATTCGCCGTTCCCGCCAGGAACATCACCATGCAGCCAGTAAACCAGCGTCGACCAAGTGGTTTCCTTCTGAAATCCATTACTTTCTTCAACTGAAAGAAATCAGCGAACATAAAAAAAGGCCTATGAAATTATTGGGATAGCTGTCACGAATGCGCGCAGCCCAAGTTATTTTAGCACTGCGTGTGCCAATATTTGATTTCCTTTTCGCTTACAGGTCACGCCTGCACAGTCCGCCTGAACAACAATCGGAACCAAGCCACTAATGCCAGGACAATGGCCTGTCGCCCCCAAACACTCCATTGAGCAAAGATTGCTCACATGGCCTACCTGGTTCCTAGACGATCTCTCTGACGCTTAAATAACCGATACTTTGTGCAGAATTTGCACAACCTGTTGCCCACATCTACAAAGCAACACCTGTTGATATAACAGCCACAGATCGACTGCTCTTGATGCCTAGAGAAACTCTTTAAGACAGAATCGTACTTCGTGCTGGCGACTTACGATAGTGATCACGAGGATTGAAGGGTTGTGTTTCCTTGCCCTCAATTCATCCGACGTCTCAACCCCACAAGATGGATGTCACGAGCCATCTCAGATGAGCACTGAAGAAGAAAAAGCCTGCTTCGGACCTGCGTCGTCCCATCGAAATTCTGCTTTCGTTTTGAGAAGATGAAAGCGATTTTGCTATGCCTAATCAGATAAGCCGTGGCACGAGCCGAGAACCAACGCAGCTGGCGAACGTTTCCGAAGCGGCGACACAATGTACCGCCGCAAAGAGATATGACGACGCAAGGAATCTAAGGCATTTGCTTTTTCCAGCCGTCGAGGATTTCGTCGCAGCGATCAGATTGAGCTTCCCATCGCAGGAGAAGTTTACCCATGCGATTAGCAATATCTAGTTGATGAGAATGCAATTTAATATAGTGCTTTCTATCTTCATCAAACTGTCGCTGAGCCTAATTCACTTTTCAGTATTCGATCAAGCTGAAAGACTCGAATGGAGCGATCCGCTGTTCACCCTCGAGCGCCTTGAGATTGATTAAGAAGCAGCAGCCAACCACGGTGGCCCCGATCTTTTCGACCAAATTACAACAGGCTTTCATCGTACCGCCGGTGGCCAGCAGATCGTCGACCATCAGCACGTTTTGCCCTGGCTGAACGCCATCGATGTGGATTTCGAGGGTGTCGCTCCCATATTCTAGCTCATAGTGGAACGAATGCGTATCGAAAGGCAGCTTGCCAGGCTTGCGCACCGGCACGAAACCGCAATTAAGCCGCAAAGCCAACGGGGCGGCGAAGATAAAGCCACGGGCTTCTGCCGCGACAATCGCATCGATCTTCTTCCCCTCGTAGTGGGCGGCCATCTGATCGATTGCTTCGTTGAACACGTGCGGATTGGCCAACAGGGGCGTGATATCGCGGAACAAGATTCCCGGTTTGGGGAAGTCTGGGACATCGCGAATGTACGACTTGAGATCAATTTCCGACATGCTCGTTTTCTCCGACCGACAAAAAAACACCTGAAACTTGGTTCGCTCCAGGTGCTGAATATACGGGGATTTTCGAGCAGCGGAAAGAATAGGGGGGATATTCCCTGATATGCGGAGTACTTGGCTAAGGTCTCTCTCAGAAATCAGGCTCTACAAACGACCAAGAGAGCATCTAGGGATGCTCTCTTGGATGAATCAGGCTTCTGGCAATCACTTCTAACGTGGAAGGATCACGGAAGGGGCAACCCCTTGAGGGGCGATTTCCTGCGGTCCGACTGGTTGCGGGGCTACAACTTGAGGTCCCACATTACTTGGCGGAGGAGGGAGTCGAATTTCGCCGTTTTCAGCCGCCATGGCAGCCAAGGCATCGGTATAGGTAATTAACAAACCATGCACGTGCTGAAAATCAGGTCGTTGCGTTAGCTGTGCGTAGTTGGCATTTCCGGCAACTTGATCGTAGCGAGCAATACATGCTTTCAAAGTCTGAGGATTAGGGTGGGGTCCTTGCTCGTAAACTTCCTTGGGCAAGGCCAGATATCCTTTCCACTGGTTATCAAGCACACTTCCTAACCGATTGGATGCTGCAGCCAACTCCATTCGGAGTTGATCGATGCCAATCGCGTTTTGTGCTGGCGTCATCGCCGGGTTGAGTTCGACGACTTCCTGTGGAACTTCGTAGGTGGTGTTCTCTGCTTGAACAGGGACGTTGTCGGCATACTTGGCGATTGTTTGCAACAACTGGACGGCCGATGCCGGAAGCACTGGCGTATTGATCGCAGGCTGGCCGTTAGGCGTGAGGCCGGTACTCGCGTAATAGTTTCGATTGGCGAGAGTGTCGATTTGCAACGAACTGCCATCGACCGCTGCCCCCACAAACAAGCCCCGGCTGCGGCTGTAAGAGAAAATTTCGCTTTGCAAGCTCAAATCGGTTCCAGCGGAAGCCTGACGCCCGACAGGCCCAGCGGCTGCAGAAGCATCGACCCCAATGGTGAACTTGCCAGTAAGAAGCCCTTGAATGCTTTTCTTGGTTTGAAACACCAAGACAACATCGGTCGCTTGAATACCAGCTTGCCAGCCAACGCTTCCTCCGGTCATCGTGACAAATTGAGGAGGCTGCCAACCACGGTTTTCATTTCGCACCAACACCACACCACGGCCGTGTCGGACACCGATGACGAATCCCCCTTTGATCATATTGGGAATGATCACAACCCCTTCAGCCCGAGCCAAAAGCGCATGAGGAATTCCTTTGGCCGGAATGGCCATAATTTCGTTGAGCACTTCCGTCGATTGCTGTACGACCATGTCTTCGCGGCTCACTTGAGCGAAGACCGAATGAGCACTTAAGAGCGCTAGGATAATCGCCGCGAGAGCAACCGATGATTGGGATGTCGTCTTCATGAATTTCCTCCGTGAACATGGGGCCGCCGCTAGCACTGCTGGCAGAGATGCGACAGCCATGGTTTGCCTAATGTATCCCAACCGAGGAGAACCACAAACCTCGATTTCTTCTCGATCCGCTTGAACAATGTGCCCTTCGTTCCTACGGGTCCCGAGATCTATTCGTTCAGCTACGTGCCTACGGGGCAGCTTGGTTGGTCAGAATCTTCTTCAACTTCTCTTCAACCCCGGGGATAACCTTCGCCGCGTTGCCGTGATAGATCTTTTTCAGCACGTCGTCAGGCAACTTGATGCCATAGACGTACCACAACCCTTGCGGAGGCGGGACTTTTTCGGAGTAAGGGAAGTATTCGTCGAAGGTCTCGAAGAATCGCCAATAGTAATGCAATCTCTGCTCCGGCCAGGGGCCGTCGGTACCGAATAGGATTCGATCTTGATACTTCAAGAAAAACTCGCGCGCAGTATAAGGTTGCCGCCCCAATTCCGAGATACGAGAAGCAGGCTCGATGTATAAATTCGGGTACTTCTCTAACCACTCTGCCACTTGCCCCAAATCTTCCGAGTTGTTGGCAAAGTGCGCTCCGATGAAGGTCGTTTCTGGATGACGCTCGATCACCCGGTTACGCGCGGCCAGCAATTCCTCACGCGAGGGGAACTGATCGCCATAGAAACTCCAATCGGGGTGCCGCGAAAGTTCTTCCCAGCGTTCGTTCGTCTTGTCGATCGGTTCAAAGAACGCGGCTGGATCGGCCGTATGAATGATGACCGGCAATCCCAGCTCTCCACAGGCTTTCCAAATCGGGTCCCAACGTGGGTCATCGATCTTCAGTAGCGAACCGTCTGCGTCTTTATAGCCCAGGCCAAATTGTTTGAATAGTTTCAGCCCACTGGCCCCCTTCTTTTTCGCTTCGGCCAGTTCCAAAGTCATGCGCCGGGCAAAGTCTGGTCGCTGACAGGCCCATGTTTCTGGTTTCTCAGGGTCGCCGTCTCCTTGCCAATCGATATTCGCATAAATCAGAAATCGATCCGGGTACTTCGTCCACAGGTATTTCGCATGCTCGTCGAAGTCGGCCCCTAATTTTCCATCGAGGCTGACGCAAATCGCGATATTGTTGCGATCCATCACTTCGACAAAGTCGTCTAGCTGTTCAGGCGAATGCCTGAGGCGATAACGAAAGTGCGTATGATCGTCGACCACCGGAAATTTGGCGTGAGTCAAATTGGTCTCACGAACCTTTAACGTCGCTTTGGGTCGAAACTCTCCGATAGCCAATGGGCGGCCATTTTCGCCATCCAAAGGTTCTGCGGGGGATTCAGCCTGAGCCCAAACCAAACCAGACAAGCCGCTCAACCAAAGTAGGGTAAGTACCGGCGTAAGTGTTTTATGTAAAAAATGGGGCATGAAATCTTCCTTAAAATATCAACTTACGCTCCCCACGATGGGTAAACTTCGATGGGGACCGGTGTCTTCTTTAGCTGCTAGTACCGCGTGTCATGATTGGTCCACTCGGCAAATGACCGTAAAATGTTGCAATCACTTCTTCCCTCCCTTTCCACGATGCCATGAGCCTGGACGAAACGCAAAAACAAACGCCAGGGCAGCTTAGTGCCGCCAAGCACCTAAGCCGGCCCAAGGGGAATCCTCCCTGCGAAATCCCAGGCTACGATCTCGACTCGTTACTCGGACGTGGCGCCTATGGCGAGGTTTGGGTCGCGACGGCCCAAAACACAGGGCGCCGTGTCGCCATCAAAATCTACCATCATCGCGGGGCATTGGACGAAAGCTTCGTCGCCGCCGAGGTCGAGAAACTGGTCTTTCTTTCCGCAGATCGCTATGTCGTTCAATTGCTGGAAGTGGGATGGAACGCGGAACCTCCTTATTATGTCATGGAGTACCTGCCCAACGGATCGCTCGAAGACCGCCTCCGTCGTGGTGGTGCGATGCAGGTGGACGACGCAATCGAGATCTTTCGAGATGTCGTGATTGGCCTGCTTCACGCCCATGGGAAGGGAATTTTCCACTGTGACTTGAAGCCTGCTAACATTCTACTCGACCAGGACGGGAAGGCTCGTATTGCCGACTTTGGCCAGTCGCGGCTTTCCCACGACCAACGCCCTGCCCTGGGAACGCTGTTCTTCATGGCTCCGGAACAAGCAGACGTAGAAGCGACTCCTGATGTCCGCTGGGACGTCTATGCCCTGGGGGCTCTGCTTTATACGATGCTCGTGGGTGAGCCTCCGTTTCGCTCTTCTTCGAGTGTCGGAGAAATTGATTCTTCCAATGGCCTGCGCGATCGTTTGCAAAAATACCGCGAACTGATCACGGCTTCACCTCCTCCAGATGCCCATAAAAAGATTCGTGGAGTCGATCGCGAGCTGATTCAGATTGTCGACCGGGCGATTTCCGCCGATCCTCGCCACCGCTACCACAACGTTCAAGAGGTGCTTGACGCCCTGAACGAACGGGACCGCATGAGGTATCGTCGCCCCCTCATTCTACTGGGAGTATTAGGGCCAGCCATCCTGCTCATGATTGGGCTTTTCTTTGCTTGGACCAACTACGAGTTTGCGATGAAAGCCTCGGAGAAAGCAATGGTCTCCAAAGCACACGAGAGCAATCAATTCGCAGCGGAGTTGGCTGCTACGAATGTTTCTCATGCGATCAATGCCCGCTTTGAAGATGTGGAACGCCTAGCCAAGGACAAAGAATTTCAGCAACTCTTTCTCAGTACAATTCACGACCCCGAACTGGAACCGCTTCTGGAAAAGCTGCACGCCGTACGCGCAACCGGTAAGAATCAATCTCCAGACCGAGTTCAATTCCAGCAACATCCAGCTCGCCAAGCTCTGCAGCAGCGGATCATGGATCAGTTCAACCTTCCTTCGCAAGCCAACACTTCCAGTTGGTTTGTCATTGATTCGCATGGTATTCAGCTTGCCTCTTCCTACGATGCCAATCTGGCCATGACGCCGATTGGTGGCTATTTCGGTTACCGCACCTATTTTCATGGCGGAAGCGAAGACCTTTCGCCAACCGCCCCGACACCACCTCCGATCGAATCAACTCATCTTTCTGCGGTGTTTCGCAGTACGGCTTCTGGAACTTGGAAGGTCGCGATGTCGACTCCTATTCGGCACGAAGGAAAGATCATCGGGGTCGTTGCGATGTCGGTGGATGTCGGCAAGTTCACCGGCCTGGAACCTGCCGAGCACCAGTTCGCAATTTTGGTTGATGGCCGTGACGCCCCCACGCATGGCGTGATCCTGCAGCATCCGCTTTTCGATAAATTGCTTGAAAACCACGAAATGGTACCGCTGCGATTTTCAGAAGATCCTCAATTCCGCGTACAACTTTCACAATTCGAAACCGGGACCCCAGTGGTCGGTAAAGACCCGATTGGCAGAGACGAACTCGGTGCTGCCTACGATCGAGATTGGATTTTTGCGGCACAAGGAGTCTCGATGCCAACCCGCCCTGGTCCCGCTGCCCCGCAGCAAGACTCGACCGGCTTAGTGGTCGTCGTACAAGAGGAACATGCCTTCGCGGTGAAGCCGATTTTCGAGCTTGGTTCACAACTTTCACGGCAAGGTATCTTGGCCGCAATATTGATTATTGTGGTTGTCTTGACGTTATGGTACTTCGTGGTGCGAGCGTTACGCCGTGTTCCTGTGGGGGCTCATGCCACAGGGGATACCAGCAGCATCATTCCTCCCCACGAGCAAACGACGATCGCTCTGCCGGTGCGGAACACTACCCCCAAATAAGAAGGCCCAATGGCTGAACTTTTTGCCCGCGATACTCTTTCTTCTCAGCGTTGGCGCCGCCGCTTGGTGCCGAACCAGCCGTTTATTATTGGCCGAACCACCCTCGCCTTCCCGGTGGCCTGGGACAAACAGGTTTCCTCCAAACATGCTCAACTGACCTGGAATGGCGCCCAGTTAGAAGTTCGCCAATTTCAGGAAGCGGTAAATCCCATCTTCTTCAATTCGCAACCAGAGTCGACGTTTTGGCTCAAACCGGGACAACACTTCGTAATTGGGCACACTGAATTCTTACTGGAGAACACCGAGCCAAGTTTTCCCCTCCCCCATCGCAGCCCCAAAACAGAAGTCACCATTCACCCTAACGAGATCCGCAAGGCTGCGTTTCGCAAGACACCGGGTCGAATCGAATTACTGACCGAGATGGTCTCGAAGATGACTTCGTGCAACGACCATGAACAACTGGTGACAATCACGCTGCAACAACTGCTGGAAGGGATCACGCATAGCAACGATGTCGTCTTGCTGGAACAGCGTACTCGTAAAGATAAAACTCGCTTTGTTCCGATCGCTTGGGATAGCCGAGACGGGCTTTCCACCCCAGGTGGTTCCAGCCAAAGCCTGATCGAACATGCCACCCAGTCCGAAATGTGCGTACTGCATGTGTGGTCGAACGACCCGATGCCAAGCGGAAGCGACTACACCCAGGTTGCCGGGCATGACTGGGCGATGTGCATTCCTCTCAAGTTTCAATTGAACAAATCTGGCGCGCTCTACCTATCTGGCCGCCGCGCCCAATTAAAAGGAAACCTGACCGAGGTTGAACTTCTGCAAGACGATATCAAGTTTGCGGAACTCGTGGGCTCGACGTTTGCCAACCTTTCTCGCAATTTAGCCCTGGAACGCCGCCAATCGCAGTTAAATCAGTTCTTCACCCCTGGCCTGCTCGAAGGCATTTCCTCTGACTTGGAAAGCTATCTGTCGCCACGGGAAGCGGACCTTGTGATTCTCTTTTGCGATCTACGTGGTTTCTCGGCAGCCACAGAAGAACACTTCGACCGGCTGATACCTTATCTCCAGCAAACGAGCGAAACGCTCTCGACAATCACCTCGGCCATCTTGGCGGAACAAGGGGTGATAGGCGACTTTCACGGCGATGCTGTCATGGGATTCTGGGGTTGGCCCAAAGATACTTTGCAGCAGCCACTCGGCGCGCTCAACGCCGCGCAGAAAATTATCCGCACCCTCGCAGGCACCGATTTCCTCTGCTGTGAAAAGCCCCCGCAAGCCGGTATCGGCATCGCGGCTGGCCGCGCGGTAGCAGGCATGATTGGCAGCCGCGACCAAGTCAAAGTCACCGCGTTCGGGCCACCAGTGAATTTGGCAGCAAGGATCGAAGGCTTGACCAAACCACTCGGCGTTCCCCTTCTGCTGGACGAGGCCGCCAAGCAGTTTCTGCAGAACGATCCTTCCATCCCAGCCGACCACTTCGTCCGGCTTGGCAACTTTCGTCTGGCAGGTCTCAAAAACCCTACGCAAATCTACACGGTTCAGCCAGACAAGCTGGCTTGGTTGTCCGAATACATGCAAGCACTCGCATGCTTCGAGGCTGGGCAATGGGCACAAGCGATCGAACTGCTTCAACAAGTGCCCGTCTCGTTTGGTCCGCGAACATTGCTGCTGAACCAAATAGCCGAGCACCATGGTCAGAGCCCAGCAGGGTGGGATGGCGTTATCGAGCGGCGGACGAAATAGAGGAAGCCTGGCCCGCTTGTTGTTCTCTCCAAAAGCGCTTGAATTCCGCCGCAATAAAGAACGAACCAGTAACAACTAGCACGTCGTTAGAACCGCTTGATTCAATCGCCTCGTGAAAGGCAACCTTTGCGTCGTCTGCCGTGTGCAACTTCGGCAACTTCTCAAGCTCAAGCTTTTCAGCCAAAGAAAGTAAGTATGCCGGATCGGTCGCGCGGGGGCTGAAACTATACTTAGTCAGCCAAACCTCGTCGAACACACCTAGCAAATGTTGCAACACTGCCGCGTGGTCTTTGTCACCGCTAGACGCAAAAACAAGTTGCCGCCGACGGCCAGGAAAATGCTCTTCCAGAACGCTCACCAGCGCCGCCGCTGACGCATCGTTGTGAGCCGCGTCGACAATGATTGTTGGGCGATCGCAGACGCACTCGATCCTCGCCGGCAAAGCCGTTGTAGCAAGTCCTTCGCGCAGTGCGTCTTCTGAAATGTCAAAGCCCATCTGCCGCAGCAATTCAATGCAAGCAATTGCCAGGCCCGCGTTCGCAACTTGATGTTGCCCTTTGATACCAATCGCATAAGCGCGTGGCTCGTTCTCTTTCCAGCAGAAATGGAACGTCTGCTGAAACAGTGCCCCCGCAGAGGATTCTTTCCAGGCACGATCCGTAGGTCGGCTCGAAAAGTCTTCGCCCAGTTGCCACAAACGCGCCTGATGACTTCGTGCCACGTCTGCAATAACCTGACGAGCTTCGATGGCCTCAACCCCACTAACCACCGGCACACCTGGTTTAATGATGCCGGCTTTCTCGCCAGCAATTTGAGCTAAGGTATCACCCAGCAGTGCCATGTGATCGCGGCTGATGCTGGTAATCACACATAACAAAGGATGGCAAACGTTCGTCGAATCAAGTCGTCCGCCCAGGCCAACTTCCAACACGGCGAAATCAACGTTTCGCTCTGCGAATAGCAGGAAGCCCATCGCCGTCGTTAACTCGAAGAAGGTCAAACGGTCTTCTGGCCCTGAGGCTTCATCCATTTGCTTGATAATCGGCACCAGTCGGTTGACCAACCACACGATATCGTCCGCCGAGCAACTCTCACCACTGAGCCAGAAACGTTCTTCCAGACGTTCCAAATGGGGTGAAGTAAATTTACCGACCTGATAGCCCGCCTTCCAAAGAACGTTGGCCAAAAATGCCGAAGTCGAACCTTTTCCCTTGGTTCCCGCGACGTGAATCACTTTCACTTTTCGCTCTGGATTGCCCAAAGCATCCATCAGGGCCTGCATCCGGTCGAGCTTGAAGCTACGCGAGCGATAGGGAATGTCGGTGGTTCGCTCGTAGTTAATACGTTGGAAAAGATAATCCAACGCCTCTTGATAACGAGTCGACTCAGTAAGACTTTGTCCGGCGTCCAACGATGTGGCTTTCCCAAGGTTTCAAGCGATATTCAATTCAGCCGTAGTTGAGTTATTTTAGCGTAAATAGCTGGGGACTGAATGTGCTGCTGCCTCTGCTTTTCACTGTGACCTTGTTCACTCGACCAATCTGGCCGTGTCATGACAAAAAAAAGACCGGTTTGCTGCGGGAAGCAAACCGGCCGAATCAGGAGACGGACGTTGTTTAACGGGTTTCATTTCGTTGGACAGACGAAATGAATATTGGAGGTTGCACGAATGTTTGAGGAACATTTGTTACGAGCTTGTCTAACAGTAAAGCACCCGGCGTGCCAATTGCAGTGAGAAGCCCTAGCCATAAACAGCAACCTGTTTGACAGTAACAACTTAGAGGCTGCACAAAATATCTCAACATCGAGATGCTAGCAGTAGTACTTGTAATGTTTGCAACTTGTACAAACGACAATTGAAGTTCCTACTGCTTTCACCAGATGGAAACGCCCGACTTCAAAAGCGCGAAAAATCGGGCGGTGGAACGCTTATAGCTTGTTGCGTTCGACAACCTCACCACCAAAGCGGGTGGCAATCGCGCGGTAGACATACAAGTCGACCGTTTCGGTCACCTTAGTCACACTCCCATCCATGAAGGTCACGTTCACCACGCCAGGGTGGAAGCTGCGCGCCGTAACCGCTGCCATACAGGGGTTATCGGCCACATCAGACTCCCCTTCGGGGTTATTCACAAAGTCTGCTGGCTGCAAACGACCATCGATATTGAAGATGGTATTCGGCGTAAAGAAGGCCGTGTACCCCGTTTGAAGTACATTCCCTGAGACCCACTGTGTGTGGCCAAAGTTCGAAGAGCCTGAGCTCACGTTGGTGCTGATAACCGAAGCCATATCGGACAGAGAAGGAATCCCCGCCGAATTGTCATAGGTCCGCGAACCGCTGCTAAACAAGGTGAACGAGTTCACTTCCGAGATGCCCATGGTGTTGCTCGTTCCATCGGTCTGGAACTCGGCAATCCGGGTATAACGATTCGCACCAAAAGCGCCATCCCCGGCGCTACTGCCGTTGTAAACACTGAACGTGCCATGGCAGAGGGCGTAATTCGAGGGGAAATAATCTGGAATGCCATCTCCCGAGGCATCGACACCCCGTAAGTTGACTTCCGAAGGACACTTGAACATATCCAACTCCAACGCAGGGAGCGGAGTGCCGGTCTTCAAGATATTTCCAGCAGGTCCATTGGACTGGTATTTGGTATACGACGTTCCCCAATCGATGGCGGCCTCGATATTGGCTTGTTCGATATAGGGGAGCAAGCGAGCAAAACCAGACCATCCACCTTGGCTATCCCAAGCAGGGGGAAACGAATCATAGGTGTCGTGATATGTAAGCGATGCAAGCCCCAACTGTTTGAGACTATTCGTGCATTGCATGCGCCGAGCGGCTTCGCGTGCCTGTTGAACGGCTGGCAATAGAAGACCAACCAACACGCCAATAATCGAAATAACGACCAACAACTCGACGAGTGTGAAGCCCTCGCGACGGTTCATACGTGCCGACCTCTACCAAAAATGGGGCGAAGCTACCGATATGCCTCCCTCTCGGGTGGGTAAATGAATGATACCCGCTTCCTAGGTCTAAGCCGAGTGATTTTGTCATAATTTTCAGGGTAATTTCCTCCGGAAGCTTGCTTTAGGCATAAGAATTTAAAGCATTTTCCTCCCCCTTTTCCTTCTGCTACCTAGATAGGTAATTGAGAGTTGCTGGCCTACTCTGAAATTGCCGACGCTAACCTGATCAAGCGAAACGGATAATTAGCAGAATCCCCCATCCAGGCGGAAAATCCGGAAAATGCTGGGGAAGTTCGCATAAACTCCATACCGCATAGGACTTTGGTTCCTTGCCACGTGGTGGCCGCGCATTTATAGTCGAACTTTTCCCTTATGCGTTCTCCCATTCACCGGGGAAGTAGAAAAAGCTGTCGTCGCTAGCCGAACCAAGCTGGCTGAGCTACGTACACAGGGAATATTCGAGCTGTGCAATGATTTTTTGGTGCAGTTCACCTATTCATTTACTTCTCCTAATTTCTTCCTTCACTTAAATCCACCACCGTGGCTTGAAACAGGTTCCATGGCATCGGTAGAAACTCAACCGCAATCGACCGCTCCTTCCAATAACGAAGTCATCATCGAAACGCGAAATCTGACCAAGATTTATCGCGATTTCTGGGGTCGCCAGAAGGTGCGAGCGCTTAAGGCGCTCGATCTTGAGGTCCGCCGAGGAGAAATCTTCGGGCTCCTGGGGCCGAATGGTTCCGGGAAGTCGACGACCATGAAGCTGTTGCTGGGGCTGTTGTTCCCCACCAGCGGCCAGGCGTTAGTCTTCGGACAAGACCCTTCCAGCATTGCCACCAAGGAACGGATTGGTTATTTGCCGGAAGAATCGTACCTCTATCGCTTCCTGGACGCACGCGAGACGCTTAACTTCTACGGGCAATTGTTCAACATGCCTGCCGATGTCCGCCATCGCCGCGTGAACGAACTGATCGAGATGGTCGGCCTGAAATGGGCTGAACGCCGTCAGTTGAAAGAATACTCGAAGGGCATGACTCGCCGCATTGGCTTGGCTCAAGCGTTGATTAACGATCCAGAATTGATCTTTCTCGACGAACCAACCACCGGCTTAGATCCCATCGGTATTCGCGAAATGAAGGACTTGATCCTTAAGCTTCGCGACGAAGGCAAAACGGTCCTGGTCACCAGCCACCAACTGGCCGACCTGCAAGACGTGGCAGACCGAATTGCGATTCTGCATCAAGGTGAACTAAAAGAACTGGGTCGCGTGGACGCCTTGCTGAAGGTGAGCGATGAAACCCAGATTCGCGCGAAAGGGGTTAGTGAACAGGCCAAAGCAGAGATCATGGCCATTCTCCAGCGGGAGCATGCCGAGAACATCTCGGTCGAGAACCCGACGACTACCCTGGAAGAACTGTTCCTCAATATCGTTCGCGAGAGCGAGGCCCGACCTGGCCGTCGAGCCGGTTCGGAACAGTCTTAATACCCACGTTGCCTTCGGCCTCTCTATTCTTTCCACGCGAATATCACGAGTAAGAAACAGTCACCATGGGGATTGAAGATAATATCCAGTCATTGAACCAGTGGCTTCTTCCCATTCCAGGCCAGCAATTAGGGGGTCTACTGACCTTTCTGATTGCCTTGGTCATTTTGATCGTCTGCGGGATCGTCTTCGGTTTTGCGGTCTCCGTCTTTCGCAACGGCCCGTTTGAAGCCTTCTATGCAGTTTTCGGCACGGCTGTGAAAGCGGTCCCTGAGCTGCTTTCGATCTCCCCCCGCCGTGTGTGGGCCATGACCTGGCTGGCGATTCAAGAAGCGATCCGGAAGAAGGTCCTCATCATTTTTGCGATCTTCTTGCTGGTGCTGCTGGTCGCAGGTTGGTATATCAACCCGAGCGCCGAGCAACCGGTTCGCTTGTATTTGACGTTCGTTCTCACCTTCCCTAAGTGGCTTGTTTTGCTGCTGGTGATCGGGCTAAGTGTTTTTAGCCTGCCAGACGACATCAAAAATCGCACGATCTACACCATCTTCACCAAGCCAGTTCTTCCGAGTGAAATTTTCCTGGGGCGACTGTTTGGTTTTGTTGCTGTGGGTACTGGCGTTTTGGTCGTGATGGCCGTCTTGTCGTACGTTTTTCTGCTGCAAGGCTTACGCCATACTCACTACATTAACGCCAATGACTTAGTCCCCGGCGAGAACGGCACCTTAATCGGGGAAACAACCGAATCGGAAGGGCATAAGCACACCGTTACCATTTATCCCGAAGGTGACGGCGAAACCGATCTGGTTCACGAACATCGCCATACGATCGTGACCAAAGAAGGTGCCGGGCCAGAAGAAAAGTACGTCGTACAAGGGCCATCGGACATGTTCCAGGCCCGCGTCCGCCATATCGGCACAGTTCAATTCCTTGATCGTTCAGGTAAGAACCCTTCTGATCGCGGTATCAATGTCGGTAAAGAATGGGAATACTTCAGCTACATCGAAGGGGGAACCTTCGGTGCGGCGGTCTTCACCTTCGATGATGTCAACGAATCGCTGCTCAACAGCGAAGGACAATTGCCGGTTGAGTTCAACCTGAGCGTTTTCCGAACGTACAAAGGAACGATCACCGAAGGGATTCGTGGTAACTACTATTTCAAAAACCCCGAAACTGGGGCTCGTAGTATCGCGATTCCATTTACCGCCAAAGAAGAATCAGACCTGCAGTACATTCCTCGCAAACTGTCCAACTTCAAAACCGACCCGAAACAACCGACGCTCGACCTGATTGAAGACCTTACGACCGAAGATAACGGTCGCTTGGAATTGTGGATTCAGTGTGTGGAGCCAGGGCAGTACTTCGGCGTTGCCCAAAACTCGGTCTACATCCTAGAAGACAACCGCAGCTTTTTGATGAACTATATCAAGTGCTACGTCGGCATTTGGTTTCAGGTGGTTTTGGTGATCACTTTCGGGCTCGTGTTCAGCACGTTCCTAAAAGGCCCAGTCGCATTGCTTGGTTCGTTTTTGGCCCTGGGCTACGGTACCATCGCCGAAGATGTCCGAGGCTTGGCTCGAAATGTTATTTTCGGTGAGAAAACCGGTTGGTACGGCGGTGGCCCGACAGAAGCCATGGTCCGTCTGTTCCAACAGAAGAACATTATGACCGAATTAGGTGACTATACCTGGGTCAAGGTTATACAATCGATTGATATGGCATTCGCCTTCATGATCTATGCCTTTGTGAACATGCTGCCTGACTACAGCATGTTCGACACGATGGGCTTTGTCGTCGATGGCTACAATATCCCGCTGGCTGTGGTCGCGGAACAACTTATCACCGTCATCGGCTTCCTCGTGGCCCTGGTCGCAGTGGGTTACTTCTTTCTGAAATCGAAAGAAATCGCAGCATGAACAAGAACAAATCTTTTCAACATAAGATTATCTATGGCGGTTGCATGATCGTGCTGCTGATCGCGATCTCGTTGATCAGCCGCCCAGCCACTACTGCCGAAGACAACCCAGGTGGCTTGCTCGCCCAATTGCGGAAGGAATATCACATTTCCGACGCCGAGCTAGGCAAGGTCGACCCGGCTAGTGAAGCGATGCGTTTATCGCTGGTTGGGCTTGATGGTGTTGCGATCACGCTCCTCTGGAACCAACTAAACGAATACCAGAAGACTGAACAATACACCCTGATGGAGGCCACGGCCCGTACGATTTCGTATTTGAACCCACACTTACTAAAGGTCTGGGAGTTCCAATCTTGGAATATGTCGTACAACGTGTCGCGCGAGTTCGATAACTACAAGCACCGCTACCTGTGGGTTAAGCGTGGTATCGAATATCACATGGACGGGACCGAATACAACTATAACGAACCGCGCATGATGAACTCCATCGCGCACTTCTTCGGCAACAAATTTGGTATCGCCGACGAAAAAGTCGAGTATCGCGAACTCTTTCCGACCGACCGGTTGTTTCATTCGAAAATCCAAGAGCACCTCGACCGCAGCGGCTTCGACGTCGTGCAAAATGCTTCTGGTGTCGTGGAAGGCAACCCAGACAACTGGCTTGTCGCCCGGCTGTGGGATCTTTGGGCCACCGATACGCTCGACAACGAACGCGGCAGCATCGGCGCAATGTCGCCGACGATTTTCTACCAATACCCTGCCAAACGTCTGATGAACTTTGGCGAGGCGATTGAAAAAGAAGGACACATTTCTGAAAAAGCCAAAGCGGCCTGGGCCAAGGCCTACGCCGATTGGAACGAATACGGCGACCACGAAATGCCGTCGACCTATGGCATCTCGATCAAGCTCAATGATGCTGACCGCCTCAACAAGGAGATAAAGGTCGATCAAAAGGAATTCGACGACAAGTACGGCCAATACGTCGATGTGATCTATCAAGAGAAACTGGCGAAACTTCCTGCAGAGAGTAAAGCGGCCATCGAGACCAAAGAGGAAGAACGTACAGACGAGCAACGAAGCCTAGCCTACGAAGCCCAACAGTCCTTGAGAGTTTCGGAGTTCGATGTGGTCAAACACATGCGAGCCAACAATATCGAAGGAACCTTGGACGCCTCGAAACTGGCAAACCAGCTCGACCAGGCCAAGTTTCTTCGAGGCGTGATTGATCGCCAAAAGGACATCGTCGCTTTCAACTACTGGAAGACACGCGCCGAATCGGAAATGACCGATCGCAACCTTGAAGCTCGCAAGCTTGTGTACGATGCCCATGAAGCATACAAGGATGCCAACCTTGTCAAAGCACGCGAACTATATGAGAAGGCCTGGGAAAAGTGGACTGAGATCTACGACGACTACCCTGCCCTCCGCGACGACTCGTCGGCAGACGTGTTGGCGGATTCCATCAAGGAATACCGTTCGCTGTTGAACCAGTTTGACGAGGACATTTCCCCCAACTTCCCGCTGCTCGATATCCTCCAGAACAATACGGACGACTTCGTTCCTCCGACCTGGAATCCGGACGACGAACCGTCGAAGGAAGAATCTCCAGAAAAGGGCCCAGAAAAGGGCACTGACGAATCGGACAAGGCTCCGATGAAAGAAGAGACTCCCAAGTCCGCAGAGAAGCCTGCTGAAGAGCCTATGAAAGCCGAAGCGGAAACCAAAGAGCCGACGGCGACCGGGCCCAAAGCAACAGAGCCGATGAAAGAACAACCTCCGGAATCGGAGCCAACCGAACCGAAGGCGGAAGAACCTCAGCCCATGGAAGAAAAGCCCGCTGCTGAAAAGGCGGAAACACCTGCCGAAGAACCGGCAGAGCAACCCGCCCAGCCGATGGAAGCCGAGAAACCAGCCGAAGAGAAATCGGACACGTAGGATTTCACGCGTGCAAACCGTTGAACACGAATCGCCCGAGGCTCGATCGGATACTGATCGAGCCTTTTTCTTATACCAACGCTTGGTAAGCTTGTTTCTGCCCATCCTGGTTGGCGTAACCTATCTGATTTGGCTTCCTCAACAGCAGTTCCCTGCGGTTCCGGTTCTGGAGGTCTTTTGTCCCGTACCTGGCTTTGTCGACCTGGGGCTATTGGGGGCAATCCTTGCTCTTTCGCTCGGACTGTTGCTAACAGGGCCTCAGTTTAAATGGGCCGCTGCCATGTGGCTGGCGTTGGCGTTCTTGTTGGTCTTCGCATTCCTGTTGAATCAACATCGCTTTCAACCTTGGGCCTATCAGTTCGCCGTGTTGGCTCTTTTCTTTGGCCTGGCCCCTCCGGCGATTGCCCGCCGCTTAGCGAGTTGGTTGGTGCTTAGCATTTACTTTTACTCGGCTTTGTCTAAGCTAAATCCTTCGTTTGTCAACGAGTTAGGCTCGGACTTTTTAGCCACACTCGGCAACTTTGTGGGCTTGAACCTAATACCCATACAGCTTGGACCCTGGAAGTGGTTCGCCCTCGCTTTCCCGGCCTTCGAGATGCTGGCCTTCCTCCTGCTGCTTAATCGTCAAACTCGAAAAGTGGGAGTTGTCGCGGCTTGCTTGATGCATGTTGGCTTGCTGTTGGTTTTGGGCCCTTTGGGCTTGAATCACAGTTGGGGCGTGCTGCTTTGGAATGTCTTCTTTTTCGTGCAAGCGATACTTCTGTTTTGGTTTCCCGTCCCAACGGCAACACCTCAACCGGCTTGCTGGAACGTTCGTCTAGCTCAAGCGATTTGCGGGCTGGTCCTTTTGTTCCCAACCTTAGAATTAATTGGTCTCGGAGACCCTTGGCCTTCGTGGGGCTTATACGCCTCGCACGTTGGGCGAACGCATTGCTTTCTGGTGCGTCATGCGGCGACGAAGCTCCCTGAAGACCTACAGAAGTATGTTGCAGCCGATTCTACCAACGATTTGTTCGTCCCGGTTGAACTCGACCAGTGGTCCCTCAGAACAACCGGCGCCCCCATGTATCCTGGCGAACGTTTTGCTTTCGCGGTGGGTAGATCTTTCGTCCTCAAGACGAATACGGCCAAGGTCGCACAGTTTGTCCTCGAATCGCCAGCTGGGCGTTTTCAGGAAGATCGTCAGACGAATAAGTTCTCTGGTGAAACACTGGCTGAGCAAAGTCGCCAACGCTTCTGGCTTAACACCTTGCCGCGCGATTATTACCTGGCGAATTGAACAATTCCCTTAGGGGCGAACGCCTGAGAACAAGGCGACCGATCCGATCTGTTCGATCTCGATGTCGTGAAGCGAATCTGACAAGCTTGCTGCGAGCGCATCTTTGGTGTCGTCCGCATTTCCAAAGATACCTTTTCGATTGTACGAAGCCATAACACGCCGCCCGAGCCAACCACGCGGTTGCGGTTGTCCTAAGATCGTCGCGCCGAAGAGTTGTCCTCCGGGGAGCAAGCTCGTAGCACAGTGCCCGATAACGCGCTTCCGGAAAGCGGCATCCCCAGGCAAGCAGTGCAGAACATACATGAGCGAAAGCGATTGAAAGGGTTCTGTTTGCAGGCTAAAAGGTTCCGCCAGGTTTGCATGGATGACTTCCGCTTGCAGCGGAGCAATCCGCTGCTCCGCCACATGCAAGCAATTCTCATTCGCATCGAGTAGCCCGATCCGGCTTTCGGAGGTCCATTTCGTGCAGCGTTCCAGAAAGAACCCTGTTCCCACTCCCACATCAAGATGATTATCGGTTACGTGTCGCTCGAACCACGCTTGAAGCTTAGCCGTTGGGCAGTTCCACAGCCAGTGATTTGAAAAGCGATGCACAATCACATCGTAAAGAGCCAACGTTTTCCGCGTGTAGATCTGGTGTCCGGCTTGTAGGTCGAGCGTATCGGGCATCAAGTTTGCAATCCCAGGAGAAACGAAATAAGAAACGGCGTCCCATTTTAACGTCCGCTTGGTTTTTATGGGGATCGCCCACTGGTGCTAATGGACATACATCCGGCGACGCTTTACAGCGGTTGTACCGACTTTGCGGAATCGGTTTGCCTTTACCGTAGAAATCGCATTACGGTTTACCCCATGCCCGTGGGATATCGCAGAGATAACGCAACCTATGGTTTTCGCATAGGTCCGTTATCATCAACTCCATTAGCAGGGCATTTGTGGACAGTTCACGGCAACTAACCAACGCTGCATCGTCACGTCGCTGGGCGGGCTGGGGGATCCTAGCCGGAACACTTCTCGCTGTCGCGATCGCGGTTAGCCCTAACGGTGCCGATCCAGACCTGTGGGGGCATGTGCAATATGGCCGCGATGCTCTGCGAGATGGACTAGCCCGCACCACAACCTACAGCTATACGGCGGAAGGATATCGTTGGATCAATCACGAGAATCTAAGTGAACTTGCCCTAGCCATAGGTGTTGATACGATCGGCCCAACCGGTTTGTTGGTGCTGAAAACGCTTTTAGGGCTACTGCTTTGTGCCATACCGTTTTGGCGTACGAAAGACTACGTCAACAATCCTTTCCCGGTGGTTGTGGTTTCGCTGTTGGTTGCGGTCAATCTAACGAATCACTGGAACGTTCGCCCGCAGCTATTTAGCTTTGGCTTTTTTGCCCTGCTACTGCTGCTGTTTGACGTCTCCTTCACTGGTTGGCAGGGGCATTGGAACTTACCTTGGTTTACTTCGCTCCGCCGAGGAGAGCCAGCCGCTGCACTCCATTGGAGTCACCGCCGGATGCGGCTACTTTGGCTTTGCGTTCCCTTGTTCTTCCTCTGGACCAATAGCCATGGCGGCTTTCTGGCTGGGCTCGGTGTGCTGGCCGTTTACCTGATTTGCCGCATGCTGGAAGCCGCTACCATGCGCGGCTGGGCTTCAGCTGGCATGCTTCGCCGTTTGATGTTGATGCTGGTCGTCGCCGTGCTGGCAACGCTGGTGAATCCGTATAGCTGGGAACTTCATCAGTGGATGTTCGCCGCCCTGCGAGTGCCACGTCCCGAGATCACCGAATGGCACCCGCTCTATTCGTTCGATATGTTTAGCATTGCCTTCCTGGCAATGATTGGCGTCGGCTTCTGGGCGTTGACGTTCTCGACGAAACCGCTCGATTTTACGCAATTGGTCGTCTTGGCCTTGGTTACCGGGCAGTCCGTGATGCACCAACGACACGCACCTTTTTTAGCGTTGTTATTTGCATTTTGGTGTACACCACACGTGGTTTCAGCGTGGCGTCGAGCGACACAGCGTAACGAATCGACCGAAGAGAACCCGCACCCAGCGTTGGTTTGGAGTGTGGTTGGCTTAGTGGCTCTGCTATTTGCCGTGCCGCTGTGGGAGCGTCTCAGTGTGATGCGAGTCGATCGCGACACCTATCCTGTCTCCGCGATTGAATTTCTCAATCAGCACAACCTACATGGCAAGACGGTGGTTTCCTACAACTGGGCTCAGTACTTCATTGCGGCTCGCTGCGGCGATGGGGAGTCGCAGGTTCAATTCGATGGGCGATTTCGTACCTGTTACCCCCAAGACGTCGTCGATCAGCACTTTGATTTCATCTTGGGCGATGCCCCAGGGATGCGGTTCCGCCAACTGGACTCCCCTGTCGATCCCACAGCAGCCCTAACCGCTGGCGTACCGAAGCTGGTATTGCTAGATCGTGGCCAACCTCACAGTGAGGCGGTCATGCGACAGAGAAGAGATTGGACGCTTCTTTATCAAGACAGTTTGGCTCAAGTATGGGGACGTCGTAATTTGTTCGACGATCCGCAATCTCCCGAGTACCTCGCCCCACAACAGCGTTCGATTTCGGATGTTGAAAAGCAAAATGGCTACGTAGCCTGGCCAGCAATCCCCACAGCCCCAGCTACAGCCACTCCATCATTGCACTTGGCTCGCGTTTCGAGCCCAAACCCCACGAGAACTCAACCATGACAGCCAGCTTACTCGAACACCCACAAGCCAATCATGCTCAGGCCTGGGAACCTACGGTCGATCATTCCTCCGATTCATACGACTTGGCTCCCTGGGAATTTCGCTTGGCAGAAACCCAAGATTTGACCGACGAGCTTACCTCCTGCGAAACGTCTTCTCCTAGTCAGCTCGACTACACTTTGCCGCACGAGTTCAAACTTTCGGTGATTGTGCCGGTTTACAACGAAGCTGATACGATCGCGACAACTGTGAGCCGACTCATGCAGTTGCCGTTTCGTACAGAAATTGTGATTGTCGAAGATGGCAGCACCGACGGAACACGCGACGTGCTGGCCCGCTTAGCCCATTTTTGCGACCTGAAAATTATCTACCACCCACGTAACCAAGGGAAAGGAGCCGCAATCCGGACGGCAATCCCCAACGTGACCGGCGATATTGTGGTGATTCAGGATGCGGATCTCGAATACGACCCTCAGGACTTGATTCAGGTCATTCGTCCTTTGATCAGCGGCGAAGCGGACGTCTCGTATGGTTCGCGTTTTTTAGCAGAGAGCTCGCCCCAGAAAAGCTCGTCGTATTTCCATCGCTTGGGCAATCAGACAATGACTTTCCTGTCCAACTGCTTAACCGGTCTGAACCTGACCGATATGGAAACCTGCTACAAGGCCTTCCCTCGTTCGATCATCCAACGCATCACGACGCAACAAAACCGCTTTGGCTTCGAGCCGGAAATCACCGCTAAACTGGCCAAGCGGCGTTATCGCTTCCAAGAATGCCCCATTCATTACCATGCACGCGATTGGTCAGCGGGGAAGCAAATCGGATGGAAGGATGCCCTTTCCACCCTCTACAGCATCGTGCGATATCGGTTTGTCGACTAACTCTATCCAACCGTCTGGCCGGGTGGTCCCCCTACCTTCTCCCGGCCAGGCGAGTCGGATATTCGCGTTATCCCGCCCGAATTCTCTTCTCTCTGCCTGGAAATACCCCACCCGAGGGTTTTTGGTTGTCGAAAAACGTCCAATTCGGTTGAACCCTAGCCCCACAAAGCCTATCCTTATAGTTTGGGCCAATGTCCCCTGACCCACTCTATGGCAATAGGGCCAGCACGATTGGCTGAAGGGCGGCTGTCGATCCGCATTGGTTCGCGGAAGAGCCGGGTCCAAAAAAAGGATTATGTTTCTATCACCGGAGAGAATCTGTGAGTACTTCGACCGAGAAAGCTTCGAATAACCAAGTCATGCTGGGCGCCGACATTATGATCGAATCGCTGGTACGACATGGTGTAGAAGTACTCTTCGCCTATCCCGGCGGTTGCAGTATGCCGCTGCACCAGGCGTTGACCCGCTACAAAGACAAGATTCGCACTATCCTGCCCCGCCACGAACAAGGTGGCTGCTTTGCCGCACAAGGGCTTGCCCGCAGCACCGGCAAAGTGGGTGCCGTGATGGCCACCAGTGGTCCGGGTGCCACCAACTTGGTGACGGCAATTGCCGACGCCAAGCTCGATAGCATTCCCCTGGTTGCGATCAGCGCTCAGGTTCCGCGAGCCGTCATCGGTTCCGACGCCTTCCAGGAAACGCCGATCGTGGAAGTTTGTCGCGGTATCACCAAGCATCATTACCTCGTGACCGATATTCATGACCTGACCCGGATCATGAAGGAAGCCTTCCATATCGCTACGACCGGTCGCCCTGGTCCGGTGCTGATCGATATTCCGAAGGACGTTCAGCTGGAACAATGCGTGCCCGATTGGGACTGCGCCATGAACCTGCCGGGCTACAACATTCAGCCACGCGTGGCTGCACCCGAGCAAATCCGCCAAGTGGCCGCAGCGATCAAGCGAGCCAAGCGTCCGGTTATTTATGCTGGCGGTGGTATTATCACCTCCGAGGCCTCCGGTGAACTTCGCGAACTGGTTAAAAAGACCGGCATTCCGATCACCATGACCGTGATGGGCTTGGGCGCTTACCCCAACAAAGACCCACTTTCGCTCGACATGCTGGGCATGCACGGCACCGTTTACGCCAATGTGGCGGTCAGCGAGTGCGACCTGCTTATCGGGCTGGGCGTTCGCTTCGACGACCGGGTGACCGGCAAGCTGTCGGAATTCGCCAAAGACGCGAAGATTGTTCACATCGACATCGACCCGAGCGAATTGAACAAGAACAAGCAAGCTCATATCCCCATCGTCAGCGACTTGAAGCCTGCCTTGAAGATGCTGAACGAAGTAGTGGAAGCCCCGGAAGACATTTCCGATTGGGTGAAGCACTGCCAGAAGCTGAAGCATGATGATCCGTTGACTTACAACAAGGAATTCGACGGCATTCTGCAGCAGCACGCCATTGCCGAACTTTCGCGGATGACGCAAGATCGCGAAACGATCATCTCGGTAGGTGTGGGTCAGCATCAAATGTGGGCCGCCCAGTTCTATCAATTCGCCAAGCCTCGCACCTGGCTTTCCAGCAGCGGCTTGGGAACGATGGGCTTCGGTCTGCCCGCCGCCATGGGTGCTCAGGCCGCCAACCCCGACGCATTATGCATCGACATCGAAGGGGATGGTAGCTTCCTGATGAACATCCAGGAACTGGCGACCTGCTACTGCGAAAACTTGCCCGTGAAGGTCCTGTTGGTGAACAACCAGCACTTGGGCATGGTAGTGCAGTGGGAAGACCGCTTCATGGCCGGTAACCGAGCCCATACCTACCTGGGCCCAATTCATCACGATGAATGGGAAGGCAAAGGAAACGACATTTACCCAGCCGAACGCTACCCTGACTTCGTCCAAATCGCCAAAGGCTTTGGCTGCGGTGGTGCGACGATCAGCAAGAAAAGCGAGCTGATTCCTGCCCTGGAAGAAATGATCGCCCACGATGGCCCTTATGTCCTCGACGTGGCCGTGCCCTACCAGGAACACGTGCTACCAATGATCCCCAGCGGTATGACCGTGAAGGATATGATCAAGTCGTAGCAGCGACCAGACAAACTGAAACCAACCGACGGGGAACGAGCAATCGTTCCCCGTTTTTTTGTTTGGGCTTTCAAGCACTAATTTCTCGCAATAAGTGCCTCTCGAAATACGGGCCAAGCCGGAAGCCAAGATTCCTCGCATTCTTCGCGGGAAAACCACACCGCTCTGCTCCACGCAATCTAACCGTTACAAACTGTTCGGTTTTTCCTACTTCTTTCCTTGTTTCGGTCGTTTCCGTTGCATTGATCACAATCGGAACATCCTGTGCCAAGCGGACTGTTTTGCCATGTGGCAAAGAAACTGATAGCACATGGACGATAGCAATGGTGTGACAGCGTGAAAATATTTCCCCCGCCACGATCCGAAAGCATAGAAGCACCATGGCCACTAAGACCAAACGGAGCGAAACGGAGTTCGACGATTTCGAATCCGTGCAAAGTCCGCTCGAAACCTATCTGCGTGAAATCAACGAGACCGCCCTGTTGTCCGCCAAGGAAGAACGGGAACTCGCCCAGGCCATTGGCAACGGAGATGTAGCGGCGCGCGATCGGATGGTCCGCGCTAATTTGCGTTTGGTCGTGAATATCGCTCGCGGGTACACAGGCAAGGGGCTCGGTCTGCAGGATCTGATCGAAGAAGGCAACCTGGGACTCTTGCGTGCGGTCGAAGGTTTTGATCCGGCAATGGGTACTCGCTTCAGTACCTATGCCAGCTACTGGATCAAGCAGTCGATCAAGCGAGCGCTGATCAACTGCGCCAAGACAATCCGCATTCCGGCTTACATGGTCGAATTGCTCTCGAAATGGCGGCGGGCCACCAATCGTTTGACGGAAGAGCTTGGCCGGACGCCAACTCCAGAAGAAATCGCTCGCGTGCTGGGTTTGCAGAAAAAGAAACTGCCGATCATCAAGAAGGCAATCCGCATCTACAACAGCACCCCGCAAACCGATCAAACCGACAACGGCTGGTCGCTGGGCGAGATGGTGACAGACGAGCGGCTGAAGAATCCGGAAGAGGAACTGGTCGAACATGACGACCTAAAGCACGTTCGTGAGATGCTCAAGACGATGGACGGCCGCGAGTCGACCGTCTTGAAGATGCGTTTCGGCCTTCATGGCGAAGAGCCGCACACGCTGAAGGAAATCGGCGAAAAGCTCGGTTTAACCCGGGAACGTGTACGTCAAATCGAAACGGAAGCCCTCAATCGCCTAGCCGAAGGCCTGCAAGACCCTCGCGAACGGATGCTAGAAGGGCCCATCCGACGACGCGGTGTGCGGAAATAGTTTGAACCGTTGTCACACCGTAGATCTGTCACACCAAGAGGGGCCCGACGAGTGCCCCTCTTTTTTTGTTGGCCCGTTACGTCTTGCCAACATTAGTGTTTTATATACACTAACAATATGGACTCAATCAAGATTTGGCTCATTCACCCCAATCAAAAGATGTGCCAGGCATTCCAGACGCGTTTCGCGGGACTGCCTGAAGTGCGAGTCCTTCAGACTTGCTTTGAAGACCTAGAGCCGCACGACTGCTTTGTGACGGCGGCAAACTCATTCGGAATCATGACGGCCGGGATCGATGCGGCTGTGGTGCGGTACTTCGGAGAAGAACTCATGCAAAAGGTTCAATTCCGCATCATGAACAACTACTTGGGAGAACAGCCGGTCGGTTCGGCATTTCTTGTCGAAACCAACCACCCTTCGATTCCCTATGTCTGCCATGCACCAACGATGCGTGTGCCAGGAGGCATCGACGGAACCGATAAGGTCTATATGGCGACCTGGGGTGCCTTGCTGGCAATCTACCAACACAATCAAAACAACCAACGTCAGATCGAGACTGTCGCTTTTCCCGCATTTGGCGCCGGTTTTGGGGGCGTTCCCTATGCAGAGGTTGCACGACAAATGGCCGCTGCCTACGATCACTTCCTCAATCCGCCTCACCGACTGGACTGGGATTGGGTTGCTCGCCGTCAGAAATCGATCTGCTACGACGGAAACCGCCAAGTTGTCCGTGGCTAATGAGCTTCCCCCTGAATGGTGAGCACCAATCTTCGTCCGCTAGCATGGTTGCGATGTTCACAAAGATAGATCCCCTGCCAGGTTCCTAGATTGAGGCGTCCTTCGGTAATCGGAACAGTGACACTGCTTCCCAGCATGGCGGCTTTAATATGAGCTGGCATGTCGTCTGGCCCCTCCATGGTGTGAATATAAGGGAAGCTCTCTGGAACGATTTTGGAAAAAGCCATTTCCAGATCGACCGGAACGTCTGGGTCCGCGTTCTCGTTAATGCCCAAACTAGCCGAGGTGTGCTTGATGAAAACATGAAGCATCCCCACACGAATACCCCCTAAATCAGGCAATTCCGCTAACACTTCGCGAGTGATTAAGTGAAACCCACGACGACGTGCGCGGACAGTTATTTCTTTTTGTATCCAGGTCATCACACATCCCAAGAGGCGAGAATATTCTCAAAAAAACGGACGCCACAAAAAATATTTCGCAAGGGGGCTTGCTTGCTGATTGGCATAGTTTGGCCAATCGTTGGGTACTCAGTAATCGTCAAAGTGAACCTTTAGTAGCAGTTAAGTCTCCATTAAGCTATCGCTAATGACACTTCCCACTCAAGTAGTTAGTGCGTGGGCAAAACGAGCCCATCTGCAGATCCCTCATTAGGCGGAAAGTCTTAACTGGTCTAAGCTTAGCAGAAGCATCTGCCTTGCGGTAACGCGCAGAAAATTGTATTGACACGTTAAGAGATCGATAAATAATCGTGTGCTTGATCGGAACAGAGATGGATTCACTGGGAAGATCAACGGCCTACTCTCACAAAGACTCGACCCACAAAAGAAATCACACATTTTTAATGGTCGAGTTGGAGGCCGTCAGCACAGCAAGCCGAGAACTGTTTGGTCTAGAGCCTATAGTTCCTACGGTAGACAACCGGTACCAGTTCCTGCAGGAAACGTTTAGTTGCGGTTCTTTGGTTTGAAACAGGTGGTCCTGTGCTGTCTTACGGGCGAACGGATATTGCTCTCGATACCCCATCAAGGTTGGCTGGCCTTTAACTTAGGTCCGCTTTCCTTCAATACGAAATGAACAGGTCGGTCATGTCGACCGTACGTAAATCACGCCCCGTGCATATGCTTGTTGAAAGTAGGTAGTTGGAAAAGATGCAGAAGATTAAGAACGTTTTCGATGCCATTCTGAAGTTCGGTCATGACGAAGACTTCGTTCCGGATGCTGGCGACGAATTTGTCCCCACCGATGCCCCCGCTGGTTCCGAAGCGAAGATCGAAGTTCTTCGTCGTCGGGTCGAACAGGGCCTTCCCTTGTGGCACGAAGAAGATCGTTGCGACTACACCGGGTTGACTGGTGCGATTCGTCCTCGCGAGTGATTCTCTCGCACCGACGTGCTTTGATAATACAAAGTGATTGAGGGGTGGCACACTACCCCTCTTTTTTTATGCGCTCTCTTTCACGAACTGTGACGGCTGAAGCACAATTGCCTGCGCACCGTAGGATGGCTACCGACGCCTCGGGCGAACCTGCCATCGTGGTTCGCCTGACGTCCTTCCAGGGAAGATGGCATTCGCCTGGGAAGACGTAGCCATCCTACGAGATCATTTGTCACGCTTGCCCCTCAGCGTGATCAGGCCGCAATTCTCAGCGTTTTCGCGGCCAACTGGTCCACCTCTGCCGTGAAGACCAGTGTTGTGCGTTCCTCGTCTTCCGCTTCGATTTGATCGTGGGTGTCGAGTTCGTCCCGAAGAATGAGTAGGTTCGAGGGGGCCTGAATTCCCAAACGCACCTTATCAGCTCCGACCTTGACGACGGTTATTAAGATCTCGTCACCAAGCCGAAGTTTCTCACCTTCCTTGCGAGAAAGGACTAGCATATCAATAAACCTCCATGTTTATGCGGTATTCAAATATGAGATGGATCCAGAGTCTATTCGCACGGCTCGGCCGATCCGTCGCCCGAGGCTGCCGCTAAGTTAAGCGGCCACCTGCAACGCAGAGGAACTCGACAATTGCGTTCGTAGGAACCGTTCGCCACTGGCCCCGTAAAACAAAATTGTGTTGGTGTCGGTTTCCCAGATGGCCGTGCATTTGACACTTCGCGGTCCATGCAAGCAAAAGTAGATCCCGCAAGGATCTTGGGCTCGCACGATAACACGCTCGGTCATGGGGAATACGCCCGGCTCAAGCTGTTCTTTGTCACATAGAATCTGGTAAATGTACTGCCGAAGGTGTTCCAACTGCGTGAAACACGGGGATTCAGCGGTCATGGGTTGGGGATGCTCCGTATAACTCCGACTCATCATCGATCGCCACCAACGATGGGCCGTTTAGATAAACTGGGTTAAGTGTTTGCAAGATTAGGTATCGGCAGAGAAGACGGCAAAGTTTGACATAGTTAGGCTAGGAAATATGGGAAATATTTACTCGCAGCGCAAGCAAAAAGCTCGACCAGCGATTGCCAGCCGAGCTTTGCTCAAAAGTCGAATAAAATTGCAATTTCTAGCGTGCTTGCATCGTTACTTCTTTACTTTTTCGTAACGAGCAAAAGCTCCGGCGATGTCTGCCTCTTCTGTGGTTCCTTCATGAATCAAAACGCGGTAGCGGAGATTCAACTCTTCGCCTGGCTCGATCGTATGATCGCCAGCGGGCTTGTCTTTTCCAGCGAAGTCATGCACACCAAATGGATTCGCGGCAAACAGGCCATACGTACGAACATGCCAGTACGTGGGATAGCCGTAGCTAGAAGGGTGATTCAAGATCGCGACGCCGACGGTCTTATCCTTAACTGGGCCATAGTAATCGACCCATGCTGATTGCTTGCCCCATGCATCTTTGTTCTTGGTCCCCTTATCGTTCACGATCGTCCCGCCCAGTTTGGCATCGACCTTCATCGTGCCAGCGACACGCATGCCAAAGGTGCCTTCCTTGGTATCCCCAAAAGTTACCGGCTTGTCCCCTGGAATGATCGTGACATCGTAATCGATATACTGTTGCCCTTCGTCTTGTCCAAATGTAAGCGAACGCCGATCACGACAGACAACGTTCCCTTCGGGATCTTCCCAGCGATTTAACGCCACGATCTGCGCCGTTTCGCCGTCGGTTACCTTTTCGAACTCCTCGTGGATGATCTTCCCCCCCTTCTCGTCACTTTCCAGCCAGAAGTCGGTTCCATTCACCTTGCCGTGTGTGAACCACATCGAACGATGGTGAATATGGTCGTCTCGCTCGTGATCACCAAGCGACTCGATCGGGTAGCGGCGTGTCAGCGGCAAGCCATCAGGGCCCAGTAAAGGATAGAGAATTGGCTTTGTGCCGCTTTTTGTCAGATAGCGGGTCAGCAGTTTTCCATCGTAATGAACCGTCAGACCATCGTCTTCCTGCACGATTTCATACGTCTGGGCGAGGCACGTAGAAGCGCAAGCGGTTACAAGCAATAGGGTTAACATTCGGATCATGCGCAGCATATCCTTGATTTCAGGTGGGGTGTTAAAAGAGTGGAACCACGAGGTGAGTTCCATCCTACCTGAGGAAAATGCTCAAATCCAGCGAACCATGCTTAGCTTGTCACAAGCCTGCTTACTTGGCGAATACCGGCTTGACGTATTCTTCAAATGAAACCGCTTTTGCTTTTTTCAAGTCGGTTTCAATCGATTGAATCAACGCGTTGCCTTGCGGAGTAGACTTCCATTGATAGTCATGGGTCGAGCGAGCAAAACTGCTCTTCGCGGGATCGGAATATCGAACCGTTTTGCGTACTTCTCGCGGGACTGCCCCCTTGGAACCAATTTGGTTATTAAGTTCCATTCGTGCCTGAGGCAGCCCGCCTATGCCAGTCACAAAGTTCAATTGGGCAGCCCAATCACAGAAACGAGAATAAGTATCCGCCAGGGGCTGTTGGTCGATTAAGTCCAAATCTACTTCGTAAGTGATCGGCCCCCCTTCCATCTTCAACAACTTCATTTGGGGATCGTACTGCGTGCTGAACTCTGGATCTCGCAAGAAGTTCCAAAGAGGATTATCTGGGAAATTCCCTTTGGTTTTAAAGTAGGCCGAGTTTTCTAAGATTTCTTGGGTTCGCAGGGTGACTTTGACCTGGCGTTGGGGATCAAGCAGCGTGACCAGCCCTGCCTCGAAGTCGATTATCGTCACTTGGCGAGGCGCCGTTGTGATGACATCGTAAACCTTCTCTCCCTTGAAAATGGTTTCCAAGGTAATCGCAGGGTTCGGGTTGTTTCCCTCGTATAGCCGTGTCGAGACTTGAAAATCGGCAGCATGATTGAGAGATGCCAGCGAAACCCAGGTAAACAGGACAGCGGTGACTAGCAAGGTCGTTTTCACGGTTCAGTCAACTCGACGATTGAAGTTCAAAAAGACAGGGAACATCGGTCGTCGGGAACCATACCCCAGCAGCCGGCTCCGAGTCTAGACGAATCAAAGCGTGCTAGCAATCCGCCGGCTCTCGCGGTCCGCATGATAGATCGGTTCAGGGCTGCGATGCCCCGCAAAGCAGCGGTCTACTAGGCTGCGCATTGCCTCCTCACCTACGGCATATCCCTCGGAGATAAAGAGCGGATTCTTTGTTTTGCCGTGCGGTAGTAACGCGTAGCCCAGCACCTCGTGCGGTTCATCAATGCTGGCAACAATCGGTCCCCAGGTGCCCACCTTTAAATCTTCGTGCAGCAGCGTTCCGCAAAGACGGCTCTTGGCAATTCCGATGGTTGCTATTCCGACCAAAGCACCAAGCATTGTCGCGATTCCCATGCGACGCGGATGCAGCTTTCCATTGCCATCAACTAGCAGCACGTCCGGTAAACGCTCGTTGGCCTGCATTTCAGCCAACAGTTCCAAGTAGACCGGTAGTTCGCGGAATGCCAGATAACCAGAGATGTAGGGAAACCGAATCGGGAGAGACTTTACGTCATGGTACTTCAGCTTCTGGCCATCAGCACCGAAACAGCTGCAAACAGCCACGCCAGTCTCGCCATGATAAGAAACATCGAGCCCGCCGATCGTCGTTACATCGCTCAGCTCAACGTTTTTTGCCCTGGGCACAACAAAATCTCGCTGCCAGGCTTTTAGCGTCGCGAGAGGCTTTGCCGTTGCAGGTAACTCACAGCGGAATTGGTCCAGGTCGACTCGACCGTCACGGGCCATAATTCCTTCCTGGGTGAGCTTCACCGCTTTTTCGGTTACGTCCCCGCTGTAATACAGTCCCAACTCTCCAGTCGATCGGACCACTCGATGAGAGCACTCAGCCACGGGGCCGTCCGGAAGCAGCAAGTAGGTTGCTACCCAACGGCTTGCAACCGAATCACCCAAGCTGTTAGCTAAATCGCCATAAGCAACCACACGGCCTGGCGGGATGCTCCGTACGAGACGCTGGAGCTCCATCCCCAGGTCAGGAATTCGCTGCTGCAGGGAATCGGCAACCTGACCAAGATCCGGAAGAGGCATTCCTGCGTTCTTTCGTTACGAGCGAGACTCGCTCGGCAAGAGCCACTGTTCGACACTTCGGCCGCGCGCCCAGGCAATCACACCGATCCCCAACGAGACACCTATCGCGTCAGCAATCAAATCGGCCGGGTCACAAGATCTGCCTGCCACCAATGTCTGCGTCAGTTCATCAAAAGCCCCCCAAGTGACTAACGAAAGCCAAACGGTAAAGACCAACGAAACAGACCAATGAAACTTCCAACTCCCAAACACGATTAACAAAGCAATCGCTAGCACTGCATATATCGTAGCGTGGACAAACTTGTCGAACTGCGGCAGCAAATCGGTCGTTTGTGCCATCAGCTTATGCGGCATCGGCCAATGGGTGGCCGTAAATGCTAGAAGCCCCAAGAAAATGAGAACAGCAGTGGAAAACAAGGGAGATATGCGGGGAAGCATAAACGGTTCCAGGAATAATCGTACGACAAACTCTCGGCCGTAAACTCTTCCTAATAAGCCAAGGCCGGGCTCGTAAAGCATTGCTTCCAGACTAATCGATGACAAGAATCCTCACAAGCGAGGCGTATCTTGCAGCAAATTGCCTATCTCAGTATCGTTTGTAGCGGTTATCAGGTCTCCTTAAATTCGCGAAATTACGACGCATTAGGCAAGTACGCTCTCATGGCCATTCTGATCACCGGCGGTGCCGGTTTCATTGGTAGTCACCTCACGCAGATTCTCCTCGCACAATCGAACGAGAAACTGATCAGTCTCGACAACTTTAACGACTACTACGATCCCGCCCTCAAACGAGAGAACGTTAAGCAGGTCGCCAATGAAGAGAGGGTCACCTTGATCGAAGGGGACTTCTGCGATGGCGAGGCCATGAAGCGGCTCTTTGATGAACATGACATTGATCAGGTCGTCCATTTGGGGGCCTATGCCGGCGTCCGTATCAGTGTTGAGCAGCCGCACAAATATCAGCATGCCAATGTTGGGGGCACGCTCAGCTTGCTGGAAGCGGCCAGGCATCATCCAGTCAAGCGTTTTCTATTGGCTTCATCTTCCACCGTTTACGGCAAGGGAGCCGGAATTCCGTTTGCCGAGGATGCCCCACTGGGAATTCCAGCCAGCCCGTACGGTGCCACCAAACGAGCCGCCGAACTGCTTTGCCTGACTTACCACCAGTTGCACGGCATACCTACGGCCTGCTTACGGCCATTCAGCGTTTACGGGCCACGGTTGCGGCCTGACTTGGCGCTGACCATCTTCGCCAAGGCGGTCCACGAAGGCACCCCTATCCCCCTATTCGGCGATGGCAGCATTCGCCGCGACTTCACGCATGTCAGCGACATCTGCCAAGGTTTCATCGCCGCGTTAACCGCTGAAGGAGTCGTCGGCCAGGAAATCAACATCGGGCATAGCGACCCAATCGAAATGCGGAAACTGATCGAGCTGCTCGAGAAATCTTTCGGCAAGAAAGCGGTCATCAACTACCTGCCGGAGCGGCCTGAAGACCTGCCGGTGACTTACGCAAATCTTAACAAAGCCGAAAAATTACTCGGCTACAGCCCCAAAGTGCTGATCGAGGACGGCATCCAGGAATACGTCGACTGGTTCCGCACTTGGCATCGCTAATGGATTCCTGGTGGCTGGCTTGGTAGGCTTTTAGGAAAGCGTTTTGCCACAATCTTATTCCTAGAGTGATCCACAGCCATGCGAAGTTACGTCTCAATCAGCGGTTTGTTGTTGCTCGGACTATGGGTACTTCCAGTGCTCGCTGACGATGCCAAGGAATCGCCGAAAGCGAAATCTCTGTTCGATGGCAAGACGCTGGAACACTTTGAAGTTCCGCAATTTGGCGGCGAGGGTGAAGTTGCCGTTCAAGACGGCGTGATCACGATGGGGCAAGGTGTGATGCTGACAGGTATCACCTATAAGAACGACGACCTCCCCAAGACCAACTACGAACTGACCTGGGAAGCCCGTCGCACGATGGGGCTCGATTTCTTCGCCGCTGCGACGTTCCCTGTCGGCGATAGCCACTGCAGTTTTATCCCTGGAGGCTGGGGGGGCGCCGTGGTAGGCCTTAGCAATATCGACGGCGAAGACGCTTCCGAAAACGAAACTACCAAGTACGTTTCGTTCAAAGACAATCAATGGTATCGCTTTAAGCTTCGCGTTACCCCAAAGAAAATCGAGGCTTGGATCGACGATAAACTAGTCATCGACGCGAAGATCGAAGGCAAAAAGATTTCAACTCGCAATGAAGTCGACCTATCGCATCCGCTCGGCTTTGCCGCTTGGCAAAGTGGGGCTGAGATTCGCAAGATTGAACTGCGTGAACTCGAAAAATAAGCAACTCGTGGCAAACCACTCCGCTGCTTACCCCACCAAGCTCCGATCGAGCATCCGGTAGTTAATCGCCTCGCACACATGATCGGCTGAGATCATGGTGTCTGCTTCCAGGTCGGCGATCGTTCTGGCTAACCGTAAGATTTTGTCGTAAGCCCGGGCCGAGAGGCCGAAATTCGAGATGCTTTGCTTCATCAACGCAGCAGCGTCGTCTTCCACATGACAAAACTTGCGAACTTCGCGGCTGCTCATCTGGCCGTTGTAGCGTGTTTTGCTACCTACGAAACGGCGGGTTTGGATTTTCCGGGCTTCAATTACTGTTGCCCGCAACACTTCGCTGCTGGTTCCGTCGGTAGTGCTCGCCAGTTCCTGATAGGGGACCGCTGGGACTTCGATTTGAATATCGATTCGATCAAGCAAAGGCCCTGAGATTTTTCCGACGTACTTTTCCACTTGCGGCGTGGTGCAGCGGCAATCGCGACGAGGGTCGTTGCGGTAGCCGCAAGGACACGGGTTCATCGCTGCCACTAACATGAAGTCTGCCGGAAAGGTAACACTTCGCAAAGCACGCGAGATCGTCACCATGCGGTCTTCTAGCGGTTGCCGCATCAATTCAAGCGTGCGACGATTGAACTCCGGCAACTCGTCTAGAAAGAGAATACCGTTGTGACTGAGCGAAATTTCGCCGGGAGCCGGATTACTGCCACCACCGACGAGGCCAGCTTCGGAAATCGTATGATGAGGCGAACGAAACGGACGCGTGGCTAACAGTGGCTGATCGCTCGCCAGACGACCGGTGGCACTGTAAATACGTGTTGTCTCGACCGATTCGCTCGGCGTTAGCCCTGGCAGAATCGTCCGTACACGCTTGGCCAGCATTGTCTTGCCAGAGCCCGGCGGTCCGACGAAAAGTAGATTGTGCATGCCAGCTGCGGCAATTGTTGTTGCACGCTTGGCAAGTTCTTGACCGCGGACGTCGGCGAAATCGACATCGTAGTTCGAATGCTCTTCAAGCAGTGTCTGAATTTGAGGCGGGACCGGTTCGATATCGAGTTGCCCTGCCAAGTAGCCGACCGCTTCGGTAAGGCTGGCGACCGGAATAACTTCAATCCCCTCTACCACAGCGGCCTCCCTGGCGTTCTCTGCTGGAACAATAATTCCGGCCAGTCCTTGCTTCTCGGCTGCCATCGCCATCGAAAGCACACCTCGGATCGGGCGTGTGATTCCTTCAAGAGCTAACTCTCCCACAATCGCATATTGCCCTAGAAGATCACTTTGCAGTTGTCCGCTACCAGCAAGAATGCCTAGCGTGATAGGCAGGTCAAACGACGCGGCATTTTTTGGCAGCTCAGCCGGGGCAAGATTTATCACGACACGATCGCGTGGGCAAAAGAAGCCGGAATTCACCAAGGCGCGTTCAATGCGATGAACGCTTTCCCGCACGGCCGCTTCCGGCAACCCAACGAGGACGGTCTTGGGCAAAGCAGTTGGGGAAACGTCTACTTCCACATCGACAGGAAGGGCTTCGATGCCGGCCATCGAGTAAGTCCGCAGTTGTGCCAGCATGGTTGCCTCGATCTCTGGGTGTTCGCTCTCTGATTACAGTGCCCCCATTGTGAGTCAACCTAGTCCCCTCTTTCAAGCCGCTCAGCGAAATTTCGAAATTTACCTACCCCTTAAAGAAGGCATTTTCCCGCCCAATCAGGCCACGAATCCTCCTAACCAGGAGCGGATTCTCGCAATCCTCTCCACGAATTTTAGGCAGTGTGTTACGGTTGAACTGCGCGGCATACTTAACCCCACTCAAGTTTCCGCTTCATGGCCAACCTAGCAACTTCTTTTCACAAGAAGGTCGATCGGTTGTTGCATCGTATGCAACAACCGCTTTCCACGCTGCGCTACCGCCTGCTGATCTTGGTGGTAATCGCCCAAGCCGCCACGCTGCTCATTACGTGGCCGCTATGGCAAGTGCGCGACTTTCCGGTGCACATGCCTGCGTTCGAGCTATCGCAAATTCCTTTTGGCGGGTGGTTGCTGCTGACGTTGCTTTACATGCTAATCCAGCCACGCTGGGGCTTGGTGCTGCATGCTACCTCCTTGCTCATTTCATTCGTTTTCGATCAGTATCGAACGCAGCCTCAATTCATCGCCCTAGCGGTCTTGATGTTGGCTTTGATCGAGGACAACGGAGTGATCCTCGTCCGCTGGTTCTTAGCCACGTTATGGCTGTGGGCCGGCTTGCACAAATTGCTCTCGCCTGATTGGTTTACTCATGCCGCTTGGGATTTAGTGGGAGGAATCGTCACCGATCGAGCAGCCTATTTTCAACCGTTTGCCTGGGGCGTAGGCATTGGCGAAGTAATTGTCGGATTGCTGGCCATTTTGCAACCTCGCTGGGCCGCGATTCCTTGTTTGCTGATGCACGTTGGAATCGCGATCTTTCTATCTCCCTTGTTTTACGACCACAACATCAGTGTTATTCCTTGGAACCTCGCCACCGGAATCGTGGGTTGCTGGGTGATGCTGAACGCGCCGAGTGTCCGCCCGCGTTTTACTTGGGAATGGGGAATAGCTGCCGTTTTGCTGCTTTACCCTGCTGGTTTCTATGTGGGCTGGGTCGACCATGGGGTGGCGAGCGTACTCTACTCGAACCATCTACCCGAAGGCTTGATCACCACGCCGGAAGGAACCGAGGTAGTTCAAGGTTGGGGTGCTCTCAAGGTTCCGTTTCCTAACGAGCGTCGTCTCCTGAGAATCTATTTCGAGCAGTCCGCGTCGCCTGGCTCAAAGCTACATATTGACGAACAGCGTTCGTTATTGCCGGATCAGTATTTTGTGAAGCGAGCAGACCATCGCGTAGAAGAGATTTCCCGGCAAGAGTTCCACAATAAATTAGCGGGAGAGGTGGCTGGCATCGAAAATGATCGCCGCCGCAATCGCTTTCTATTGGCCAGGGCCGGCGTCAAGATGTTGAAACGGGACCAAACAGGCCCAATTTACGCCGTCGAGATGGATCCCAGCCGTTTTCGCCCAGAACTGCTTAGGCTACTCAATAGAATTCCCAACATCGAGCAATTGAACTTAGCCGGCTGCCAAGTCACCAACGAAGACTTGAAACATTTACCGATCCTGCCGAAGCTTGAAGGAATTGGCTTGGCCGATACCCAAGTCACCGACGAGGCAATCAGCCTACTTCGACGGCAGCCACAACTCAAATACATCGAGCACAAAGGTTCACGCATGACCCGAGAAGCGGTCCTCGAGTTCGAGCGCCAACGCAAAGAATTAGATTTCGGCTAGTACCTGTGGGATAGGCGTCCCCTGGCAAATCGCCATCGGTCGGCCAATGGGCGTTTGATAGTCTTTTTGAAAATCGATCCCCAGTGCCGAGTGAATAGTTGCATGAATGTCTTCCACACGCACCGCACCAGCCGTTTCTGACGTGATCTTAGTACCCATGGGATCGGTTTCGCCGAGTACGACACCTTTCTGAATACCCCCTCCCGCCAAAACCACACTAAATCCGTGAGGCCAATGATCGCGGCCTGCAGCAGGGTTGATGTTAGGCGTGCGGCCAAATTCTCCGCCGCACAAAATGATCGTATCTTCCCATTGCTCACTTTCTTGCAGACGCTTGATCGTGGCGGAAAGCCCTGCATCTAAGACCGCAGCCCGGGCAGATTGCAAATCGTGATTGTTCGCATGCGTATCCCAGCCTCCCAATGTGACTTGCACACAACGAACCCCTGTGGCGATTAGCTGCGTCGCGCAAAGGCAACCACGTCCGAAAGGGGTGTCGCCAAACTGTTTTTTGGTTTCTTCTGGGACATTGTTGATATTGAATGCCGCTATTTGCTCGGAACTCATCATCGTTCTGGCACGCTGGACCATCTCTCGATGCAGTGTTTTGTTCGCTTCTAAATCAGCTCGGCGGCCTTTGGCAAAAGAAGCCTCTAGAACATTCAGATCGTTCATACGAGCCTCGAAGCGTGCCTCGGAAACCCGCTTCGGCAAGTCAGGCAAAGGGCCAGCCGGATCGTACATTTTGAATGCGTTGTACTTATTCCCCAGAAAACCACCGCGGGCAGGCCAAGCTTCCGGAAAGATCGACACGTGCCGTGGAATCTCGACGCCTTCGGCAGACAATTCATGACAAAGCACCGCCCCAATTGCTGGATGAATAAGCGTTGGATCTGGCCGGTAGCCTGTTTGCATGTTGTAAGTAGCCCGCTCGTGGTCCCCTTCCTTGCTAGTAACGCACCGCAAGAGCGAGACCTGATCCATGCATTCCGCCGAGAGAGGCATCGTGTCCGCGATCTTCAAGCCTTTCACCGAAGTGCTAATGGCCTTAGTATCACCGCCGATCTTCTTCCCAGGATGCGGATCCCAGGTTTCCAGTTGGCTCGGCCCTCCTTGCATCCACAGCACGATTACCGATTTCGGTCGCGACGAGCTTCCCTTGCGATCGGCAGATACCGCCAGCAATTGCGAGAGCGGGGTGAGCCAAGCCAGCCCTGCTCCCGCTCCTAGTAGTGTGCGTCGGCGGAAGTGAGCCGATGTACCACAACCTTCAGGTCCTAGGATCGATGAAAAACGGTTCATAATGCGATCGTTTCTGTTAGTGATTCCAGGCAAACTCGGTGCAATTCATCAAAGCCCAGTAGATGTCCTCGAAGTCTTGCGAACGGCGTGTTTGTAAGGCTTCGTTGTTTAGCTTCGCCAGAAAGTGCTCGCTCTCCTGCGATGTAGGGCGGCGGGTAAGCACGCACAAGAAAGCGGTTTCGATCGCCGTCTGGTTGTCTGGCGCCAACTGCGAAACCTTGGTTGCCGCATTGCGGATAAAATTGTCTTTGGTCCGTTCTTTCACCAAGTTACCATTCATCAGCAACAACCGCTGCGGAATGGTTCCGGCATCTTGGCTAAATTCGTCTTCGCCGGCATCACCGTAACGCTTCAGGAAATCGTTCGTTTCGCCGAAGGTCACCAAACGAGTCAGAATGTGGCTTTCGGCGTTCAAGGTGTGCAAGGAAGATGCCTGATTGATGCTGCCGATGACTTGCTCTGGCCGCAACCGATTCACAGGAAACACTGCCCAAAGCTTTTCGTGCTGGGGGGTCACTTCATGTTCTGCACGGCTATCTAGCTGAAATGCTTCCGTAGCTGCGATCAAGCGAACCAAGCGTTTCATGTCAAAGTTGTGGTCAATAAAGTCCTCGACCAGGGGTTCCATTCCAGCAGGCAACGTTCTTTCCGCAAAACTTCCATCCAAAGGGATATCGTCGACCGGTTCGACCAACGGGCGTCCAGTCATAATCGCCCACATCCGATTGACGATCGCTCGGGCAAACGGCCGGTTCTCTGGGTGCGTAACCCAATTGGCAAGCCGCTCTCGCAACGTCCCCCCTTCTTCGTCCATCAACTGCTGATTGAAAGGAACTTGGGCCGGTACCGTGACTGTTTCATTCGCATAAAGATATTGAAACTCGTAAGGACGCCCTTTTTTGTCGGTGATACCAACAAACGAGTTCTCTGCTTCGCGAAAAAAGGAAGCTAATTCGTGAAAGTCGCTCTGCTTCAAATCTCCCCCGAGATTGTCGTCGTGACACTGAACGCAATCGATTCGCGTGGCTAAGAAGGCCCGCGTTAGTCGACCCGCCAAGCGTGCAACATCGGGTTCCTTCGTACCATCTTGATCGACCGTTGCCGTCACAAAGTTGACGGCTGGGTGATCGGTCCAAAGTCCCGTCTCGGCAATTAGATCGTGTGTCAATTCGTTGTAAGGACGATTTGCCATCAATTGGTCACTAAGCCAAGTGACAAATCGTCTTTTACGAAAAATCAGAAATGGGCCACCCTCGGTCCCCACATATGCACGCGAAAGACGTTCAGCGATGTAGTCGCCATAGCGGCGATCGTTGAGAAGGTAATCGACCCACCACTGTAAACGGTCCGCCTCCGGACGCTGCTCTAGCATGCGGATCTCTGCCAGCGAAGGAATCGTTCCTACCAATCCCAACGAAAGACGGCGAGCCACCGTTAAGTCCTCCGCTTTGTGGGCAGGCTGCAAGTTCTCTTCAGCCCACGCCGCGTGAAACTGGCGATCGACCGCTTGGCGGGCAGAATCAAAATCGTTTGAACGCAATACAACCGGCTGATCGAGGGCTTGCACCTTGGGGGGCATCAACAACCAGTTGGCTAACGAGGCCAGCCCGATCGTTACTAGCGAGAGAAACGCAATGTTCTTTAACCACATTGTCTTTAGACCCAAAAGAAACAGGGGCGGCGCCGATGAGGCCAACACCCATTCTTACTGCCAAGCAGAAGGGGTTGTTTCTCTATTGCAGACAAAAGTTTGCTTTTTCTTGATTTTTACAAAACTCAACGCGAGGCATCCCGAGTAGAAAAGGGAAGGCAGCAAGCAATGCGCGTTTGTTCACAGGATGTCACCAATCTCATGTCGACAGCGAATTCAGCCTGGGATACGAAAGAGCGGCTCCTTTCTCAGCCACGCATGAGCCCTGGCGGAATTGTTTCGGCCGAGCCTGTTTGGGCAACCGAGGCAACCGTTTGTCCGCCTCAAGCAAGTTTGCTGGTCCGGGCAGCTACCGGCTTTATGAGCTTGTGGGAGTGGTGTTTCGGGGCGATTTCGATGATCGTGATCCTTGCCTTTCTGGCGACGGTCCCTATTCTAAATTTAATGAGCCTCGGGTATTTGCTGGAGGTTGGAGGACGAATTGCTCGAACCGGCCAGTTCACCCAGGGCTTTATCGGCATTCGCAAGGCAGCTCGGATTGGCAGCATCGTAGCCGGAACGTGGCTCATGTTCCTGCCACTTCGTTTGCTTTCCGATGCTTGGCAAAGTGCTTGGTTAATTGATCCTGATAGCCGATCAACCAAGATACTGTGGTTGGTTACGATTGTTGCGACCGGGCTGGTTGGATTGCATGTGGCCTGGGCTTGTTACCGGGGCGGTCGTCTCCATCATTTCATCTGGCCCGCCCCCATTCGTTTTTTCAAGACAATCTTTCACGGTGGCATGTATGCGTATGCCCGTGAAGGAACGCTGGCATTTATCAAGGAATTGCATCTATGGCATTATTTCTCGCTGGGAGCACGCGGATTCTTCGGTACTTTGGCCTGGCTGTTGGTGCCGGTGTTATGGATGATTGGTGCTCGACAAATTACCGAGCCGGGAATCGCGTTTTTGGTCAGCCTGCCCGGTATGGTCGTCTTCGCCTTTGTCCTGTTGTACTTACCGTTCCTGCAGGCTCACTTCGCCGCTGAGAATCGCTTGCGAGCGTTATTTGAAGTGGGAAGGGTGCGGCGCATGTTTCGTCAGGCGCCGCTGGCTTGGTGGTCGGCCTTATTAATCACGTTGCTATTCGCCCTGCCGCTCTATTTGCTCAAAGTCGAGATGATCGACCGCGAGATTGCCTGGCTCCCCAGCTTGTTCTTTGTCGTGTTTATCTTTCCGGCACGCGTACTCGCTGGTTGGGCTTTGGCTCGAGCAAAAAAGCGAGAAAAGCCCGCCCACTTCCTCTTTCGTTGGCTCAGCCGTCTGGCCACGGTCCCCGTCGTTGTCTCTTATATCTTCTTTATGTACTTGTTCCTGTACATTTCCTGGCGTGGGGCAGATAGCCTGCTGGAACAACATGCTTTTTTGGTTCCTGTGCCGTTTCTGGGGGCATAGGTTCTCCAGCAATACCTGCTTGAAACCCGTACGGCAGTAACGCGATATCTGCCCTGGCACTAGGACCGCTTCCCCTGAGCAGGTAATATTGAAGGTCTGCCTTATCTCCTGGTTCCTGCAAATAGGCACGCAATATTATGCCGCGTGGAAATCTGATCGCGATCTGTCTGGCCTTTGTCGTGTCGCTCATCTGCTATCAATCTACGACACACTCGCGCTATGCGTTGATGTTTCAGCAGGGCATGCAAACGATTTCCGATTACTATGTGCGTCCCGTCGGCGAGGAAGAGCTATTCAATGCCGCCATGGCAGGGCTGACCTCGCCTCTAGATCAGAACTCGGTTTATATCGCTCCCTCGCACTACCCCGACTTTAGGCGAGAATTAGGTCAAGAATTTGGCGGCATCGGCGTTCAGGTCGAATTCAATGAAGACAAACGACAGATGATCATCATCACTCCGCTTGCTGGGGCACCTGCCTATCAAGCAGGAGTCCAAGCCGGCGATATCGTGCTGGCGATCGATGGTGTTGAACTCAACGGCGAAGATTTCAAAACTTCGCTTGAACGACTCCATGGCACTCGTGGCACCCCGGTCACCCTAACCGTTCAACATATCGGCGAAGAAAAACCGGTCGACATCACCGTGACACGAGCCAACATCATGGTCGAATCGGTGCTGGGAGACAGCCATGGCGAAGGTGGCAAATGGAATTTTTATCTAACCAATCACCCAAACATTGGTTACATCCGCGTCGATTCGTTTGGAGATCATACGGCTGATGATTTTCAAGCGGCACTAGAACAGATTCCCAAAAATGCAGAAGGCCTGATCGTGGACATGCGGGGCAACCCTGGCGGTTATCTGACGGCGGCCGTGGAAATGGTTGATATGTTTATCGATTCCGGTGTGATCGTTACCACGCGTAGTCGCGATAACGAAATCCGTGAAATCGCCAAAGCGACAAACGGCAACACCATTGTGCCGAAAGACATGCCCGTCGTTGTCCTGGTGAATCGCTTTAGCGCCAGTGCGAGTGAGATTTTCGCTGCTGCCCTGCAAGATCATCACCGTGCGACGGTAATCGGTGAACGATCGTTCGGGAAAGGGACCGTCCAAAGCATTTTCCCCTTCCCCTTGGATAGTGACCGCCGAGCTTTGAAGATCACGACGGCAACCTATTGGCGTCCCAACGAAACCAACATCCACCGCTTTCCCGACGCCACGGAAGAAGATGACTGGGGCGTTCGTCCTGACGAGGGGTGGGAGTTGGATCTGGAAGACGAGATGTTGAAGAAAGTCAACCAAGCCCGGCGATTACACGATGTCGATCGAACGAACTTCTCCGATCCAGCCCTCGCCGAGAGTCGCGAGATCTCTGAAGAAGAGCAATCGCTACTAGATTTCGAAGATCCCCAAATTCAAATGGCAATAGAGGCGATCCAAGAGGCCCATAAGTAGCCTTTTCGTAGGTTTTGCAAAGGGCTTTTGCAAATTCTACGATCGAGTCAAACGGTAAATCGCACTACGAAATTGGGGCAAACTTTGCCGTTGCCCTCTCTCTTTTCAAAAACCCTTGATCTAGCGTACTTGAAGAAAACTGACCACTTTAGCCAACATTTGGCACTCTTGTTGCTAATTACAACGGCGAATCTCTCTCCTCCCCCGGTTTGTTGAAAGACGCATCGATGGTTTGCAACGTTAACCACTTTTATTGGCCTACCAACAAGACTTCGACTATCGTCGAAATCGAATCCATTTCGCGTCCCCTATCCGTTCAACCTCACGCCAACACACCTTACGTGGTGGTCTTGTTGAAAATGCTTAGCAAGGCGGATGAGAAGTCGGATGAAGACAATATCCGAAGGTAGTGCGGCCTCAGCAGAAGGAACTATGCATCGTCCTTAAGTTCACGTAAGTGCATTTCGATGCACTCTGCCAACCTTGGCGGGTTATAGCCACCTTCTAACAGGCTGACAATTCGCCCGTGACTCCACGTGTCGGCTATTTCCTTGACGGTTTGAGTCGTGGCCAGAAAATCCTCCGCCTCTAAGCCGAGATCTCCGACAGGGTCATCCTTGTGGGCGTCGAACCCAGCACTGATCAGTACCAGTTCAGGGCGAACTTTATCCGCGAAATCCTGTAAGCGGTGGGCAAACTCGTTCAAAATCGTCTGGCGATCGGTTCCGTAGGTGATCGGTAAATTGAGCGTATATCCCAACCCAGGCCCCTCGCCACGCGCATCACGATCACCGCTATCAGGATAAAATGGGTACCGGTGCATCGAGAAAAAACCGACGTTTTCGCTTCGCCAGAATATGTCCTGGGTTCCGTTGCCATGATGCACGTCCCAATCGACGATCAACACCCGGCTAAGCTCTAGTTCCTCAATCGCCGTAGCCGCTGCCACCGCGACATTGTTAAACAGACAGAAACCCATCGCCTGATCACGTGTTGCGTGATGCCCAGGGGGGCGAGAAAGGCAAAAAGCACGCTTCGCTTTCCCGCTGATCACTTGTCGAGTCGCATCGCTGGCCGCACCAGCGGTAAGTAACGCTACCTTGTAGGAATCGGCTGAGGCGAACGTATCTTCGTCGATTTGCCCCCCTCCGTGGGAGGTCATGTCACGCAAATACTTAATCAACCCTGGGTCGTGTACCAACTCTAATTGTTCTTCGTTTGCCGCAGAGAAGTCGGGATGTTGCCACTGATCCCAGATCCCACAAGCCAGCAAGTGATCTTTGGCCGTGGTCAATCTAACCGGTACCTCTGGGTGGCAAGATCCTGTTAAGTGCTTCAGAAAGCGGTCGTGATAATAAAGTAGATTGGACATACGCCTCGCCAGTCCTTATTAGGGGTTTGTACCAATTCGTTGACACAGGTTCACGAGAGCAACTATTCTTAACCTTAGTGATCTTTGACGGTATGATTAAATTACTCGTCGATTGGGGAACGAATCTCCCCTAGAATACATTCGGATTACGATCTCATCTCGTCCCAACCGTCCATTGCTTCCGCTGGTAGCGGTGGGTAGGTCTTAAATTGCATAGGAATTTTGTGGCATGAAATGGCTTGCTTGTTGTACGCTCGCTCTGGCGACGATTGCCATGGGGACTCAAGTCGCTCGGGCGCAAAATTACCGAGAGATTCCAGTAACCGCCACCGATATCGATCCTGATGCCACCGACTTACAAGGCAAACTCCGCTTTCAACAAACCCAGGCCAATGTGGCCGAATACCTTCGCTCCAAACCATTGGATGACCAAGGGCAACAACTGATCCGCAGATTCTTCGGTGAGGCCTACCTTAAGAGTTGGACCAAACGTTCTAACTGGCAACACGCTGGTGCCAATCGCCAAGAATTTCTGAAGCGATATTATGGTCCGCAAAATTCCCAGCGAGATGCTCGTCGGCTAGTCAACGAAATCATGCTGAGGTATATGCAGGAATACGTTAAACCGGAGTATCACCCGGTCTTGCGCTACAACGCCGCTTTGCTGATCGGCGACCTGCGTTCCCAAGATATGGACGCGTTTAGCCAAACTCCTGAAGTCCCTTATGCTCCTTCGTTGCCTGTTCTTTTGAGCTTGATTGAAGACAAACAACAAAGCGACGCAGTGAAAGTAGCCGCCTGGGTGGGTCTCCTCGAACAGTGCGAATTGCACGGTGTTAATTTGGGGAATATTCCGCCTGAAGAAAAAAATCGTATTTTGACCTTAGTTATCAACACCTTGAAGCAGGAAGAAGCTTCCGAAGGGCAGAGCGAAGACGCTCATATTTGGATTCGTAAACGGGCGATCGACCTTGCCTCAGTCATTGGTAATGCCGGACGCGATGGCACTCTGGCTGCCGCTTTAGACTCGATCATCCTCAACCCAAACCTGCCAATCGAAATGCGTTGCTCGGCCATCGCCGCCAAGGGGAACTTAGCCTTCGACGACGAAACCGCCAACAAAATGGATGTGGTCCGTCAATCGACGGATATTGGCAAGATTGCCCTAGAAGCAGTCGCAGACGACGTCACCTGGTTTGATGAGTCCCTCAAAGAATATCAAAAGAAGATGCTTGGAGGTGGTGGGGCCTATGGAGGAGGCTATGGCGGTGAATATGGTGGTTACGGCGAAGCAGGTGGGGGCGGTTACGCTCCAACCCCCTCAGCAGGCCCCTCGTCTAAATCAAGCTCTGGATCTTCCAGCCGTGGTCGCCGTAGCAACCGAGGCCGTGGTCGCGGCAACTCGAGTGGTTACGACATGTATGAGGATAGCAGCATGGAAATGTCTGCTCCCCCTGAAATCGTCCGCGACCCTGTTCTCGTGCGGATGGAAAACAACTATCGTCGCCGCGTTAAGACACACCTCGACTTTGCCAAGCAAGGACTAGCTGGCCAGATCACCCAGGTTCCTAGCGACCTGGGCGCCATGAAGGAAGGCCTCATTCAGTATGCCAAGAATGACGAAGAACGTGAGGCGATTGCCAACCTAACAAAATCGATGATCGCGATGCTCAACGCGGTCGACGATGAAGATTCCGAGGAAAAAGAACTGCTGAAAGCATCCAAGAAACGTCTGGAAGCGATGACCACTGCAGCTCAGAAGCTGGCGGTCAAAGCAGCGGTTGAGATCGATGTTCCCGATGCAGTCCACGACACACCGGATGATCTACCAGGTGCAGACATGCCCGGGGCAGGTCGTCGTGGTGGCACGCCAGTGGACGGGCCTGGTGGTGAAGCAATGCCAGCAGATGGCCCGGGCGGAATGCCTGTGGACGGGCCAGGAGGAGCAGCTCCGGTTGACGGCCCAGGGGGTAGCCCCGAGCCGGTTGCAGATGATGGGCCAGGTGCGATGCCTCCGGCAGATGGCCCAGGGGGAGAAGGACCAATTCCCGATTCTCCATAATCCCCGGGGCAATTCCCCACTTGGAATGATCTTGTCTTAGCGGTCGCTGCTCGTTAAAAGCGACCGCATGTTGAATGTTTATCCTCGCAACCGATCATCTTTCATTGCGTTGCTAGCATTCCTCGCGATAATGCTCGGAGGGATCACTGGCTGCCGCACGGTTGTTGATGCGCAGCAGGAGCTTGCGGAATTAACCGATTTATCCCCGTTGCAGGTTCAATCCACGGCTCCTGCGGCGGAAGTTCGTCCTAAGTCTTCAGCCAGCCCCAAGACAATAGAAGCTGCCGAGGCTGCTCTTTCTTCCTCAGTGATCCAGAACGATCCCAAAGCGATTCGCCCTCAGCGGGTTGATTCGCGGGGTTGGTATCTCGATAGTAGCGTGCCCCTCTATCTTGCATTCCACTTGCGAGAACCTCGTTGGCATCACCGGGCGTTAGAGAGTTTGCTCGACCAACCGATCTCTTCCCAAGAAGTTCTAGAGGCTGGCACCGAATCACTCGATCCCGAAATCAAAGCCACGGCATGGATCGGCCTGGTACGCAGTGGGGCCGAAGTCCAAGATGCTGACCTAGCCGAACTAATCCAAAATCCTCAAGTCACAGCCACCACTAAGGGTGCATTACTTGAAGCGATTACCGACACCACAATCATAAGTCAATTGTTCGCCGAACGGGACAACCTGATTGCTGATACCGAGTTGAAAGACGATTTTTCAGGACAACAGCTTCAAGAGCAGTTTTGGTACAGCTTGGCAACGACGGTTCCCAGCGTCCGTTCCGACGAACGTTTCACGGCTGATTTCATCGAGCAACCAGCGGAAATTCAGCAGACGCTGCTCGACTTAATGCTGACCGATTCGACCAGTGAAGTTCCGGCCAGTGTCACGCAGCGTTTCGAGAATCTCTCGCCAGAAGTCTTGCGACGAGTCAATTTGTGGCACAGTTATTTGCGGACAGTAGCTCCGATTGATGTTCTATCAGATGCCAGCCGTTCGCCCAATTTTTCGACCCGAGAAAACGCTACGATTGGGCTCGGTCGCGAAGGTTCTCATGCGGCGGAGGCTCTTTTATTAGATGTCTCTGATAGTGCCCCCACGCTTCTTCAAACGGCGGCCATCGTGGCTTGGGGCCTGATGCCTCAACACGAGGAATGGCCACGCTTGGCGGAAACCACCTCTTGGCGCGTCCGCTTGGCGATTGCTCAATGGATCCCTTTAACTTCACGCAACTTGGAAACCATCCAGAAACTAAAAGAAGACAACAGCCACTTGGTGCGTCAGGCCATGCTCGCCCGAAGCACGACTCCAGCAGAACCTGTCGTCGAGCGCAAGCCTCCTGCCAAACCAAAACCACTCCTCAAGAAAGAGATGGATCTCTCGCCGGAGGAAGTCGTCGGCTTGCTCGATCAAATCGACCAAGCCGAGCATGCCACAGATGCTGCGGCCCGCACCACTGCACGCGAACAATTACTACTTGCTCCGGACAAAGTCCTGGCTGCGGTCGATCAGGTCGCCCGAACTTTGGTCCAGTATGAGAACGACTATTTGTTCGAAGTCCTTCTTCCCCAGTGCGATCCTGCTTTCCTGCGGTTACAGGAAGCGACGCAAGGGAGTTCGCAAATGACTTTGATTGCTTTGCGAGACCTGGAGCTTCGAAGCGAACAAGCACCGCTGCCCGAGTTGATTCTCTGGCGGTTGGGCCAGCACACCCATCGATTCAATTCGCTCGATTGGCAAACAATCATGGGCATCGTCAAACAGGACAAACGCCCCGCTACGGAATCCCTCGTTCGCCAAGCGATTGGGCATGACGATCCCCTGGTTCGCATGCGGGCCTGCGAGCACGTTACTCAATTTCCTCTGCCCGATGTTGTTCATCCTTTAGAAGACAGTCTCGAGCATGAATCACCGGACGTCCGTTGCGCGGCGATTCGTGCGCTTTCCAAGCTTGATGGTCCTAACCATCGAGAAATGTTCGTGACGATGCTGCTTGATCGAGAAGTCGACGTCCAACTTGCTGCTGCTCAAGCACTGGACGAGGCCAACGATCCACGTGGTGTCCAGCATATCTACCGCATGACCTATTCCTCTTCGCGCGAAACGCGATTGAAAGGGGCACGAGCGATTGCCGCTCGCCAGAACCAAGTTGACCTTCCTGAATTGATCCGTCTGCTTGACGATGAAACGTCAATTCGCAAAGCCGCCCTCGAAGGACTGTCCAGCTTAGTCCCTGCAGAAAACAACCCACCGCCCAAAAATACGGTAATATCGCTTGAGGCCCAGTCAATCGCCTGGAAAAACTGGTTCGACCGGCAGTCGCTGAAGCGGTAATCCCTTTTCCCCACCACTTCTTCTTCGCCTACTCAACCCGAGATAGGTCAGCGCGTTATAATTCCCATGGTAGGGAGCACCCCACATGTAACGCTCCCCAAACAAGTTACGTGGCACAAGCGATTTACCATAAATTTGCCGCCCGGACGAAATGGACGGAGACATGGCCTCGACCCCCAGCATCAAGCTCAGCTTCCCCGCACAGGACATCGCCCAGCTAACGTTCGACCTACCGGACAAAGGAGCGAACATCCTGAGTCATCCGGTCATGGAAGAGTTGGCGAGTCATCTCGATACGCTTTCACAGCGGGACGACATCGTCGGTGTCATTCTCGATTCGGCCAAGCCAACCATCTTTATTGCTGGTGCCGATATCAACGAGTTTGCCGCTTCGATGGAGGTCGACACCAAGCGTACCTACGAGATGTCTCGTTGGGGGCAAAAGCTATTTGGCCGTTTACATGCCAACAAGTGGGTGACCGTGGCCGCAATCAACGGCACGTGTGTTGGTGGCGGAACGGAACTGGCGTTGGGTTGCGATCGCCGAATCGTTTCAACGCATGAGAAAACCGAGATCGGCCTTCCTGAAGTGAAGCTGGGAATCTACCCTGGCTGGGGCGGAACGGTTCGTCTTTCGCGGCTGGTTGGGCTGGGCAATGCTGTCAAAATGATTACCTCAGGCGAAAGTGTCTCGCCCCAGAAAGCTCTTGAACTCGGATTTGCCGATGACTTAGTTCCTCCAGATCAACTGGTCTCTGCCGCGATTGCTCTGATACGAGAAGAGCAAAAAACCGAGCAGTACTTGGCCGATCGAACCGAGGGTCAACAACGGATCACGATTAGCGATACCGAGCTTGGTTTCCTGGGGGCAACCGCTTCCGCTTACATCCAGCAACAAACCAAGGGACAATATCCCGCTCCGCTGGCAGCTCTCGAAACGCTTCTTGGCGGGGCAATGGTCTCTGCCGAAGAGGCCTTAGAGCTGGAAGCCCAGGGGATGGCCGAGCTTTTTGGCACGCCCGTAAATGCGGCTTTGATCAATGTCTTTTTACTAACCGATCGCAACAAGAAAGACAGTGGCGTCGAAGGAGAAGGTCCCAAGCCGCGCAAACTGCAATCGGCCAGCGTCATTGGGGCTGGCATCATGGGCAGTGGAATTGCAGCGGCCAATCTTAAGCGAGGCATATCGGTCAAGCTGAACGACGCCAACCCAGAAGCCCTCCAGCGTGGCTCAACGGCGGTTCTGGACGAAGTGTCTTTCGACAAAGCGACACGCAGCAAGAACGTCGAACGAGCAATCGAGTTCGCTGGTCGCCTCCGCACCACAACCAACAGTGATGAACTGCTCGATACCGAAATCATCATCGAAGCGGTAGTCGAAAACCTGGAATTAAAACGGAAGATCTTCGCCGGGCTCGAAGAAAAGCTTCCCGAATCAACCATCTTGGCCAGCAATACCTCGACACTGCCCATCACCAAGCTGGCCGAAAACCTCCAGCATCCAGAGCGTTTCGTCGGCATTCACTTTTTCAACCCCGTTCGCATGATGAAGCTGGTGGAAGTGATTCGGGGTGAGAAAACCTCAGATGAAACGGCCGCAACCGCCGTTGCCTATGCCAAGGGGCTCGGCAAATTCCCGATTGTGGTCAACGACGGCCCAGGCTTCCTGGTGAATCGCCTGCTTTTTCCCTACATGAACGAAGCCACGCAGTTGCTGCAAGATGGCGTCGACATGAAGCGAATCGACAAGGTCGCCCGGAAGTTCGGCATGCCGATGGGCCCGATTGCTTTGTACGACATGGTCGGCATCGACACGTCCTTCTACGCCGGTCGCACCATGTACGACGCGTTCCCTTCGCGTACGCTGGTTTCCCCGATTTTGCCTGCCCTGATCAAACGAGACATGCTTGGCAAGAAGAAGGGAGTTGGTTTCTTCAACTACCAAAACAAGAAGGGCAAGCCGGAAGTCAATGCCGAGACCGTTGAATTGATTCAAAAGTACGTCGATGCTCCTAATCGTGAGATCACCGACACCGAAATCGAGCATCGTTTAATTCTCCCAATGCTGCTCGAAGCGACGCGTGCCCTTACAGAAGAGATCGTCCGAGATCCACGTGACGTCGATCTCGGTTTGATCTTTGGAATCGGTTTTCCGCCGTTCAAGGGTGGGCTGCTCTTTTGGGCAGATACCGTTGGGGCGAAGACGCTGATCGAGTGGCTCAAGCCGTTAGAAGAATTGGGGCAACGATTCGTCGCGACGGAAATGCTGCAAGAGATGGCCCAGCAGGACAGTAAGTTTTACGATCTCACTTCGGCCTAGACTTCCTTGGTTTGCCCCACACAAATCACGAAGCAGAACCGAAGTCACCATAGAGAAAGTCTCACCATGAATCAGGCGGTAATCATTGATTGCGTGCGAACGCCCATCGGTCGAGCCCATCCCGAGCGGGGCTACTACCGCGATGTGCGTAGCGACGACCTGGCAGTTCACTGCGTCGAAGCGTTGCTCCAACGAACCGGCATCGATCCCGCAGAGATCGAAGACGTTCTGTTCGGCAATACCCAGCAAACGCTCGAGCAAGGTCTGAACGTTGCCCGGATCATCGGTCTAACCTCAGGTGTTGCGGCCACAGCGGGCGGCACCACCATTAACCGGCTTTGTGGCAGTAGTCTGCAGGCGTTGAACCAAGCAGCACACAGCATCATTGCTGGTGCCGAAGACGTGCAGATTGTGGGAGGGCTCGAGCACATGACCCATGTGCCAATGGATTATGCCCTGAATATCAACCCCAAGCTGTACCATCACACTTCGGAAGCGGCCTTGCACATGGGGATTACCGCTGAATTCCTGGCCCAAACGCAAGGAATCTCGCGTAAAGCTCAAGATGAGTTCGCCCTGGCAAGTCATCAGAAAGCAAGCGCCGCGTTCGACGCAGGCAAGTTCTCTAACGAAGTCATTCCCACCCATGGCCGAGACGAAGAAGGTGCACGCCAACTTCTCATTCGTGACCAATGCGTGCGGGCAGATACCAGTTTAGAGGCTCTTGCCGCTCTGAAGCCGGTCTTCATGCCCGATGGCGGAACGGTCACGGCTGGTAACGCCTCGCCTATCAACGACGGCGCGGCGGCCATGCTAATGATGTCAGAGGCCTCGGCCAAACGCCTGGGGCTCAAACCAATGGCCAAAGTCGTTGCCACGGCAGTTGCGGGAGTTGATCCTTCGGTGATGGGCACCGGCCCAATTCCAGCCACACAGAAGGTCTTGAAGCGAGCAGGCATGACGCTTGATCAAATCGATTTGATCGAACTGAACGAAGCGTTCGCCTCGCAGTCGTTGGCCTGCATCGGCGGCCTAGGCTTCGATCCTACAAAGGTCAACGTGCATGGTGGGGCGATTGCAATTGGGCACCCCCTGGGCTGTTCCGGGGCTCGAATCAGCACCACACTTTTGCATGCCATGAGAGACCGGGGCGCACGCTATGGCTTGGCCACCATGTGCATTGGTGTCGGGCAAGGCATAGCCACCATCTTCGAGTCCATCGACTAACGAAGCCGGAGCCTCTCGGATGGAGACGGGACAACCGTGCCCCCAGCACGACTCAATCGCTGGGCTATTCGTTGAACGGGTCGAGGCCGATCGGTCTCAAGTCGCTTTGTGGACTCGTTCCGAGAATCCGGAAGCTTCGTTCGAGCCCTCGACCTGGCAAGACTTGCTGCAAGATGTGTGGCAAATGGTTGCCTGCCTGCAGCAAGTTGGCGTGCAGCCGACCTCCCGCGTGGTTCACTATGCCGAGAATTGTCGGCATTGGATCGTGGTTGACTTGGCGTTACATCTGCTCGGTGCGTGGCATGTCCCGGTCGGACTGCATGGCTCGCAAGAGTTGCGAGACACCATCCACAACAACTGCCAGCCTGACTTCTCGATCTTCGCCGACGAAGATCGAGCCGATTCTCTGCGCTGGCGGATTCGCCGAGAAGACGGCCCCCAACCTGGCGAAGTCTTTTCGCTTCAGGAACGAATCCAAGAGCTTTCCCCTGCCGCGCCCGATACCATGCTGGCCGAACTACGTCAGCGATGGTCCGCTTTGGATCCCGATGCCGTTTGTTCCCTCGTATACACTTCCGGCACCACTGGTGGTCCCAAGGGCGTGATGCTAACCCACCGGAACCTGGCTTCCAACGCTATGGCTCTGGTAAAAACCTACGAGGAAAAACCGGTCGACCGGCGGCTGAGCTTTCTTCCCTTTAGTCATTTGTACGCAAGAACGTGCGATCTTTACACCTGGATCGCTCGTGGGTCGCAACTAGTTTTAGCTGCCTCGCGCGAAACGATCCTGGCCGATTGCCAAGCCATGCAGCCAACGCTAATCAACGGCGTCCCCTACTTCTATCAGAAGGTTGTGGAAGGCTTGCAGCGGAAGGGGAAGTTAAGCGAACCGGGTGCCCTGAAGGCTGCTTTGGGGGGTGAAATTCGGATGTGTACCAGTGGTGGTGCCCCCCTCCCCCAACTGGTCATCGATACTTTTACGCAGCAGAACATTCTTCTCTGCGAAGGCTACGGGCTAACCGAGACCTCACCGGTGATCACCGTTTCGACCGAGCAAGCACACCAACCTGGCAGCGTGGGCAAGCCCCTTCCAGAGGTTGAAATTCGAATCTCAGAGACCGGCGAAATCGAAACCCGTGGTCCCCACGTGATGGCAGGCTACTATCGAGATGACGACGCCACACGCCAAATCATGAATGGCAATTGGCTGTGCACCGGAGACCAGGGGCTTATCGATCCTGAAGGCTTTTTGTGGATAACCGGGCGACAAAAAGAAGTCCTGGTTCTATCGACCGGACGCAAAGTTAGTCCTGCCGCCCTAGAACTTGCTATCGGCAGTGATCCGCTAGTCGCTCAGGTGGTTGTTTGTGGCGAAGGGCAAAAGTGCTTGTCCGCTTTGATCGTTCCCGATCCTGATCATCTCCGCCGTCGCATTCAAGAGGCGAAGTTGTGGGTATTTTCCAAACATCAAGCCCTCAAGCATCCCACCGTTCGGATGTGGTTTCGAGAAGTGCTTGAATGCCGCTTGGCCAATCGAGCCGACTACGAACAGGTGGGCCCGTTCACCATCCTGGGACAAGGCTTCACCCCGTCCAGCGGCGAAATGACCTCGAAATTAAGCCTCCGAAGGGAACAGATTTTGAAAAATTACCAGGGTACTATCGAGCAAATGTACCTAGGCAACGAAGTGTCGCCGTCCTGGTGGCGATCGTTGTTACCGTAACCGTATAACAGATAGCAAGTTATCGCAAATTACTGTTTTCCGCAGCGATACCCTAGCGGAATAGTAAGGTACAATTAATTTGCCTGGAAGCATTGCTAATGGGGACTTGTGTCTCATTACGCGAACCATTCACCCCTGGCAGGAGCAGCAACGATGAGTAGTGACACGTCGAATCAAATGCCTCCGGAAACGAAGCCGGAGCCGCAGGAAACCTCTTTCGCCGAAACCGCACTTACCTTGGGTGGCAAAAGTGCCGACGAAGCTCGCCGCACAGGGGCAATCGATACGGCGGACGACCAAGTCGAGAAGTTGTTCCAGCCGCAATACCAAACGGCCAATAGCCCAGCGCATCGCGCGGTGTGGGATCGTGGTATTCCGGTCGAATTATTCGAATCGACGCCACTTAATACGCCTACCGAAATTCGCCAGGTGATGGACGATAGCCTGGAAGTGGTTCGCGGCTTCAAAAAGAATAACGCCGTTACTGACGACAAAGGCAAGATCCGCGACGAGGTTTTAAACGGCTTGGGCGAAGCTGGTTATTGGGGTCTCTTGGTCGATAAGAAGTACGGCGGCAGTAGTACCCCGTTTCGGTCGTTCGCCCCGTTCTTAACGGAAATGGCAATGGTCGACCCAACACTGGCTGGGCTGGCCTCGGTGCATGGCTGTATCGGTGCCGTCGATCCGGTTAGTACGTTCGGCAACGAAGAACAGAAACAACGCTATCTACCAAAGCTTGCCAGTGGAGAACGCCTCTCCGCGTTCGCGCTGACTGAACCGTGTGCAGGTTCCGACCTGACCGCCCTCCGAACGACCGCCAAGCTCGATGGCGATCACTATGTGCTTAACGGTGAAAAATTGTTTATCACCAACGTTGTGCCTGGCCGCACGATTGGTGTGGTCTGCCTGATCGACGAAGTGCCTGCCGTGCTGGTGGTCGATTTACCACCGGAAGAAAACGAGAACTTTCAGCTCCGCAAGTATGGCATTTGGGCCCTGAAACACACCTACAACCAGGGCATCATCTTCAATAACTTGCGGGTGCCGAAAGAAAACCTTTTGAATCCTGGCAAGGGAACCGGCCTGACGATTGCCTACCATGGCTTGAACCTAGGCCGAATCGCACTTTGTGCCAACGCCGCAGGAACGATGCGGCTGATGATGGCCAGCATGATCCCTTGGGTTCACTTCCGCGAGACCTATGGCGAACCCATTTCCAAACGCGAACTGGTGCAGCGTCGCCTCGGCAAAATGGCCGGAATGATTGTCGCTGCCGACGCCCTGGTTGCCTGGTGTTCGACCTTAATCGACGCCGGATATCGTGGCGAAATGGAATGTATTATTGCGAAGATCTTTGGGAGCGAATCGCAAAAGACCGCCGCGATTGAACTGTTCATGAAGACCCACGGTGGCCGCTCGTTCCTGCATGGGCACATGTTCGGCGATAACGTGCACGAGTATCTCGCTCCTTGTATTTACGAAGGAGAAGGAGAAATGCTCGGCATGGCGTTCTTCAAATCGCTGGTGAAGAAACATGGCACGCAGTTCTTCGAGCCCATCGGCAAAGCCCTGCATGCGGCAGGAATCAAGAAGCCGAATCCATTCAACCCAGCCCATGCCTGGGCCCTCAAAGGGGCATTGGGTCCGTATGCTGGTTGGATGATGAAGGAATACATGGGGGGCAAACCTCGTCCCAAGTTGCCGCAAATGCCAGACGATCTCAAAGCGCATGCCCAATGGGCAGCCGATCATCTGCAAGACATGCCACTGAAAATCTCTGGCACAATGCGCAAGCATCAACTGAAATTGGCAGACCGCCAATGTCGGATGTCGTACCTCTCGCAGAACGTGCAAGACCTAATGACTATCCTCTGCACGGCTTTGTACGCTGCGAAGCAAGATAACGAAACCGTCCGAGCGGCTGCGGATATCGCCTGTCGCGATCTGAAACGTGGCATTCTGTTGACGCGCCCCAGTGATCGCTACTTCCGCCGTGTGACCGAAGTGGGGGCGATGGTCGCTGAGGGGAATTTCCCCGGGGTCGGTGTGCCTCCCGATGAAATCATGATGCGGTATGATAAGTAACTCCACGTTACTTACCCAGCGAGAAGGACTGCCGCATTGATTCATTTCAGTGTTATCTTGCCTGCCGCCGGACGCAGCACGCGTTTCGGCGGAGGCGAACTGAAGAAAGTTTTTGTTTCGCTACTCGGCCAGCCCATCTGGCTGCACAGTGCCAAACGTTTCGCAGCGCGACCCGATGTGAACGAAGTGGTAGTCGTTATTTCAGCTGATGACGAGCCGTATTTCCGCGAGCAGTTTGCCGAGGTTTGCCAGGAAAATAACATTCGCTTCGTCTTAGGGGGCGAAACACGGACCGATTCGATTGCCAATGGGATTGATGCGTTAACCAACCCAGGCGACTTCATTGCGATTCACGATGCGGCTCGGCCAGGAATCGACGATGCAATGATCGACGAAGTCTTTAGTACGGCGGCGGCAAGTGGTGCTGCCATCTTGGCCTTGCCGGTTCCTGGCACGCTGAAACGAAGTGCCGCCGATGGGACCATTCAAGCGACCGTTCCTCGTGAGGGAATCTGGGAGGCCCAAACCCCCCAGGTTTTTCGTCGCGCGCTCATTCTGGAGGCTTACGAAAAGTTCCGCCACGAGCCTGCCACGGATGATGCCAGCTTGGTTGAACGTTTAGGGCACCCCATTCAACTGGTGAAGGGAGCTTTGCGAAATCTCAAGATCACCACGAAAGAAGACCTCGAAGTGGCTCAGAAGCTTCTTTCTCCGGAAGTTTGAACCAGGCTCGCAGCTTTCGTGTCGTCCCGTAGTGACCTGGGGCATTTTTTCTTAGAATGCCCGTTTCACTCTTAATTATTCCTCGAACGGCGGCGATTCTCGGCTGATGAAAGATATTTACGCAGAACTGTCTTGGCGGGGCCTAATCAACCAAACCACCGGCGACGACAAGTTCGCCTCTTGGCTGAACGAAAAGTCGCGTACCGTCTATGCCGGGTTCGACCCTACGGCCGAAAGTCTGCACGTCGGCCACATGTTGCCGCTTATGCTGTTGCGGCGTTTTCAAGCAGCCGGGCACAAACCGATTGCCCTGGTGGGTGGTGCCACTGGGATGATTGGCGACCCCAGCGGTAAAAGTGCCGAGCGAAACTTGCTGTCGGTCGATCAACTTCGCGCCAATGTCGACGCCATCAAAGTGCAGATGCGAAACTTCCTCGACTTCGACGAAGCAGGCAGTGGCGCCGTTCTGGTCAACAATTTCGACTGGATGCAAAGTTTCAGCTACCTCGACTTCCTGCGCGACATTGGCAAGAACTTCCCGGTCAACGTGATGATGGCCAAAGACTCGGTCAAAGGCCGTTTAGAACGCGACGATGCCGGGCTGAGCTACACCGAGTTCAGCTACATGCTGCTGCAAGCTTACGATTTCGTCCATTTGTTCGATAAACATGGCTGTCAGCTTCAAATTGGCGGTAGCGATCAGTGGGGCAACATCACCGCTGGGATCGATCTAGGGCGGCGGATGCGTTCGGCTCAGCTATTCGGCATGACTTGCCCGCTGCTAACCAAAAGCGACGGCACGAAGATGGGCAAAACTGAATCGGGTGCCGTCTGGCTTTCCGCAGACCGCACCAGCCCTTACGCGTTCTATCAGTATTGGATTAACGTTGCCGACGAAGATGCCGGAAAATGCTTGCGTTTCTTAACAGAACTCGAGCAGGAAGAAGTCGAATCGCTCGATAAATCCCGCGAGGAAGAACCGCACAAACGCCAAAGCCAAAAGCGGTTAGCGGAATCGTTGACGGAATTGGTTCACGGCCCAGAAGGCTTGACCAGCGCCGAGCGAGCCACACAGATTTTCTTTGGTGGAGAAATCGATAACCTGAACGATAGTCAGCTGTTAGAGATCTTCGCAGACGTTCCCAGCCAAGAACTTAACCGCGATCGCCTCATTGGTGATGGCGGGTTAAATGTGATCGACGCCTTAGTCGAAGCAGGCCTCTGCAAGAGCAAAGGGGAAGCCCGACGGGTTATCTCGCAAGGCGGAGCCTACGTCAACAATCGCCGCGTTGACGATACAGAAACATCACTAGGAGCAGAGCAGCTGGCTAGCGAAACCGTGATGGTTCTTCGTAGTGGCAAAAAGAAATATGCCCTGCTTCGGTTTACTGGGAAATAGGATTAATCCTGCTAGCGGTCCCGATTCAAATTGACGTCCGGCCTGCAAACTCCTACGATTCCTCCAGACGTATAAGTTTAGGGGCGAGGTGTTTTCCCTCACGGTCAGGTCTTCGGTGGCGCGTAAAAAGACGTTTATCGTTGTGTTCTCTCTGGTCGTCGCACTTATTGCGGCGATCACAGGGACTGTTTACAACGCCACTCAGCAAGTCCCTGAGTTCTACACAGCAGCCCTTGAATTCGAGCCTGCTGAGGCCAGCGAAACAGGCGAGATCCTAGAAGAACAGGTTTTTGCGTTCTCGAACCAAGTTAAAAAGCCGCGTCGCTGGTCGTTGCATTTAACCGATCGCCAAATTAACGGCTGGCTGGCCTCTGACTTGAAAGAGAAGTTCCCCAGTCTGCTACCAGAGACCATTGAAGAACCTCGCGTTGCCGTGCGGGGCAAAACGCTTTTGGTTGGTTGCAAATACAAAGGCCAGTCGCTCAATTCGATTTTGGCAGTCTCGCTCGACTGCTTCCTGGTGGAAGGCCAGCCGAATGTGGTTGGAATTCAGTTGCACAACGTCACCGCAGGCTCGTTACCAATTCCGATCGGCAAGCTGGTTGACGAGATCAATACTTACGCCGAAAAGGCCAATCTCCCACTCCGCTGGCAACAACGCGATGGCGACCCAGTTGCCTTGATTACCATTCCGAGCGAAGGGTCTGAGATTGAAGGGGTGATTCGAATCGACGCACTAGAACTTAAAGATGGCGAGATTCTGCTCTCTGGCCAAACCCTGAAGACGGAAGCCGAAAAGCAAAAAGAAGCAGTTCTAGAAACTCAAGAGGAAGTTGTTGAAGCCGAGCCTGTCTTGCCCGTCGAATCGTCCTGAAGTTCCAGCGAAAGCACACCTTGCCAACGCAGGCCAGCAAGTTGCACCTCGATTCGGTTAGCTTCTCTTAAAATCCAGGCAAACGTTCCGGCATCGGCCTGAGTAACATGGCCTCGATCGTTTGAGACCGGCCCTTCGTATTCGAGGTATTCGCGGCGGTGGTCGAAGTCGGCCAAAGCAGCTACCGGACCACTAAGATCAGGTAACTGCCACAGCGTGAAGGTCTTCAACACTTCCCCATCTTCCAGCATCAAATCGTAGTGATCAGGCTTGGCAGCGTGAGAAGGCGTTTGATGGTGCAAAATTACAAAACGAGGCATGTCGTTAGTATACCGTCGTGTCAGCTTGGCCTGAAACACCTTGGGGCGACTGGCTACTTTGCACGTCGGCTCGGATCACCTTTTTGCCCGCTGATGACATTTGCACTTCAAGATTGAACCGCAGCGTTTCTCCAGGTTTCACGTACTGAATAGGTTGCACTTGAACCGTGAGACGATCGTTCGAGAGACGCGGCTGTTGAGTAACCGGCCCAGATAAGTCGGTCAGGTTCATCCCTTCGGAAAGTCGTAGTGTGACCTGGACGTTCTCGTCCGCGATGTTTCGACCATTGCGAATCGTCAGAACGTATTTCACCTTCGTGCCAACCGGCACCACATCGTTTAGGTCATTCAGCGAGACTTCTAGGTCGCCGGTAACTTGCTGACCACCGAGATTGCCCTGGCCAACCGTGGGTGGAGGCTCCGGAGGGGGTGTCGCCCCGGCTACAATTTCGACACACGTTTCCGCTCGTCGAGAGATTCCTTCGTCGCACGTGGCTTCAACGATGTTACAGGCACGCTGCACCGGACGTTCGGCCACGCATTCAAGCTCCAAAACCGCTTCTTGGTTTGGCAGAATTCGGGGAAACGTCCAGATGATACGGTTACCTTCCCTTACGGCAGGACTTGTGGCCTGCAGTACCTGGAACTCAGGATCGACCGACTCGACAACGCGTACATTGCTTAACGGTGAAGGCCCGTTGTTGTACAGTCTCGCCCGGAACAATACTCTTTGCCCAACCACTTCTCGCTCAATTGAGCGAAGTTCCAGCGTAAACGTTGGTTCCGGTGGCGGAGGATTGACCGTTACCCAGGCCGTCTTCGATTTTCCGGCAACACCATCAGCAGCCACCGTCAGTGTGTGATGGAAACGACCAGGCACTTTCGTTTGCAGTTCGAGTTGCAGTGTCTTCTCTTCGCCAATGGCCAAGCTTCCTAGCTGATCGTTCACGATTCGACCATCAACACCTAGGGGGTGGCTGAGACCGTTATCGAAGACATCTTCAAGCCGTAAACCCACCAACGGACGATCGCCGGTGTTGCGAATTGCGATGTTATAAATTACCGGTTGACCCACGATCACGGCTTCCGGGCCTTGCATGGAAAGCTGAATCGCGTCGACGTTGATTTGGGTTTCAACACAATCTTCACTTCGCAGCCCTGCTTCAGCCGTCGCTAAGGCACAATTGCGGAGAACGCCTGATTGCTGAACGCGTGTCGTCACCGATATCTGACGGAAACCACGGGCCTCAAGTTCGCCAATGGACCACACCAACTGATTCCCGATTTGCTGGGCAGCCGGGACGCTACTTTCATAAGCTAAACCGCCAGGCAGGATGCAACTGACTTCCGTTCCCCGTGCCGCCACATCGCCGCCGTTTTGCACGTTGATATTGTAAACGGCCTGGGCTCCGTACTCGGCAACCTGTGGGCCTGTCATTTTAAGAGCAAGCTGAGGGGCACTCCATGTGACGGTAGTAACTCCAGAACCTAGCGTTAAGTTTTCAGCATTGCTTTGTGGATCGAGATTCGGCTGAATGATGGTTACGCGAACCTGGGAAGTGCCTGATTGATTACTAGTAAGGGGCACGAGTTCGACCGTGGCGAACCCATTGGAATCGGTCCGCGTTTTGATGCCTGCCCCTTGCTCGGCGGGACGTCCATTCACCAGGAACGCAGCCGGCGGACCATCTAAGATTTCGTATTGAACCTCCCAGTCAGCCACCGGCTGACGGTTGGTTTGTCGTAAAACAGTTGTGGACAGCACGGCTTTATCTCCAGCCGGCACGACCATGGGGGCCGGGAATTGCCACTGCGCATCGACCCAGTAGATCGTAGCCGTTTGTTGCCGGGCAGGCCAATTTTCAAAGGTCGGCGCCAACGCAGTAATACGGCTAACCCCTGGCGAAGCGGAACTCACGGCCATCCATGTTTGGCCGCGCAGCACGCGCACGTCATCGCCAGGCAGATCGGTTCCACGATCGATGGTTTTATCGCACATCAGAGTGCTGCTGGTGGCATAGTCTGGGCCTTGGACGCCGTAATTTCGACTCGAAACTAGATCGAAGTAGTTGTAGTCTCTCCCGACTTCGGTGATATAACCCACACTTTCACGAGACAGAATCCAGTTCACCGGACGTCCTGATTCATGCAGATGCCGCTTGCGATTTAAGCCCGCAACGAGAACCACTTCCGTCCCGACCGGGGCCACTACTCGCGAGGGCGAAAGCTGTAAAGCTTGGGGATCGGCAACGTCTTTCGGAGCCTCAGGAAGCGGAGTTAGCGGCGTCACCCCAGGAGCCGGGCAAGGCGAAAGCGGGGCAGGCTGCTGGAAAGCAGGCTGTTGATTGAAACAGCCGATGCTGCATTCCACTGGTTCCGCATCGCGGGCAAAAATATGTCGTCCCGTTGGATCGATTCGTGGCACACGCAACGGAGCGCAGCCTGATCCGACGAACGCAAATCCTAGCGTCGTAAGGAGCAATAATCGCTTCGTGCTTGCTGACCACCACATGGCTGATTCCGTACCTCGGGCGTAGTTTCCATGTCATAGCTTGCCCAGAATGACAAGCCATGCAAAGTTAGCACGCGGTTAGGCAACATGCGGTGTTTTTTCAACGTGGGATGTTGGAAAAAAGCAACGCGACCCGTGCGGTTGGATAAATCGCACGGGTCGCGTCAATATTTCAGAATTTTAGGGCAAGGCCCCAGCGTTTAGCGGTTACGAGCGAAAATGCCGGTGGCATACCACACACCATTGCGGCCTCGCTTCATATCGTAGCCGTAGTAGACGTTGTCGGCACTGACAGCCGACCAATGCCCTGACGAGTGACGCCAACTGCGAACACACTCAATCGCAGCATCTTCCAGGCGTTGACCTGGCCAGCTTTCCGCACAAACTTCCGTTGGCAACAAGTTGCCAGGAAGCTGCGCTTTGATCTGATGGAAACGAGATTCCCATTGATGATGTCCTTGCAACTGCATGCTGGCCTGATTACGGCTGTGGCGAAACGTTTCCAAAGCGAGCAAGCGGCGGAAGACCCCCTTGGTGCTCTTGGGTTTCTCTGGGTGCATTCGCACGGCATAGATCAATGTTCGCTGTGTTAACGAACCTGGCGGAAGCGTCAAGATAACTTGCATCTGCTCAACCGTCCGTCCCTGTGGACCACGCAAGTTGAACTGACTAACCACCTGACCAAAATCGGCAGGCGTATTGTTGGTGTAATCAACAATCGCAATACCAGCGGCGCCGTACATGTAACCAAAAGCCGCATGGTTCAAAATCCGCGTTGGCTTCTCTTCGATGGTGACATTGGCATCCACCGAAAGCTTGGCCAAGGTGTAATTGCCCAACAACTCTTGAACGTTACGATCGGTCAACACCTCGTTTTCAAAGCGAGACGCAGCTTCTGACTCGTCGTAGAAATAGATCACCAACATCTTCTTGTCGGCGGTTGCGGCCTTCACGGCACTCGAGTAATTATCGTGCCACGTAAGCTCCGAATTTTCTGCATTAGCAATGCTTGCCCATCCCATGAGCAACATGAGGTTGGCAAATAAGCAAAGACTGCGAAAGGAGATGATCATGGGCCCTATAGACGGTTTCCAGGAAGGGGAATGGCAAGCATCGTTTGCGGCACTTATACCAACAAAACGAACTATACCGGTTAATTCAATTACGTAAGCCTAAAACTGGCGGATGTATCAGTCAATCTACTAATAGTGACAAGGTGGCAGTTCTCCTTGAATTTCCTCGTATCTTTGCCCGGCGAACAAAACAGTTAAAATGCGAGATATAAACAAGGGGAACTATCTCGGAATTGTTCGGGTTTTGGGTGTCTTTTCCCAGGAATGGCGGCAATGAAAGCTTCACGAGATCGCCTAGACGGTATATCTTGTGTACTGCCCAATCCCTCACAGACCGTAAACTGCCCCTCCACCACGGATGAGGAACATCATGAACTGGAATCCACGGCGTGCTGCGGTGCACTCGCTTCTGGCATGTCTTACTGGGCTACTAGTCCTTCCTGGGCTCACTTCAGCTCAAGCCCCCCCTGCAGAGCCAGACCTCTCGGCAATCGTCGCAGAAGCAAAATCAGGCTTCCAGCCGGTAACCGGTGCCGATGTTGCTGCGGCCAAGAAGAAGCTCGAGGGCAAACTAGCCAAGCTGGAAAGCCTGCTTTCCAACGGAAGTACCGAAAACAAGCATGCTTGGCAGGAATACCTGCGTTGGAACGACCTACAAACCCAGCTTACGGCTGAACAGCCTGATTTGCGGACTCTCGAAGAAATCTATTTGAAGTACCGTGGCTCTTACGCAGGCCTAGATAAAAAGCAGCTGGTCGAGGCACGGCAAGCATTACGACACTACATCAACTTGGCCTATTTCGCTCAAGTTGATCAGTACTCCAAGCAGTTTGACATCCAGCTAAAAACCCTGGAAGAGGCCGTCAAACGTTACTCTCAGACCTCGGCCGATGCCGACAGCAAGATCATCGGGGCGATCCTGGGCTGGCTCGAACAGGGCAACCAAGTTCCCGATCTCGTTACCAAGCTTCGCCAAGAATTTAATTCCCCCAATCTTTATGCTTCGGTTTCCCGTGAATTCATCGCGGCAGGCATTCGTCGCAAGGTAGATCAAACCTCTCCGGTTCATGAAGTGATCTTGGGCACGAACGTCCGAGGAACCGCCCACATGGTGGGTGAAGTCGACGTGAATCTCCTGCCGAGCAAAACCAGTGCGATCATCGAACTCTCGCTGACTGGCGAGGTGACCTCAAACAATGTCGGTGTAAATGGGCCGGCTACAATCTATTCCACCGGATTCAGCACGATCTCGGCCAGTAAAATCTTGGAGTTCACCAAAGAGGGTCTGCTGGGTAAGCCAACCACCGCCAACGCGACGACTTCGACGACCTTCAACGCGATTTGTGCGAAGCTGAAGCTGATCCAAAAAATCGCGACCAAACGTGCCTATCAACAAAAGCACCAGGCCGAAGCGATTGCTTCCGATCGCACCGAATTAAAAATCGAACAGCGATTCAATGACGAGTCGATAGACCTGATTGCCGATGCCAATACGCGTCTGCATGAAAAGCTGTTCCGTCCGTTGAATGGTCGAGACGAGTTCCCTGATACGCTCAAGTTCTCGACGACCAAAGACAAGCTGAACTTAGAAGTCATGCATACGAGCCAGTCGCAGTTAGCAGCTCCTGGCCCTGCTCCTGATTCGGATGCGCAAGATGCCGATTTGACGCTCAAGTTGCACGAATCGATTATCAACAACTACGGCGAAACGTTCCTGGCTGGCGTTGTCCTCACCGATGAGAAGCTGATCGATATTCTCAAGCAACGCGATGCCGAAATCCCCGAAGAACTGAAGATCACCCCCGATTCCGATCCGTGGTCGATTACCTTTGACTACAAGAGCCCGATTCAGGTGATCTTCGATAACGACACCGTTAAGATCGGTGTCCGTGGTCGGCAGTTTACCCGTGGCAATACCGAGGTCAATCGCACCATTTCGATCAGTGCTGATTACAAGATCGAAAAAGGGGAAGCAGGCACGCTGCTCACGCGAACAGGTGAAGTCATCGTCGATTTCCCCACCCAAGAACGTCTCGGCCCCTTGGATCTGACTGCCAAAACGTTTCTCCGTAAGAAGTTCGAGGCGGTCTTCAAGCAAGAGATCGTCGGCGAGGGCATCAAGCTGGAAGGCCAATGGGAGAAAGCGGGCACCCTCCGCATTTCTTCCCTATCCGTTACACCTGGCTGGTTTGTCGCAAGCTGGAAGCTTGAAGCCCCTGCCAAAGCCGATGCGGCGAAAGAAACTTCTGTGGTAGAATAAACCACGTCGCTAGTTTTCAGCTTGAAGCTATTAGTTTTCAGCAAGAAGAGGCTGCTTCGTCAGTATGCAGACGAAGCAAGCCCAGCATTGCAGGACAGCTGATTTCTTTCTACCTCTTCGCTGAAAACGGTACACGGAAAACTTCAAACCGCTCCGAAGGAGCCCCATAATGTCTCGCTGGGTTGAGATTCAGTTCGATTGCCTTCCGCTGCGTTCCATTGATCGGATGGACATTCCGCTGGACGCTTCCCCCAAGTTTCAGCAACATTGCTTACGGGTCAAAGCGGCCATGGAGAAACATGGTTCGCACAACACCTATTACTTGCACAACGCCATGTGCACCTATCACTTGCTGAACGATCCTGTCGACGGAATGATTCAGTTCCGTTTTCATGGAACCGTCATTACCGACGAGTCAGACATGACCACCCGGGGCACCGATCTGCAAGTGGAACTGGTCAAGGAAACCTGCACTTGGCTGTCCGAACCGATTGTCCATTGGTTCCAAGAAACCGTCCAACGCAGCGTTGCCTACGAGTTCAACCACTATATCCAAGCAGGCGACCTGAAGAAGACTGAAGAGCGAATCGCCAAAATTAAAGCCGAGAGTGAATCTGGCGAGAGCTTTCTGGGGATGTACCTCTAGCATTCATTCCACCAAGCTGGAATCTGATTTAGCGAATTCGCGACATCCTGATCTTGCCACAGCCCTCCCAAGATTTCGCGCACCAGAACAATCACGCGTCCTGGCGAAAAATCAGCCCACGCGGTGAGTGCTTCGGTCAGATGTTGCTCTAGCCAACGATATTCGTCCGAATCATTTACATTTCGCTGGACCGAATCTTCGGCGCTGACACGCCACAAGTACACTTCGTATTGCACGGTAAGAAGTTGGAGGTTCGGCGTTGCCCCCATCGCGTTCTGAAAGAGATCTCCGCGAGACCACAGAGCGACATGCTGCGATCGATAAAGAACCGGCGGAGTAAATGCCGCATTTAGCAAACAAACAGCGAAAGCGTTAACCTCTGCCGTAGTTTTTGCTGGCCATTGCTCGGGTGCCCATTCGCTAGGATCACTACATGAGCGTTGGCTGCTCCAACGCTCGGCTTTATTCCAAATCGCGTCGGCCAATTTTCCGCCGATCGCGAAGATGGTTACCCTTTGGCTCGCCATGGAAACAGACCGAGAAACTAATCCTCGACCCCTTCCCAGTACCCGCCACGCTTGTGGTCGAACATGACTTCGACGCCCATGCGGGATTCGTCGAACTTGCCATCGTGGTAAACTTCTTTACCACAAACCCACGTGCGTACGGGCCATCCGGTAACCTCACGGCCCTCGAAAGGTGTCCAGCGGCACTTGGTTTCCATATTAGGGCTGCGGATAACCTGGGTCTTGTTCATGTCGACTAGGACCAAGTCGGCATCGTAGCCAACTTCAATCCGCCCTTTTTCCATGATGTCCCAAATCAGGGCCGGACCTTCACACATCCAATGCACGACGTCTTCGATCGTACACTTGTCCTTCGCTACTAGGTCAAGCATCAACGGAAGAGCCGTATCAACGCCAGGGACACCGCTAGGGGTGTCAGGGTAACGACCACACTTCTCTTCAAATTCATGAGGGGCATGATCGGTGGCGACGATTTGAATTTTGTCGTCCAGCAACGCCTGCAGCAAAGCTTCGTTATCTTCCGCTGTTTTGAGCGAAGGATTCATCTGAGCCAACGTGCCCAGGTTCATGTAGCTGTCAATATTCAAAAACAGGTGATGCGGCGTTACTTCTGCCGTGATCACGTCGGCATGATCCTCAAACACCTCGACCGAGGCACCAGCACTTACGTGGCAGATATGAAGCCGATGCTTGTATTCGCGGGCTAAAGCACATGCTCGCTTCACAGCGGCGACTTCCGCTTCGACACTGCGAATCCGGGAGTGGTCGACTACGTTGCGGGTGCCAGCCAGTTCCAACTTCATCTTGTCGATGATCGACTCGTCTTCGGCATGCACGGCGATCGGCAGCTTCGTTTCGGCAAAAATGGCTTCCAGCAAGCCGGGATCGGTCAGGGCCATATCGCCGGTGCTGCTACCCATGTAGATCTTAATGCCAGGTGTCCGCTTGGCATTTTTAAGTTCTTCCATGTTGGTGAGGGTAGCCCCCATGAAGAACCCATAATTGACGATGCTTTTGTTAGCCGCCAGCGTCAACTTCTCTTCCAGCAACTTTTGGGAAATGGTCGCCGGGTTGGTATTGGGCATGTCCAGAAAGGTGGTGATTCCCCCTTTGGCACACGCTCGGCTGCCAGAACGAAGGTCCTCTTTACTGGTTAGGCCTGGATCTCGCATATGGACGTGGGCATCGATTACCCCAGGAATCAGCGTCATTCCGTACGCGTAGACCGTTTCGTCCACCTGCACCGATTCGGCCGGATCGATATCGGCAATCTGAGCACCATCGATCAGCACGGAGGTCTTCTGAGGGCCATCCGGCAAAATCACCGTAGCGTTCTTAATTAGCGTTTTCATTCAATATCCTGCGGTCGAAAACGAGGGACCCACGCGAAAGTAGGGGGTGACCGACTCGAAAGAAGACGTCGGCGATGTACGTGGGGCGCTAGATTGTGTTCGATACGGCCTAGGCGTGGGGCGCATAGCAGACCCCCGAATCCAGAACGTAAACGACTACTATAAGAAGTTTCGCCCCCCTATGAAAGCGGCCTGACCTACGTAGCAGGGTCGCCGGTGGGGTGAAAATAGGCGATTTTACCCGATCGTTCCGTACCAACCGCGATTCACTTAGCCGATTCTGCCTAAAGCCGCGATCAAGGGGAGTTACCCAGGGCTTGCCTTCGCAACTACAATGAAGAGTTCACTTTACCAACCATTACAGGCCAATCGCTCGTTTGTTTGCCCGTGACGATGACACGAGCGATTCGCTAAATCATTAGACGAGCCCTTTTCGTCAACAAAAGACCTGATAAGTACGGTCATGCTGTCTGGGATTACTCTGTTTATAATTGCCGCCTGCTACCTTGTTACGCTCGGGCTAGAGATTGCGCGGATCTTTGTCAGAGCTCGTACGCGGGCCGTATTCTCGCTCGGCTTTGCCGTGCTTGGGCTGATTACCCATACCCTCTATCTGATTGGCGAACAGCGGGGATTAATTGAATCGGGGCCGATCTCCTCTTGGCATCAATGGTGCCTAATGGCGGCCTGGGTTTTGGTTTCTCTGTATGTCATTGCGGCGTTTGCTCAACCAGGTACATCGCTGGGCTTGTTCTTGCTGCCGCTGGTTCTGTTGCTGGTTGGTGTTGCCTATTTGTTGGATCGCGTTGCTCCGTTTGCCACGACCACCTCGACCGAGACCTGGGGAGTCATCCATGGCACGGCTCTCTTAGCCGGAACCGTCGTCGTGATGCTGGGCTTTGTGACCGGGATCATGTATCTGATCCAGTCATACCGTCTGAAGCACAAGATGCTCTCCAACGAAGGATTCAAGCTGCCGAGCTTGGAGTGGCTGGAGATCACCAATCGACGGGCTCTCATCGTTTCAACAGGACTTCTAGCAGGCGGTTTGTTTGCCGGGATCTTGCTAAAAATCAACCACAACAGCTTTCCGTGGACTGATCCAGTCATTTGGAGCTCGGCAATTCTGTTTCTGTGGTTGGTTGCCTCCATGATCTTCGAGTTGGCATACCGTCCGGCCCGCCGTGGCCAGAAAGTTGCTTACCTGACCCTGGCGAACTTTGCGTTCTTGGCCTTTGTGCTCGGGTTGGTCCTATTTGGCCCTTCTCAGCATGCTCGCAATACGCCGTCGAGTGTGGAAGGGACACCGGCGGCGGAAAACTCCGAGCCTGCTACCACCGATAGGAGCGTCGCCCGATGAAGCTCCACATGATCGGCTGTAGCCACCACAACGCGAATGTCGAAGTCCGCGAGCGATTGGCATTCACGCCAGAGCAAGCACGACGGGCCATGCTCATGTTGCGGGACAACTTCCCCGATATGGAATCGGTCATCCTATCCACGTGCAACCGAACCGAGCTTTACACCGCTTCCGTCGATTCAACCAGCTTTCCCACCCATCATGACATTGTCGATTTTCTCGCCCAGTTTCATCAGCTGGAATCTGAAGCGATCTTCGACAACGTACTGGAACGAACCGGCGAAGATGTCGTGCGTCACTTGTTCACCGTGGCTGCCAGTCTCGACAGTATGGTGGTCGGTGAAGCCCAGATTCTTTCCCAAGTAAAACAAGCCTACGAGATGGCGACCGATGCGGACTGTGCCGGTACGCTCACGCACAGCGTATTTCAAGCGGCCATCCACGTCGCTAAACGGGTTCACAACGAAACGAACATCCATCAAAAACGCGTCAGCATTCCCAGCGTTGCCGTCGGCGAATTTGCCTCCAGCATTTTCGATCGCTTCGACGACAAAAAGGTGCTGATCATCGGTGCTGGCGAAATGGGGGAAGAAACCCTCAACTATCTGCGAGACTTAGGCGTTCACGATTTCAGCGTTGTGAATCGTAACCTCGAACGGGCCGAAAAGTTGGCCGTCAAGTTCGACGCCAAAGCGTACCCATGGACGGAACTAGTCCCCCAGTTGGTCCGCGCCGATGTGGTGATCAGCACTACCGGCGCGTCCGAACCGATCGTCACTTACGATCAGTTTCAAGAAGTCGAAACGAAGCGGTTTCAAAGAACCCTTTTTGTTCTCGACCTGGCGATTCCCCGCGACTTCGATCCTAAAATTGGCAGTTGCGTTGGTGTGTATCTTTTCTCGATCGACGACCTGCAAAAGGCCTGCGAGAAAAACCGCAAGGCCCGCGAACTGGAATGGCCCAAGGCGGAAAAGATCGTCGAAAAAGAAACTTTACGTTTCATGACCGACCTGCACCATCGTGCTACCGGTCCGACCATCAAGCGTTTAAAACAAGCTGCCGACGAGTTAAAGCAAGACGAACTCCGCCGCTTACTTAACAAGCTATCCGATCTCGATCCCAAACTGCAAAACGAGATTGAACGCTCGTTCGATCGCTTGGTGAACAAGATTCTGCATCCGCCACTCGAATCGCTGCGAGACGACATGGAAAGCGGTGCCCCAGGCGGCTTACTCGACGCCCTTAAGCGTCTATTCCGCTTGTACGACTAGAGAGCGAATCGGCACCAAATATTCGTCCCCTCTCCCTTGAAGGGTGAGGGATTAAAGTCCAACCCCGCCAACGGATGCGATCTTGAACCCTAATTCATCAGCACCGAAGACGTCTCATCTTTCGATACAAAGAAGTCCGCGAACTCAGGAGCATCGACCGCAGTTCCTTCCATATCGTATTCGTCGGAGATGAGACTGCCGATATAGGCTTGCAGTGTGCGAGAAGAAGCTTCGTCGGCGTGATGGGTGGCAATCTCGCTGGCGAAGTTAACCAGATCATAGACGCGGCATTTGGCTGGTAGCACCCGAAGGCGTTTCTCGCTCAGTGCGTCCAGGTTCGTAAGTCCATACAGCTGATTCATCTGCCCGGTCAGGCGATGGAAGTCGGTCAGCACGGTCGGTCGGTTAAACCCTTTTGCCCGATCTGACTTAAACAGCAGCTTATACAGCTTGTTGCACTCGTTCAGCGAAGCCCACGAAGTTTGCGAACTGGCAAATCGCTGCCGGAGTCCGGCGTACCCTTCTCCATTGTCATAGCTTTCTAACGCCCGCGAGATACAGTGCCCCATGTCCTTGCCGAGGCTGATATCGCTACGAAAAGCCCGGCTGTAACCGATCGCCCCGTTGCTGCATAGCATTCGCAGAAACGAAAGATAAATCTTCGGCTGACTGAAACCATCAATTGGTGTTTCCATCACAAAGCGATGCTTGAATTTGTCGCCACCAATTTCAAAATCACAATCGCCACTTCGAGGGCGATGGGTGCTGGTGATCACACCTTCTGTGTACTTAATATCCTTTCCACCATAATGTTCCAGCAGACCTTGTACTTCTTCGTGCGTGATCACAGGGCGTTTTGGGTTACTAACCGAAAGCAGACGCGTGCCCTTTGCCCCTCCTCGTTCTAAGCAGAAACGAACCGTATCGTTGGGAGCCTTCTCCGAAATTCGCTGAAAGACTTCACCATGATCGAAGTAACGAAACACGCTCTCCGAAAATCCAAACCGCATGAACATCGATTTCCAGAATCGACGGGTTGGTCGCATCGTTTCGCCGTTGAGTTGAATGCCGGTCACGGCAACGCGGCCTGACTTGTCATCGCGCTGGGCTTCGACGCGAAAATCACTGACGCGGGCATATCCGTATTCAAAATTCCATCGCATTTTTCAGACTCCAAGACTTAGTGGCTATTCGGTTCAAGCTGCAAAGAAATGGGGGGAGGAGAATGTTCGGCTGCATGGTTTGCTTAGAAGCGACTTCTTGATTGTTCCCACATCGGACGAGTTTCCTTGAGGGCAGCGACCAGCTTAGGTAATTGCACCTGAGTTCCGGCTATCAGACGACGCGAGCGTTGGCTGATCTCTTCGATCTGTCGATTCATCTTCAAACTGTTCCACTGCTCGCCCGACCACACATACTGTTCGTTTGCAGCGGCCGTTTTCAAAATTGGGTGTGGAGTTGCTTGGCACTGGACAACTTGTTTGAAAGGAATGTCTGCATGGCGTCGAAAGACGCGTCCACACATTTGAATGGTGCAGGCCTTACTCGAAGGGCGGCAGAAAACCGTTTTCAGGTCGGGGCAATCAAATCCTTCGGTGAGGATATTCATATTGATTAGCACCTGAATCTTTCCGGCCAGAAAGTCGGCTAACTGCCGGTCGCGGTCACTTTTGGCGGTGACAATCTCGCTGCGAATACCACGTACTGCGAGCTGCTCCTGGCATTCGACACATTGATCGTGGCGATGGAAGAAGACGATCGCCTTCCCCCATCGCTCGGTATCCATCGCATAGGTTTCAGCGACGGCACCCGGGGTATATTCAGGAATGGTGTAATGATGGTACTGGCTGAGATAGCCGTCTTGAATCAGTTGGTGAATGCCTGCATCGCGGATGACATGATCGAAGCAAAGCTTTACCCGGTCGCAGCGAAACGGAGTCGCCGTCAGGCCAAGGATATACTGCGGGCGAATATTGCAGTGCAAATTGGCCATGCTCATCGCGGCATCGTGCTGGGCTTCGTCGACAATCAGCATGTCGACCTTCGGGGGATCTTTATCGAACATCGAAATCAGTTCGAGCTTCACATCAAAGCCCCGAGCAATGTTTTCTTCTTGGGCTTGCTTCAACAGATTGCGTCGCATTGCCACCCAACCGATCGACAGCCCGTAGTGTTTTTGCATCCACTGGGCAATCGCCAGCCCCATGACCGTTTTGCCGCTGCCGGTTGGGCTTTCGATCAACACCGAAGCACTTGATCCGGCAAATTCATCAAATGGATCAGCGTGGTGATTCAACAGTGCCTTGACCGCTTTGGTCGCGATCCGCTGTTGATAAGGACGCGGCTGGGCATCGACTCCCTCGAACAAATCGTCCAGCAGATTCAGTTCGGCGAAAGCGGTCTTCGATTCGGTCGCTTCTTCGATCCAATCACACGTTTGCAGGCCAGTTCCCAAAGCCATGATCGACTTCTCCATATCTCAGCAAAGTGATTTATTCGTGTCGTGTGCAGCCCGGCGGAAGACATTCCTAACCGCGACACATGTACTATCGATTAGGGCGATGACACGTTGGGTCACACGACTTGAGCTGACGGAAAAGATTTTGAGAAAAGGGGCACCATCCACCGCAAACAAAGCTACTACAACAGGTTACAGCAATCAGGAAAACATCTGAAATTGCCCGGTCGGTTCGAAGGCATTTTCAATATGGCGAACTTCCGGCCGCTTTGCCCCTTCTGGCCAAACCAAAGAAATAACATCGAATCGGGCTTGGCAGTTGCCTAGTAGATCATGCTTGCGCATGTAGCCCAAAGCGGCCCTGGTAAGTCGCTGCTGCTTGTCACGATTCACTGCCTCGTCCGGGGAGCCCTTCTCTTCTGCGGTTCGGGTCTTAACCTCGACAAAGACAATCGTCCGGTCCTGCACCGCGATTAGGTCGATTTCTCCCAGCCGCGATCGATCTTGTCGCGCGACGATGGTGTAGCCCTGCTTTTTCAGATAGTGAGCAGCAAAAGCTTCTCCCCGCTGCCCCAGCGTTTGGGGCTTCCGCCAGCAACGGAACCAAGCAGAAAGCCAACTCACGATGCGGCCTGACCGAGGGCAGGAAGTTGGTTGATATCGGGGTAGTCAGGCAGCGTTCGGTAATGTTCTTCCAACACCTCCAGAACAGCCAGGACCTGATCCTCTCGCCAGAAACGCCCCGCCACCTGAACGCCAATCGGTAATCCGGTGCTGCCAAATTCCATTTGCTGGGCCAACGCGTACGCAGCATCCGACTTGATTTCACGGTCGGTTTCTTCGTCTGAGCGAACTCGTGTGGCTGGCACGGTCCCACACGGAACCCCCAGCAAGTTCATCACCACGCTATAGCTTGCTGCAGGAAGCATATCAACCGCGCAGTTGGGCTTCAGTGCAGGGGTCGCATGGGCAGGACAAAGAACCACGTCGACTTTGGCTTTGTCCCAATCTTCGAACACCTGCTTAACTTGGCAGATCGCCTCCCAGGTCACTTCCCACAATGAACTCGCTGAGCGAGGCCCCGAAGCTTTGAAGATCGCTGCCATCTTATGCTTGCCCCACGACGATAAGGCCAGCTGCGATACCAACGGACGCAGCCAGCGAGGCATTGCCGCCAAGCGAACTAAACGCCCAACCTCCGGTTCTAACTGGCTCCCTTCCAGTAGCCTGCGAAAGTCCTTTCCTCCGTCGGCACTGGCAATCGCGAAGTACGATTTCAACAAGGCCAAAGTCGGTGGCGGATCGAGCTCAACAAGGGTGGCCCCGCGTGCCCGCAGCCCTTCTGCCCCCTCCGCAATGGCCCTACGTACTGCAGGGCAAGGCGAGAAGAAACCATCGTCGGCATAAACGCCCACTCGCAGTTTACTGATATCGATCGGCTGGGAGTCGTCGAACCCAAGCGATGGGTCGTCCGCCGCGTTCCAACTGCTGGAATAGCAATCGCGGGCAAGCACTTTCATCGCCAAACGCAAGTCCGCGACATGTCGGGCCATAGGGCCTGGCTGGAACTCAAGCCACGACATTCCTCGCAGGTTAGCTGCCGTTCCTCCTCGGGAAAGACGCCGGGAAGTCGGTTTCAGCCCGGCAACTCCACAAAAGTGAGCAGGCAGGCGAATACTACCGCCTAGGTCGCTCCCCAGACCAAGAGCTGTGCCTCCTGCGGCCAGAATCGCTGCCTCTCCGCCACTGCTTCCCCCAACACTGCGTGTCAGGTTCCAAGGATTTTGCGTGGTTCCGTAAGCCGGGTTGCGTGTCTCGTGAATGATCATCAGCTGAGGAATATTGCTGATCCCCAGAATGACTCCACCTGCTTGGCGCAACTTCGCGATAAGGGGACCGTCGGAAGGAGCAATCTTCGGGGGCGATGTCATCCCCAGCGTCATCTTGCCGCCGACGACATGGAAACATTCTTTGATCGAAAGGGGAACGCCCCGCAACAGCCCCCCTTCCGCCAAGTGGGAGTCGTCGTCGAGTCGTTTCGCAGTGGCAATTGCTTCGTCAAAGAACGTTTGAACGATCGCATTCAGCTGCGGATTAACTGCCTCGATCCGTTCGATGTGCGCAGCGATGACCTCGCTGGCTGAGACTTCTCGGCTGACAACTAAATGGGCCAACTGCGCAGCGCCGTGCTGCCAGAGCTTAGGGGATGTGCGTTGCATCGCATGATTTTAGCGAGAACATCCGTTGCTGTCGCCAACTTTCTAGAATTCTGCCCCAAGAGGGCCTTGGGCATCTCCACCATGCCGAAACATCCTCGCACTTAAGCAGCCGCCCTGCAGCGAGAACTTAGCTAATCCCTGTTTCCAACCACTTCCCCAGGCCGCTCAGGATCATATCGACCGCGATCGTGCCGGTTAGCAGGGCCATAATTCGGCCGATGGTGTCGAGATAACGTTCCATGATCGGTTCGTAACGTCGGCGGATCAGATCGTGAACCCACTTCAAAAGGATCAAGGAGGTGACGCAGATAAAGACGGAAAACCCGATCGCTCCCGCCGCTTCAGGGATGCTGACTCTCGATCCGGTCACGATCGCGGCACTGATGGTGCCTGGGCCAAGCATGAACGGCAACGCGGTCCCCTCGGCCCCTTGCGGCGCATCGCCACGCAGGCCCCTCAATGCCGAGCTGCCAACCATCACCAAGCGAATCGAGACCAACAGAAAGACGATTCCACCGAAGATCAAGAACGATTCGTAGCGAACCTTAAATGCGTAGGTGAACAGCCGATCGCCAGCAACGGCGAAACCAAAGTAGACCGCAGCACTCATCAGCCCGGCCCGAGTCATCGTCTTGGCGAATGCTTTTGTATCTAATCCCTGGATTAAATCGAGCAGATAGATACAGAGTAAAAACGGGTTTAAGAGAACTAAGAGCAAGATCGTCGAGTCGATCAATTCCTGACTCAGCATCGTTGGTATTCGCTTCCTATGCTTCGAGAACAGTCTTCAAAAATTCCTGGGTGCGTGCTTCTTGGGGAGCGGTAAAGATCTGACTCGGTGGTCCTTCTTCTAAGATGACACCACCATCGAAGAAAAGAATTCGATCCGCAATCTCGCGGGCGAAGTTCATCTCGTGCGTGACTAGCAGCATGGTCATATCTGACTTTGCGGCTAACTTTCTTAAAACGCTGAGCACTTCATGAACCAACTCGGGGTCGAGCGCGGAGGTGACTTCGTCGAATAGCATTATCTCGGGCTGCATCGCCATCGCCCGGGCAATCGCGACCCGCTGCTTCTGGCCGCCTGAAAGCTGGGCCGGATAGGCATCTGCCTTTTCATCCATGCCCACCATCGCCAACAGCTCCATAGCTCGCTCTTGAGCTTCGCTGGGGGACACATGATTCACCAGCATCGGTGCTAGGGTTAAATTCTGCTGAACCGAGAGATGCGGAAAGAGAAAGAAGTGCTGAAACACCATCCCCAGTTTGGCACGCATTCGATGTAAATGAGCTTCGCTTGCCTTCTGCTCGTTAGCCCCATCGGTCATCGTCCATACCGATTCCCCCTCTAGAAACACTTCGCCTCCGTTGGGGGCTTCCAAGGTCATGAGAATCCGCAGCAGGGTCGACTTGCCAGAGCCGCTCGGCCCGATAATAGCGATCTTTTCGCCTGCTTGAATATCTAAGTTCAGCCCTCGCAAAACCTGGTTCTCACCGTAGATCTTCTTCAAGTTGCGAATGCGAAGTTGCGGTAGGGATTCGTTCATGAGGTCATCGCCGCAGTACGTTTGCGAAGCCATTCGACCGATAGACCAGCCAAGAGGCTCAAGAGAATAAACAGAACGCCAACAATTGTCAGCGGTTCCAGATAACGATAATGTTCGTTGCCAAACACCTGGGCAGCACGCAACACTTCCAGCACCGTAATCACCGAAAGCAGGGGAGCCTCTTTCAGCATCGCGATGAGATAGTTGCCTAAGTTCGGCAGAATAGGCGGCACAGCCTGGGGCAGGATGACATACCGGTACGTTTGATAGCCATTCAAATTCAGAGCTTTGGCCGCATTCCACTGCCCTTTGGCAACCGCGTCGAGTCCGGCTCGATAAACTTCCGCCGTGTAACAGCTGTAATGCAAACCCAAGACAAGGATTCCAGTTAACAGCGGCGAGAGGCCTCGTCCCACAACATCGGTCATCACGTAGTAGACGAAAAACAACTGAACCAGCAGTGGTGTACTACGAATGAACTCGACGAAGGCCCATGTAGGCCAACTGACGAACTTGACCTTCGTGCGACGCAGCATGGCCCACAGCAACCCCAAGATCAAAGCGATTGCCATTCCGCCAGCCACTGCTTCGAGCGTCACGACCAAGCCTTCTAAGATTTTCGGCATCACCTGCCAGGCAAATTCCCAATTCCACATTGCTACCGCCCTCCTCCATAATCGCGACCATGCGAAAGACGACGTTCCAGCACGCGAAAGCCAAATGTAATTAAGCTCGACAGCAGAAAATAAATCACCAACAACAAGCCGAAGATTTCTAACGATCGATGGGTATCGGCCCGTAGATACATACCCTGCATCGTCAGATCCGTAACCGTGATGGTCGAGACCAGAGCGGTCCCCTTGAGTAGCTCGATCATGAGATTACCAAACGGCGGAATCATGCTGAGTATGGCTTGTGGAAAGATCACGTGCCGCATCGTTTGCCAGCGGCTAAGGTTCAGCGCGGCGGCAGCTTGATACTGACCTTTGGGGACCGATTGAATACTGGTCCGTACAACCTCTGCCCCATAAGCCCCTACATTCGCCCCCAACACGAAAATGCCGGTAGTGATCGCATCGAGCCCGAAGCCGGTAAGCTCCGGCATCACAAAGTAAAACCAATACAACAGAATCAACGCGCTCGCACCACGAAAAACGGTGATGTAGGCGGCACTGAACCAGCGCAGGATGGGATCAGAAGACTTGCTCCACAGGCCAAACAGAACCGACATGAATACCGCCACGGCGGAACCGCCCAACGCGATAATGACAGTAATGTGCAGCCCTTGCAGCAAAAAAGGGAGCAGATCAAAAGGTCGGGGGAGGTCGCTCACGGTGCTTTCGTCAATTCCTTGGCAGTTACCTCGCCAGGTAGGGTTGATTCGTCAAAGCCAAACGGCTGGATCAGCGTCAAATGTTCTGGCGAACCAATGAACTTCGCCAGTTCTTCGTTAAAACGTTCTCGCAGGGCTACATCTTGTTTTCGAAAGCCAAACGCTCCGTAGCCGCGTGTCTCCTTCCCATCGATGACGGGATCTCGAAAATCTTGGACCTGCTCGATATCAGAGCTATCTTGCTTTCTCAGGAGGTCTTTCACCGTTAAATAGGTGGCAGCTACCGCATCGATTTGATCTCCCTTTAAGCCCTGCAAAGCACTGGCATAATCCGCAAATACCGAGATCTTGCTTTCATCGATCCCCAGCTTCTTGGCGTAAACCAGCTCGATACTCCCCCCCATCACCCCTAGCCTGGCCTCGGGGTTGTCGCGAACGTCTTCGTAACTGTGCAGGCCCAGCGGATTACCCGCCAAGACAATAAAGGACTCGCCAATAGCGTAAGTGGGATTGGAAAAAGCTATTTCCTTGCCGCGATCCGGCGTGATGTACATTCCGGCGGCAATCATGTCGAAACGCTTCGCTTTCAGTCCAGGAATCAACGAACCAAAATCGGCCACGACCGGTTCGATATGATCTACCCCCATCTTTTTCAAAATGTAGCGAGCAATCTCAGGAGCTTCCCCGGTCACCTTCTGGGCCTTGGTGTCGAGATACCCGTAAGGGTTTTCATTAGCAAAACCGATGCGGATGGTACCGGTCCTCTGAATCCGCTCTAAGGTCGTCTCTGTATTAACGTTGGGACGGTTTGCTTGCCACACAATTACGCCAGCAACTGCCACAAACATTAGCAAAACTAATACACCCGTTAGTGATATTTGCGTTTTATCTTCATTTATCATTGACGAGAAATAACCGTAATTAGTTACACCAAAATGAGTTGCGTGTTACTGCAAATCCTTTTGAAAAGACGTGATCGCACGTTGATCACCTGAACCAAATGTGCTAAATTGTAAAGCCAATTAGTTGCAGCAGCAACCATTGCTGCAGTAATTTTCGCAATTCCCATATACGGGAACTCTTTCGGCTCTTGTTGACCTGAGAGATGCGATTCAGAGGAACTCCAGCGGAGGAATCAGGCCCGGATGAACTTCCGGAAACCACGCGTCGAAGATGGCGCGAAGCTACGTGAATTGGTTGCTAACAGCCAAGAGATGGACGACAACTCGTGCTATCTGTATTTGCTGTTATGCCAAGACTTTGCCGATACCTGCGTGGTGGCGGAGTCTAACGAAACCATTGTTGGCTTTGTGACCGGTTACACTCCGCCACAAAGGCCTACGTCGCTGTTTGTTTGGCAAGTTGTTGTCGCCCCTGAAGCGCGAAGACAAGGATTAGCCAAACGAATGCTGGACGTCCTGATTCAGCAGTTCCCCGGCGAGAAGCTGGAATTTGTCGAGGCCACAATTACGCCTGACAACGTGCCTTCTCGCAGTCTTTTTAACGCCCTGGCACGTTCCTTACACACGGAAATCAACTACACCCCGTATTTCCGTGCAGATCATTTTGGAAACTTTGCCCATGACCCGGAAGAACTTTGCCGGGTCGGCCCGATAGGCCCCAAACGAGAAAAAGCATGAATATTGTTGACCGAATGGAATCAAACGTACGCAGCTATTGCCGGTCGTTCCCTACGACATTTAGGACGGCAAAAGACCACTTAATGATCGATGAAAGCGGGAAGGCATACATCGACTTCTTCGCTGGCGCTGGTTCGCTAAACTACGGACATAACAACGAGACCCTCAAGCGCGCCTTGCTCGAATACATTGAAGGCGACGGCATCACTCACGCGTTGGACATGACCACCGTAGCCAAGAAGCGGCTCTTGCAATCGATGCAAGACGTCCTTTTTGCACCACGCGGCATGGACTACAAGGTTTTGTTCCCTGGTCCAACGGGAACCAATTCCGTTGAAACCGCGCTAAAACTGGCCCGCAAGGTTACCGGTCGTCGCAATGTGATCTCCTTCACCAACGGCTTCCATGGCATGACGCTTGGTTCGCTGGCGATCACCGGCAACGCTGGCAAACGAGCTGGGGCTGGTGTTTCGTTGCACGATACTACGCACATGCCGTTCTGCGATTACTTCGATGCCGAGACCGATACGATCTCGATGATCGAAAACTACTTGGCCGACAATAGCAGCGGTATCGATAAACCAGCTGCTTTCATCCTGGAGACCGTCCAGGCCGAAGGGGGCGTGAACGTCGCCTCGAAGACTTGGCTCCGCCGAATTGCGGAACTTGCCAAGGCATCGGGTGCGTTGCTGATTCTGGACGACATCCAGGTCGGCTGCGGTCGCACCGGCCCATTCTTCAGCTTCGAGTTTGCGGACATTCAACCAGATATCGTTTGTTTGTCGAAATCGTTCTCAGGCTATGGTCTGCCTTTGGCGGTAACGCTACTCAAGCCAGAATTCGACGCCTTTAAACCGGGTGAGCATAACGGTACCTTCCGGGGGCATAATCCATCGTTCGTCACCGCAGCGACGGCAATCGAAGCTTACTGGCGTGATGATCGGCTCTCGAAGGAAGTTCATGAGAAAGCCCGGATCATCAAGGATGCTTTCTTGGAAATGGCCGACCGCTACGATGGTAGCGTGCGTGGCCGCGGCATGATCCAAGGAATTGAATTCCCTGACCATACGTTGGCCAATAAGATCTCGAAAACCGCTTTTGGCCGTGGCCTAATCGTGGAAACAGCTGGTCCAAACGACGAGGTCCTTAAGGTCTTGCCACCTCTGACCATCGAGTACGACGCCCTCAAGGAAGGCCTACGGATCATCACCGAAGCTATCCACGAAAACCTGCGTTCCGAGGTGAGCACCAAGACTACGGTTGCCGCCAAACAAACGCAATAAATCTACCTGCCCGTCAGCGTCACCATTTCGTGACGCTCCGGATGGATTTACCGGGGGCCTCTACCAAAGTAGAGTGCCCCTGCTTTTTTTGACCCAACCAGCAATGGCCAAAGAACGCGAAATCAATTGCGTTCTCAGTGGAGAATCGAACAATGCTAGTACGCAGTTTAGAGGAAATCTTAGGTACCGATCGCGATGTCGAAGGAGGCAACTGGAATAGCCGCCGCTTGCTTCTAGCCGGCGATGGTATGGGTTTCTCACTGCATGACACGATCTTGCGAGCCGGCACCACCACACCGATCCATTACCAAAATCACCTGGAAGCCGTTTATTGCATCGAAGGCCATGCCACGGTCGAACTCGTTCCCAGTGGCGAGAAATTCGAAATCAAGCCAGGCACCGTTTATGCCCTTGATCTGAACGACAAGCATTTGCTGACCGCTCATGTCGATACCCGCATGGTCTGTGTCTTCAACCCGGCAGTTGTCGGCAATGAAGTCCATGACGAGAACGGTGTCTACCCTGCTGCGGCCAACACCACCAAGTAAACTCCCTCGACGCATCATGCCACGCTCAGCGGCTTCCGAACGTCGCTGAGCTTGCGTCGTGAGTCGTGACGGCCCCTGAAACGGTCGCGAATTAATTTCCCCCTTAACCGAATTGAACCCAAGACCGCTTCGGTATAGCAGGGATGTTAAGAAAGCTTGCGATCTTCGCGGGCCTCGAATTCTGCGGAGATCACTGGCTCGGCATCGAGATCCGCGGCTTCCATCAATTCGACGACCTTTTCCAAGGAAGCCACTAAATTCCACTGCTCCTCTTGGGCGAGCGAAGTCACTCGGTCGACGAATTGTTCTTGGAGTGGCGTTGGAATACCAGCAAGACGCTGCTTGCCGGTCTCGGTCAGATGTATCAATACGCGACGTCGATCAGGGCTATTCCGAATCCGTTCGATCAACTGAGCGCGTTCCATGCGTTCGAGGATGCGTGAGACGGTAGCAGCGGCCAGTCCAACTCGGCTGGAAACCTGGGCTGCGGTCACTTCATCTTGTACTTGAGCCAAGTCGCGTATCGCACGCAGACAAAGAAGCTGCGGGAGAGTAAGTCCAGAACTTCGCGACAGACTTCGCGAATAATGAGACGTCTTCAGAATCACCCGGCGAATTGCTCGCAGCATTCGCTCGACTAGGTCCTGTTCTTCCATCGAGTTAAGGCGATTTTTCCCAAGCGTCGGATCATTGAAAATACAAACCTCAATCTAGCCCCGATCCCCAAGAGTGTCGATACCGTAACCCCTTTGATATTACAGCCATTTTGGATCATTCCACCCTATCGAGTTGATACCGTGGCCGTCTTCACGCTTCCCGCTCTAAGAAAACCCCACCTAAACCCCACTCAGCAAGTGTTTCTTGCTTTCCCAATGCGATAGCTTGCCTTCACTAGACGACTGGTCTAATATGAAATCACCCTCTCACTTTTTTGACGGCGAAGTAGCACGTGGCCCACGAAACCAAGACGCAGATCATCGAAGCTGGCCGCAAGGCCATGATTGCGAAGAGCTACAATGGGGCTGGACTTAACGAGATCCTAAACGAAGCCGGTGTCCCCAAAGGCTCGTTTTACCACTTCTTCAAATCGAAGGAGGAACTCGGAGTCGCCGTAATTCAGAACTCTTTTGTGGAAAATACGGAAAAACTTCGCCTCGCTCTCGAATCCCCTCAGCTAAGCCCTTTAGCTCGCCTGGAGGACTACTTTGTACGGGCTCGAGACGAAATCAACTCGCGTGAATTACGGCAAGAATGCCTCATTTGCAAGCTAGCTTTGGAGCTATCTTCCCTCAGTGAGCCATTAAGGCAGGCCGTTCGCGATGGCTGGGAAGAATGGCGTTCGATCATCTCGGACTGCCTTCGATCCGCCCAAAAAGAGGGGGAAATCAACCCCGATCATGACCCAGAAAGCTTGGCATCTTTTATCATTTACTCCTTTGAGGGGGCGATGATTAGGGTGCAAGTGAATAATAATATTCTACCAGTGAACCACTTCCTGCACTTTGTCTTCCATGTATTACTGAAGGCAAACGCATGAATCCTTTTGATGTTTCTAGGCATCCCAGCCCAAGACGACCGGTCTACTACATCAAGGGGGGGATTTAATCGGATGGAGAAGACGATGCGATTCGCGAGCTTAGTATTGGCTGGCCTAGTTTTGATGACTTCGCCACTTGCTGCCCAAATGCCCCCCACAGCAGTACGTGCTGTCGCGGTAAAGCAGCAACAAGTCGAGCCTCACCATCGCTTCACCGGCAGCCTCAAAGCCGTAGCACGTGGGAGCGTGGCCGCCTTGGAGGATGGCCGTGTCATGGAAGTCACGGTAAAGGAAGGGGCTACGGTTAAAAAAGGGGATGTGATTGCCCGTATCGATGCACGTCGTTTGATCGCCCAAAAAGGCGAACTAGAAGCTGCCCTTGAAACCGCCGAGGCTTTAATCGCTCAGCGTAACGCAGAACTTCGCCAAGCGAATCTCGATATGGAGCGATCGTCTTCCTTAATCCGCAACAACGCAATCTCGCAACAACAATTCGAGCGAACGGAAACGGAACTTACGATCGCCCAGGCCAAACTGGAAACCGATCGTCGCCGCGTTGATGAAATCCGCCGGCAACTAGATCTTATCAACGTGCGTCTAGCCGATACAGAAGTTCACGCTCCCTACGATGGCCAAGTCATCATGCGGCATACGGAACCAGGTGAGTGGATTCGTGCTGGTGAACCGTTTGTCACGCTCGTTTCGATCGGACAGATCGAAGCGTGGCTCGAAATCCCCGAACGCTATGCCGGTACCGTTAGCAAGTACGCTCAAAACGTCTCGATTGATATCGTGGGGACCGATCGTAAATTCGAATCGGCTTCCGCCAAGCGAATTCATGATGTTCACGCTCGGACTCGCACGTTCCAATACGTGCTAACCCTGAACTCCGACGATGCCATTCTGACTCCCGGGATGTCGGTAGTCGCCTGGCTTCCGACCGGTCCTGCTGAGAATCGATTGACCGTCCCCAAGGATGCGGTGATTCGTTCCGCAGGTATCTCTTACGTCTACAAAGCCGTTCCAGGCGAGAAGGGTGCCACCACGGCCGTGCGGACCCCGGTCACAGTTAAATTCGAGACCAACAAACTGATTGTCATTGAATCGCCGCAACTGGCCGACGGCGACCTCGTAGTCGTCGAAGGCAACGAACGCTTGATGCCGGGAATGCCGATCGCCGTAACCGTTGAATCTGGCAAGACTTCTCAAACAGCAGCCAATATGGCCGTTCAACCTCGTTAACTCCAAAGTTCACGCTAAGTAAGCCGGCGAACAGCAGAGATTCGGAACAGAGCAATAGGACTTCTTCATGAACTTCATCCAACTTGCCGTTAGGCAGCCCATCACCGTCGCGGTGGGTGTGATCTTGAGCATCATGGCCGGCGTGCTGGCCTTTACGAAGATGCCCATCCGGATGACGCCAGAAGTCCAATCGGTCGTTATTTCGGTGATGACCTACTGGGAAAACGCTTCGGCCCAGGAAATCGAATCCGACGTGATCGAAGAACAAGAGCAGCGTCTAGGCGATCTATCCGGGCTTGTCTCAATGACCAGCATTTCTCAGGCCGGCTCAGGGCAAATTCGCCTCGAGTTCATGACCGGAACCGACATCGACGACGCAATGGCCGAAGTCGATCAGAAGCTGTCCGAAGTCTCTGGCTATCCTGCCGAAGTCGATCAGCCGCAAGTGGAAGACTTCGACCCAGAATCGGTCGACTACATTGCCTGGATCGGGCTTGCTTCGACCGATCCCAACTTCGATGCGACCACGCTCTACGACTTCATGGAACGCCGCCTGCGTCCGCGGTTTGAACGAATACCAGGCGTTTCCCAGGTCGGCATTCGGGGAGCTCGCGAGAAAGAAGTTCAGATCAAAGTCGATCCCGTTGCCCTTTCGCAGCGTGGCATTACCTACCAGGAACTTGTTAACGCCCTGCAATACAACAACGGAAACTTCTCTGGCGGAAAACTACCAGAAGGTAAAAGCGATATTCGGGTACGAAGCGTTGGTCGTTTCCGCGATGCCCAGTGGGTAGAAAGCTTGGTCATTCGCCGTGAAGCGACCGGCCCGATTTACCTGCGCGATGTCGCCACCGTGGAAGAAGCCCACAAAGAGATGACCGAATGGGTTCGTGCTCGCGGCCAAACGATGCCGTTTTTCAGTTTCATGCTGGAAAGCGGCGGTAATCTCTTGCAAACCATGGATGGCATCAAGCAGGAGTTGGCCGATTTGAACCAGCCCGGCGGCGTGCTCGAGCAAGAGGCTAGGCGGCTTGGCATTAATGGAACGCTGGAACTGGTTCAAACCTATGACGCCACTTCGTACGTGGTCGACGCGATCGCCCTGGTGGAAAGCAACATCATCATGGGCGGTATCCTCGCCATTCTCACGTTGCTGTTGTTCCTCCGTTCACTGCGTACCATCGGGATTATTGCGATCGCTATTCCCATATCGACAGTCGTTGCCGTGGTGGTGATGGTGGCCATGGGACGTTCAATGAATATTATTTCATTGGCCGGCATGGCGTTCGCCGTGGGGATGGTGGTGGACAATGCAATCGTGGTGATCGAAAACATTTTCCGGCACATCGAAATGGGCAAGTCAGCGACTCGCGCGGCCGTAGACGGCACCCAGGAAGTTTCTGGAGCGGTGCTTGCCTCGACACTTACCACCCTGGTTGTGTTCTTTCCCATCTTACTTATTCAAGAACAAGCCGGACAACTTTTCCGTGACATTGCCTTGGCCATTATGGCGGCTGTGGGTGTCAGCTATATCGTTTCGACAACGGTCATTCCTTCCGCCGCCGGACAGTGGCTGAAGGCGAAGAACATTCAAGAGCATGCCCACGAGCCAAAGCCTTCGCCGCAGCCAGGCAAAAAGAAAACGGTGTTCCAAAAGGTTTGGGGATTCCTTCTAAAGCTAACCGATATGCCGACGCTGGTTGGCAACACGGTCTACGCGTTGATCGGCAATTGGACGACTCGCTTGGCGGTTATCGGTGGCTTCGGCGTGCTGACGATTGTCGGCATCGTGCTTCTTATCCCTCCGCTAGACTATCTTCCGACAGGGAATCGCAACATCGTGATCGGCATTTTAATGCCACCCCCTGGCTATAACGTCGAGCAGTTGACCGAGATCGGCGAGCGCATGGAGTCGAAAATCAAACCTGCCTGGGAAGCCGCCGGCGATAAGTTTGGTGCCGAAGCGGTCGTCCGTGGCGAAGAATGGGATGGTGAAGACCATCGCGTTCCGGTCCCTTTGTTCGGGACAGACCAAACCATCATGCCGCCACCTTTGGATCATTACTTCCTGGTGGCCTGGGATGGCCGGGTTCTTCAGGTAGGCATCTCGAAAGACAAGAAGCGGGTCGCCGATACGCCGTCGCTGTTTAGCTATGCAGCTGGCGGAGATCAAGCTCCAGGAGTGATTAACTTCGCATTCCAGATGCCCCTGTTCCGAACGGGTGGTACAACCGGTTCTGCCATCAAGATCGACTTGGTCGGTGACGATCTTGATCGGGTCAGCGGGGCGGCTGGGGCGCTACTGGGAACCTTGATGGAAAAGTACGGACCGATGGCCGTTACTCCTGAACCGGTTAACTTTGCCTTGCCAACGCGAGAAATTCGTATCACCCCAAATGACGAGCGTCTACAAGATGTCAACATGACCAGGCGAGACATCGGCTTGGCCGTGGCGGCAAATGGGGATGGTATTTTGCTGCCACGTTCCTTCGATGTTGGTGGGGAATTAAAAGACTTGAAAATTGTTAATGTCGAAGCCCTGCAGTCCGACCCCACCTACTCGATGCTGAACTCACCAATCGCTACGCCGGTTGGTTCCGTTGTCGACCTCGAGCATCTCGCACACGTTGAAAACGTCGAGGCTGCCGACCAGATCAAACACGTCGACCGTCAACGTGCCGTCACCTTGCAGTTTACGCCTCCGCCAGGGTTACCACTGCAAGCTGCAATTGACGATGTCAATGAAACCGTCGCCGGGCTTCGCGAAGCAGGCGTGATCGCGCCTGACGTGGAAATGCGTCTGGCGGGCTCGGCAGGTCAGCTCTCGCAGATTCGCGAGGCATTGATGGGAGATGGTTCGCTCGTGGGAACCTTGGGGAGTTCGCTCTTCTTGGCCTTAGCGATCGTCTACCTACTGATGGTCGTGCTGTTCCAGAGCTGGACTTACCCACTGGTGATCATGGTGAGCGTGCCGCTGGCACTCTTGGGTGGCTTTGCTGGCTTGGCTTTGGTTCACTACTGGAGCGTTGTCGACCGTTACATGCCGGTACAAAACATGGATGTGTTAACAATTCTCGGCTTTGTGATTTTGGCCGGGGTGGTGGTGAACAATGCGATTCTCATCGTTTACCAAACCATCAACTTCCTGCAAGGCACAAGCGAAGAAGGGGAAGATGTGAGCAACTTGACGCCGCGCGAGGCGATTGCCAAAAGCGTGGAGAGCCGCGTACGCCCCATTTTGATGAGCACGTTGACCTCGGTCGGCGGCATGTTGCCGTTGGTGCTGATGCCTGGTTCCGGCAGCGAACTTTACCGCGGCCTAGGTGCCGTGGTGGTGGGCGGTCTGGTCGTTTCGACGGTGTTCACGATGTTCCTCGTACCGGTGCTGCTCAGCGTTCTGTTTGATATCTGGAAGCCTACCCAGGTTGAACTCGACGTATAACGCTTTGCAAGCCCCCGCGAAAACAGCTAATTCGCCAAGGCTGCTCATCCACCAGATGGGCAGCCTTTTTTCGTGGAATGATTTAGGCTTCGCCCAGCTTGGCCTGTTCTTCCAAAAGCTTGATCCACGGTCCAACAAAATGACCGTTATCATGAAAGGTACGCCCGCTGACAAGATTGCCATCGATCACACACGGCTCGTTCACGAACGTTCCACCACAAATTTCCAGATCAAATTTACACTTAGGAACCGTTGCCATCCGGCGGCCTTTCACACAGTCGGCATAAGCTGGGATTTCTACCCCGTGACACACACTGGCAATCGGTTTATTTGCCGCGAAGAATGCCTGAGTCGCCGCCACGAGGTCTTTATCGTATCGAATGTATTCCGGGGCTCGCCCCCCGCTGAAGAAGATCCCCAGATAGTCATCGGGCTTGATTTCGCTAAACGGAATGTCCGCTTGAATTGTGTACCCTTCCCACTCTTTGGTAATTGTCCAACCAGGTTTCACTTCGTGAAGTACCATCTGGTACAGCCTTTTCTCCGGAGCTGCCACAACCGGCGTGAATCCTGCTTCTACCAAGCGATAGTACGGGTACATCGTATCGAGGGTCTCAGCAGCATCCCCAATAACAATCAAGACTTTTCCCTCAGGCATCTTGGTCCTTTCCCAAGCAGAAGGTAGGTGGCACGCTCAAGCGAAACCAAGTACAGCGTTTCTCAGCGAGAACATCATCGCGTTCATTGGCCGCACCTGACCAGGCAGTTCTTAACACAACGATTTTAGTCGTAGTCTTGCTCTGGTTCGGCCCAGGCACGAGGATGCCCCTCGTCGTCGATTTCGACATGAATCACATGCGGGCGACAACACACAGGGCAGTCTTCCACAAATTCCTGCATGCTTCCTTGAGAAGGATCGAGAGGAATCACGATGTCTTCCCCGCACGCATTGCAGACGTAGGTAATCTCGGTTTCCATCATGGCAAGTTCCTTGTCACCGGCAGTTGAGCGTTTCCCATGTTTAATAGACATCTGCCCACGCAATCTATACCTGAATGGGCATTCGTTGTTTGCCCTGGCTAGATTGGCTGCGTGGTTCTTAATTTTCGGTTCCCCCAGCGAGATGTTGTTCCGCTACCCGTCTCCCTCTATTCTAAAGATAAGCTTACCTCGCACGCGAGCGGTAACCGACCACTTCCCCCCAATACAACGATTGGCGGGAAAATTCGCTTTGTACCTCCTGCCAAAGTCCTCTCTTCTTAGGATCCAGACCGATGCAAACATCACGCCGAAACTTCCTGCAAGGAACCGTGGCAACAGCCGCCATGCTGGGCAATGTCGAGAGCTTCGCCGCAGAGACTAACACCCCGCCAATCTATCAAGCTACCGGCCTCCGTATTGGTGAGGTCACCTCGGACAGTGCGATTGTCTGGACACGCCTTACCCAACAAGCGACGAGAAACAACAAGGGAGTCGTCTTTACGAAGCGGGGTAAATCGGAGGAAGCAAAAAACACGCCGATTGCATCGATTGAAGGTGCTTGCCCTGGACAGCCGGGCAAGATCCGAATTGTCTATTGGCCGGAAGCAGAAACACACCAGGCGATATCCACCGCTTGGGAAAACGTTGATGAAACAGGTGACTTCATTCACCAGTTTCCGCTGAAGGGGTTACGACCGCAAACAACGTATCACTTGCGGAGTGAAACCTCAGTGACAGACCAACCGCCACATGGCGCATTAACTGGTTCGTTCCGTACAGCCCCCACACCTGAAACGCCGAGCCCCGTTCGCTTCTGCGTAATGACCTGCCAAGGCTACCCCGACCGCGACCACCCAGATGGACATCCGATTTATCCCGCAATGCAAGCCAAAGACCCCGACTTTATTTCGCTAACGGGAGATCTCGTCTACTACGATAACGACGCTCCCAGCGCGATGACCGCCGACTTGGCCCGCCTGCACTGGCAACGCATGTTCAGTTTGCCCCGCCTAGTCGAAACGCTGCGAAACACCTCCACTTATTGGCTAAAAGACGACCACGACACACTCGACGACGACGCATGGCCAGGCCAGAAGTATGGAGAGTTTACTTTTGCAGAAGGGCAAAAGATCTATCAGCAGCAGGCACCATCAGGTAGTCAATCGTACCGCACGTTTCGCTGGGGGCAGGATCTACAAATTTGGCTTACCGATGGCCGTGACTTCCGATCTCCTAACAAAATGAAAGACGGCCCCAGCAAAACCATTTGGGGGAGCGAGCAAAAAGCTTGGTTCAAACGTACGGTTGCCGCGAGTGATGCCACATGGAAAGTGCTGATCAGCCCCACGCCGCTGGTTGGACCAGACCGCCCAAGCAAAAACGACAATCACTCCAACGCTGGCTTCAGTCACGAAGGAAATGAGATCCGTCAGTGGCTCCAGAAAAATGTGCCGAACAACTTTTTTGTGGTATGTGGCGATCGGCATTGGCAGTACCACTCGGTCCATCCAGAAACCGGCGTCAATGAATTCAGTGTCGGAGCCGCAAGTAATTCGCATGCCGGTGGCACGCCAGGCAGGAACCCCCAATATCATCGTTTCCATAAAGTCCAAGGTGGTTTCCTAAACGTGCTTGTCGCTGACCATGCCGACCGTTCGTCAATTACTTTTCAACTTTGCGACGTTGACGGCAAGGTGTCGTACGAGCGGCAGTTTGAGACCGATCGCACGATACCGAAGGGAAGAGCTTGATGGAACTTTTCGCAATTGAAATTCGCACCACCCAGTGGCAGCCGATGCTCCAGTGGTACAAGTCGGCACTGCAACTCGACTCAAGACTACGACGTGATGAAGATGGCTACGCACTGCTGACGGGCGATGGCTGGAGAATTTCTTTAATTCAACGGCAAGACGATAAGCCACGCGACCGTTCTGCGATTAGCCTGGCAATCGAGGTGGAAGACCTGAAGTCAGTGCAGCGTCACGTGCAGAATTTCTTAACCGAGCCAACGGGTCCGATTATGAAAAGTGACGAAGGCTTTCTTCAATGGACGATTACCGATCCAGATGGCAACCGGATCAAGCTATTTCAGTTTGTGCATTAACGTCGCCGACTTCGCTTGTAGCGAATATTGCAACCGATGGGCACCGTTTCCTGCACCGCTGGCTGCTTACCAGCCAGGGTGGCTTCCACCGCCGCGTCAACATAGTTGATTGTCGCCTTTTCGGCGTCGGTGTCGTTATCGAGTGCCCCCATATAAACCACTTTGCGTTCTTGATTCAAGACAAAGAACTCAGGCGTACGAGTCGCACCCCAGGATTTGCCTAGCTCTTGTTTCTCATCTTTGAGGTAAGGAAACGTAAACTTGGCCTCCTTCGCCTTCTCGCTCATTGCTTCGAGCGAATCATCATCGATCAAGTTGGAATTAATCGCCACCAGCGCCACCCGGTCGTCCTTTGCCCAATGAGCAGCCAGTTTGTTTATGCGTGATTCGTATTCGACGGCATAGGGACACGTGTTGCATGTAAATACAACAATGACCACCGGCTTTTCTTTTAAATCTTCCCAAGCATGCGACTTCCCATCGGTCCCTGGTAAATCCTGCCAAGGCGAAAGAACTTCACCAACATCAACAACGGGATTGTACTCACCAGCCACCAGCGGGAAGGCAAAACACATCAAGAACAGGGAAAGCATCGACTTCATTTTTAACGTCCAATCGATGAAAACTGGGGATTCAAAGAAAAACCGTCGAACCTTAAATGACTGCCTGGGTACGACTAATAGTGCGGAACGTTTCCCAGGATTTTCGAGCGTTTGGGTAGCTCCCACTGTTAGATTATTGACGGAGGCATCATAAATGTAACTAGCGGCATTGTTTATGCGAACGAAATCCGCCACTCCATAAAAGTTCAATGGATTGACGGTACACCTGGCTTGCTATCCCTAAATTCATTCTGGCTTTTTGGTCAGAGGGAGAATGAAACGCTTGTCACCCTTTATCGCGACCACCGATTTTAGCGAACTTTGGGCGTTCTTCCCCAATCTCTTCCCAACGAATGAATCTCCACCACTGTAGCATGAGGATAACGAATTTCGCGACGGCTCGTTTATCATTCGGTTCGACTTCCTTCACTCCCTTTATCCGCACAACCAAACAAACGGAGCCTACGTTTATCCCGGCCACATCCCACGATGACCGAAACTGCGGGAAAGCCTGCTGAAGGTATCTCAGGCTTTGTCACCCCAATCCTAAGCAGGTCGCGCTTGCCGAGACCTCGCCGGGATGCTCGATCATGATTCACACATTGTTGAATTTCCCCGACTCGGTTGAAAGTAATTTCCAATGCCTGAAAACACCATGTCACAACCAATTCTGCTTGTTGACGACGACTCGGTTTTCCGTCTCATGGTTAAACGATTTCTAGGCTCAGAATTTGATGTGCTGGAAGCAGACTGCCTAGAGGAGGCACGGCACTTATTGGCTCGGCAATCCTTCAGCTGCGTCCTGCTCGACTACCGCCTGCCTGATGGAAATGGTCTGCAAATACTTCCCGAATTGGTCTTGATGGACCTACCGGTTGTGATGCTAACAGGCATGGGCAATGAAAAACTAGCACTTCAGGCGATTCAACATGGCTGCCAAGCCTACTTGATAAAAGACGACCTCACACGAGACACCCTCATTGATAGCTTTTCCCGCGTTCCTCAAGAAGCTTCGGAGAAACGCCAAGCCCTTCGGGAACAGATCGTCTTTCCTCAGATCGTCCAAACCGCCTCTCGCCAATGCCGTGAGACAACTGCCGCACTTCGTCAGTTACTTCGAATTGAAAACCTTGTCGCGAATGAAAACGTCCAGCACCTCAACCGACTCAGCCACCTCATGCAAGGAGTTTTGACCTACGCCCGGATTCTTTCAACGGGTTGGCTGCCGGAACCGATGTCACTGACAAGCACGATCGATCAAGCGCTTGAGGGAATCGACCGAAGCACTATTCCTGTCGAGCTTAAACGAATATCGCAGCCGTTACCCGCTCTACAATCTGACGCCGATGCCGTGAAAGCGATTGTCCAGAATCTCCTAGAATTCGCAGTCCAACAGCCGCCCGTCAAGCAAGGCGCATCCATCACGATGCAAATCATGGCCCTGAACTTGGAAGCTTGTGTGCAAATCACAATCTCAGGGCTAACGACCGAATCTTCAGCAGAAAGCCCCAAGTCCTCGCCCGATTTAATTCATCCAGAATTTGAAGTAAGTCGACTTCTGGTCGAAAAACTTCGCGGACGGCTGTGGCTCGATAAAACAGCAGAGCTTTTCCGAATTTGCTTTGCCCTGCCCTATCAAGAAGACTTCGCATTGCTTGCGATTGAAGAAAACTAAGCCTTCTCTATCGAGGAAGCCTTCTCTTGGCTTATCACCAAGAGAAAACGAGAAGCAACCCAACTACTCGTCTTTTGTCTTCTCGAAAAACATCATGTGCTGCCACGGCAAGCCGTCAAACTCTTTTGCCAATTGAAAACCGTTGGCCTTGTATTCTTTGAGCATCTGTTCTTTGCTCATTTTATGGAGTGTTTTGATCGGGACATTGGGGTCTTCCATACGAAACTCCAACAGCACGATCATTCCCTCTGGCTTAAGCGCCTTACGCATTCCGGCTAGCATCTCTGTGGGATGCGAGAACTCGTGATAGACGTCGACACACATAATCAGGTCGACCTCTCCCTCAGGTAATTTCGGGTCGTCGATATCCCCCAGAATGAGTTCGATATTTTCAATCTTCTTTCGTGCCGCTCTTGCTTTAAGCAGACGCAGCATTTGCGGTTGAATATCAACGGCTAGAATCTTTCCGTCCTTACCTACCATTTCTGCCAGTTTAAGGCTGTAAAATCCGTTGCCACAGCCCATATCACAGATGGTCATTCCTGGCGTTGCTCCCAGGTTTTCGAGCATCTTCTCGCAATCTTCCTCCCGCTGTCGGCTTTCGCGGATCAGCCAAGGCGCACCCTTGTAGTGCATCGTCTGGGCAATCTCGCGGCCCTGATAGAAGGGCAAACCATTTTGAAGAACGACACCTTCCTGTGCCCTAGCAGAGCCAGACAGGCAGACAATCAACAGCAAAGTGGAGAAGCAAATGCGGTACATAAGATCCTGGCAGAGCGGCCAGGCGTACATTGGCCTATGCCGCTTCCGTAGAGGTAGCTAAGTCGGCGAGACAATCTTCTTTCATCGCGAGGATCGTCAAACGATGCCTCTTAGCAAATTCTAACACGGCTGGCTCGTCTAAGAGAATGGTTTTTTCCGCTTCGATGACAAGTGTACTTGCCCCAGCATCCACCATGGTTTGCAAAGTTCCGACACCAATGGTCGGGACATCAAACCGCATGTCCTGCTGCGGTTTAGCCACTTTTACAATGGTAAATCCTCCGGCTTTGCAAAGCTTCCCGGCCCGCTCGATACATGCGTCGGTACCTTCAATGGCTTCCAAGGCCAGCACGGCTTGGTTTTTGACCGCAACGCTTTGGCCGATATCAAGCCGCCCAAGTTCCTTGGCCATTTTCCAGCCGAACTCGATATCGCGTAATAACTTTCCTCGTGGCTCGGCGCCAGCGATCATTCCAAATTTCACGAGCAACTCCGGTGCAAAGTCGGTTGCAGGCAAGAAGGTAATGCCTTGACGGGCGAATCCTCGGACGATCGCCATTAACAACGTGTCGTCCTTGCGGTCACCACTTCCCCAAATCATTTGCGGGGCGAATGTTCGGATACAAAACCAATCAGGGCGATGCTTCCACATTGCCCCTCGATCGAACAGCCGGACCTTATGAATCTTGCCTGCCATGGTCGCCTGACTGGCACGATGCTTCAGAAAGTGATGCTTTACCCTGCCAAGTTGCCCCAAGCCAACCCAGATGGTTTCATTGCATATTTCTTCCAGCACCGGATCGGCATGATCTTTGACCGCCGCGCATACCACCGGACGGCCACTACGTTTAATCGCATTGGCCACCACAATCGGTAGATTGCCCCAGCCAGCCAAGAGGGCAACCGGATTCGACTCAGCATGGTCCATCGTAAGATCTCTACGATGCCTTACGGATCGCCGGTTGGCTTACCGCTTCGGCTTCTCTCTCTAATTGTTCAATTCGTTTGGCGAGCGATTTGATGGTCTTACGCATGTCCGGCAAACGCTTGATCGCCATATGTTCGGCCATGATTTCTTTAATGGGGCCTGCCGGAATACCGAGCGATTGCTGCCCTTCCGGTATATCGGAACCAACACCTGCCTTCGCCCCGACGGCTGCCCCGGTGCCGATATGCACGTGATCGCGAACGCCGACCTGGCCTGCCATAACCACATAATCACCGGTCGAAACACTGCCGGCGATGCCAACTTGCGAACAAATCAGGTTGTGCTTACCCAGACGACAGTTGTGGCCAATCATCACCATATTGTCGATTTTGGTTCCTTCGCCGATCAACGTGGTCCCGTAGGTGCCTCGATCGATGGTTGTGCCAGCGCCAATTTCGACGTCGGCTTCCAGCACCACGTTGCCCAGTTGAGCGGAGAGAATATGCTTGCCGGTCGACGAATCATAGCCAAAGCCATAAGCACCGAGCACTGCCGAGGCATGAATGATGCAGCGATCTCCCACTTCGGTTCGGTCGTACAGAACGACCCCGGGGAAAATCGTTACGTCATTACCGATTCGGCACCCTGCTTGGATATGAACACCACTATGGACGGTCGTATTCTTACCGACGACCACGCCATCGCTAATGATCGCTCCGGCACCAATCGTGGCCGTGGGATCCACCACAGCGGCTAACGAAACAATCGCCGAGCGATGAATACCACTGGCCGGCTTTTGTTCCCATGGCAGAAAGAAACGGATTACCTTGCCGAAGGCTTCGTGAACGTTGGCCACCACGATGCCATCAATGGTTAGCTTTTCCGAGGCCTGCGAAACGAGAACCGCCGAGGCCTGACATTTCTCCATCAGAAGTTGAACCTGGTCTGGCTTGTCCATCAGGGTGATCTCGCCGGCCACCGCATCGCGGATAATGTTGGCCCCGGTAATAACGAGATCGGGGTTTCCGAACACCGTTCCATCGACGAGTTCGGCCAGTTGTGCCAGCGTGGTTCCCATGGAGGAATCCTTTCCAAAGTGGGATATTTCGATACGGATCGCCTTAATGTACCTCGTACCCCCGTAGCCGACCAACATCAATTACCCAGTATTCCGATCAGGCAATAGCGTGCGAACCACATCTAGTAATTCAGGAAAAACAGGGGAATTAGTATCCCCTCTCGGCTTTCCATCTCGGCACAAATAGGCGGTCTGCCAACCAAACGTTTGTGGGGCTGAGACGTCATTTTCCCAGTCGTCTCCGATCAGAAATATTTGATCAATCGGAACCTCGAGCCGCCGCGTTACTTCGGCATAGAACGCTTCAGCCGGCTTAACCCATCCGATCTCGGAAGAGATGAAAAGCTCAAGAGGAAAATCACCAAGATATTTCTGAATGATCGGGCGTAACCGCTGATCGAAGTTCGAGGCCAGCCCAAGTCGATAGCCGCTTCCTCCAAGCTGCTCAAGCGTGGGAATCACATCGTCAAACAGCCGCCAATTCTCTGGCCGGGAAAAGTGATCCCACAGCTTCCGAAATACGGCCTGCTTTTGCGTGGGACTTGGCTGCAATACATGCTCAACAATAGCTTGCCAGCGTAAAGATTCGCACGGTTCGTCGGTACGTAACGGATCGACAGCACCACGCATTTGCTGAAAAGAAGAAACGCTGTAGCGACCAAGCGCCTCGCGAAATCGAGCTCTAATCGTCGATTCGTCGAGTTCAATACCATAAAGCCTACCAGCATCCTGATAGGCAACCGCCACAGAAGGATTCGGCTGAATTACCGTCCCCACCGCGTCCAGAAGTATTACCTGCGGACGCGGTTCAATTTTTTTACCCTTGGCCAGAGGACTACCCCCAAGGGAAGAAGCGATGAATATCGAGACCAATCACGGTCACCATCATCGTAAGCACCATTGCCAAGCCCACGTAGGTAAGCCGCAGCATCCACTTCTCGTTAATTGGTTTACCACGAATGCCTTCGTAAAGCAGGAACATCATGTGGCCACCATCGAGGACAGGAATCGGCAGGAAGTTCACCACTGCTAGGTTCGCGCTAATTAACGTTAGGAAGGTCAGCAGACGGGCCAAGCCATGCGACGATTCTGCTGTCGCGGCGTAAAGAATTGTGCCTGGTCCACCCAAGCCACTGATTTGCATCTCACCGGTGGCGATCTTTCGGAGAACCATCACCACCTGCGTCATCCCTTCACCAACTTCTCGGACGCCTAATGCCAACGAATCGGCGAAACTGTCCGCGTACTGAACCGCTTGCAAAGGCGCGAAGCGGAGATAGCGAGTTTGCAACATTTCCGTTTCAGAAGCGGTTGCCGTCACTGCCACGTTCTTGGAGATTTCCGCTCCCTTCTTTTGCACCGTTAATATCAGCGAAGTGTCAGGGGCAGCGATTTGCAAAGCCATCTGCACGGCTTGCCAGGCGATTCCTTCGGACTGAATCTTGAAATCCTTCGTGCCAATGGCCATCGAATCGTTGTACTCTTTCGCCTTTTCCGAATTCGACTGGAAACCTACCACCAAGATCTCGTCGCCAGCTTTGATGCCTTCCTTTTCGGCAGAACTACCTGGCAGCACTTCGGCAACGGTCGTCCCCAAGTTGTAGCTCACACCTAACGTTTGCAGGCCCATTTGGTAGCCGGGGTAATACTGCTCAGCAAACCCCTCTGGCACGGCAGTTTCGACGGAAAACGTCTTTTCCTCTTCTCCCCGTTTGACCACCACATCGACCGTTTTGCCAGCCCATTTGGTTTCTCGGCTAGGCAGGGTAAATCCGTCACCAACCGGTTCACCATCGATTGAGACGATCTTATCGTCAACTTGAATTCCCACCTTATCAGCAGGGCCACCCTTGCGGATCGCGATGACAGGAGACATTTCCATCACCAGACCCGTACTGCGATAAGGGATTGTCGGCAAATCGATTTCAACCTGCTCAGTTTTCTCCTTATCACCTTCCGACTCGACCTTGCGGTCGAACTTCATTTTCAGCACATCGTAGGGGTGATTCGCTACATACTTTTGGTATTCGAGATAGCTCTCGATCGGCGTGTCATTAATGGCGATCAACTGGTCGCCAGGTTTCATCTCGTCTGCGATTTTTTTCCCGTAGATGCCTTCCATCAATTTCGGAGCAACCATCATTTTGGTTGTGCTCATCGACAGCACACCAATGGTCGGCGGAAACGAATCGCCAAAGCCTGGGCGAGGCTGGATCATCAAGACTTCTTGCGTCCCGTCGGGGCGTTTCACCACGAACGGCATCGGCTTCTTCGATCCGTTAAACGCGATCTGCAGCGACATATCTTTACGGTAGCGAAGATCCTTGCGATCTTTCCCTTCCGCATTGAGACCCACGATCTGGTCACCTGGCCGCATACCGGCTTGCCAAGCAGGTGAGCCAGGCTGAACCCAACTGATTTTTGCTGGCGTGTAAGAAACACCCAGGTTGTAAGCAATCGCGGCGAAAATCACCCCGAAGATCAAGTTAAAAACCACCCCAGCGGAAATGATCGCCATCCGCTGCGGAACGCTCTTGGCGGTGTAGCTGCGTGGATTGACGACCGTTTGTTTGTTTCCTTGATCGTCAACCGTTTCGATCATCGTGCTGACCGATTCTTCTTCCGAGTTGCCAGGGTTGTCGTCCTGGCCAAGCATCTTCACGTATCCCCCCAGCGGGATCGTACCGATACCGTATTCGGTCTCGCCCCATTGCTTTTTCCATAAAGACGAGATCGTCCATGGACCAATGGTAATGGGCACATCAAAACCGACATAGAACTTATCGCAACGCACGCCACAAGCTTTGGCCACTAAAAAGTGCCCCAGCTCGTGAACAAAAATCACGAGTCCAAGTCCCATAACTCCCAGCAAAATCGACCCAGCGGTTCCTAAGTATTGGAACAGGCTTGATCCTTCGCTTGCTGCAAACAACAAGTGATCCACTTGTCTGACTCCTCTCGGGCCCAAGCATCAAGCTCGAGCAAACGGTTTAAATCGGGGGATAGTTCAAACGGGTGTTCGTCGAGAATAGCTCGACATACCCGGTAAATGTCAACAAATCGAATTTTACCTTCTAAAAACCGTTGTACGGCCACTTCATTGGCAGCATTCAAAACGGCTCCCGTGGTCCCACCACGTTGCACCACCTCTTTCCCTAGCTTAAGGGCGGGAAATCTCTCGTAATCTGGTGGCTCGAACTCTAAGGAAAAGGCCTGGGTCATGTCCAAGGCCTTCGCCGGACACTCGGTTCGTTGGGGATAAGTCATCGCCAACTGGATTGGCATTCGCATGTCTGGCGGGCTCATCTGAGCCACCACCGAGCCATCGACAAACTCAACCAAAGAATGAACGATCGACTGCGGATGGACAACCACCTCGATCTGTTCGACGGAAAGATCAAAAAGCCACTTGGCCTCGATGATCTCTAAGGCCTTGTTCATCATCGTGGCCGAATCCACGGTAATCTTCGGCCCCATCTTCCAGGTCGGGTGGTCCAATGCCTCTTCGGCAGTCACTTTTAAGAGCTGCTCTGGCGAGAATTTACGAAACGGCCCCCCTGAGGCTGTTAGGATAACGCGTTTCACATCCGAGTTTCGGCCTGACTTTAAGGCCTGGAAAATCGCGCTATGTTCGCTGTCGACCGGCAGAATCTCGGCTCCCGACTCTGCGGCCATTTGAGTGGCTAAATGCCCGGCCACGACCAGGGTCTCTTTGTTCGCCAGGGCCACTCTTTTGCCAGCAGCAATGGCCGCAAACGTACCTTCCAGCCCAGCTCGACCGACAATCGCAGAAACCACAATATCAGCCTCTTGATGCGAAGAGACCTCTTGTAGTCCGCTTGTCCCGGTAAGCAATTTCGTCTCCGCCGGAAGCTGCGACCAGTCGAACTTCGCAGCGAGCGCCTCATCGCTGGCAACAATGTAGCGGGGACGATACTGGATCGCGGCTGCTAATAACTCCTCAAGTCGCCCATGCGCCGAGAGTGCAAAGGGAACAAATGCCCCATCGCTTGCACGAATAACATCAAGCGTGCTACGTCCGATGCTGCCAGTGGCACCCAAGACGACGACACTCTGGCGGGATGTAGGGGAGGACGAGCTTGGCATAGACCGGTTCTAAACGAGGATGGCGACTTAAGTAGCGATTGTTCCAGAATTTGCCGTTTCGCGAAAGATTACTGTGGAAAAGCGTTCAATTAGGAAGCTTAGGTAATTCAGAACCGAGTTGGGTGACCTGTCGAAGCCCCGTGAGCTACCTGATATAAACGGTATTACAAAAACCGCGCATTACTTTGCCCTAGCACCATATAACGTTTTTCGCATGATCGTCACCATCGACGGCCCGGCTGGGGCCGGTAAGAGCAGCATCTCCCGTCAACTGGCGGAAGCCTTGGGATTTGCCTTCCTTGATACTGGCGCCATGTATCGCGCGGTTGCCCTGCTGGGACTGCGGGCCGAGATTGACTGGGCCGATACCGACCGCTTGGTCGAGCTGACGCAAACAGCCACAATCAACCTAACTGGTTCTGCGGTGTTTTTGAATGGCGAAGATGTGACGCAAGATATTCGCACCCAGCGAGTTACCCAGGCAACACGTTATGCCGCCAACAACGTCGGAGTGCGGGAGCAACTGGTCAAAATGCAGCGAGCGATTGCCGCAGGGCAAGATATCGTCACCGAAGGACGCGACCAAGGAACGCTCGTATTTCCGAAGGCGGAGTGCAAGATCTACCTGACAGCCTCCCCAGAAGAACGTGCCAGGCGACGCGTAAGCGACTTGGCCGCCCGTGGCGAATCGGTTGAATTTCAGCAAATCCTCGAGCAACAATCGACCCGCGACGAAGAAGACCAACGGCGAGAAGTAGGCCCCCTACGCAAAGCAGCAAACGCAATTGAAGTTCTGACCGATGGCATGACCCCTGAGGAAGTGCTGCAGAAACTTATCAAGATTGTTGGACGGTGCCAGCATGCGTAAAGAGAAACCAGCCTACACGCGATCTTGGCCGCAACAAGTTTTTTACAGTTTCCTAAGAATCACGGCACGTTTAGTCGCGGTTTCGCTGTATCGGATTCGGGTTTTTGGTCGCGAAAACTGGCCCACTGACGGCGGTGCTTTGGTATGCGCGAACCATCAAGGCCTCTTCGACCCGGTCTTGGTGGGGCTGTGTTGCGAACGCCAATTAAGCTTCCTGGCCAAACAATCTCTCTTTAAATTCCCACTTAAGCCGCTTATTGAAACGCTAAATGCCATCCCCGTGAATCGGGCCGGATCTGGGCTCGATGGGCTTAAAGAAACGCTTAAACGCTTACGTGCTGGTGACTTTGTGCTGATCTTCCCAGAAGGGACGCGAAGCGAAAACGGCCATATTGGCAATTTGAAACCAGGCTTCATTGCTGTGGCCCGGAAAGGCAAAGCCCCCATTGTGCCGGTTGTCTTTGATGGCTCTTTCCAAGCTTGGCCCAAGTGGCAATTACTGCCGTCGATGGGGATTGTGCATGTAAAAATCGGCCAGCCCATCACCCCAGAAGAAATGGCCGAGCTATCCGATGAGCAGTTGCTTGCCAAATTACAGGATCGGATGCACGCGATGTTCGAGGAAGTGCAGTATTCACGGGCCAGATCGCTGAACCCGCGACTGCATACCGCAGATAAGACGCAATTTGCCTAACCCAACCTTTTCCAGGCAATAAATCCCTGTTCTCCCCCCTTCCACCCCACTATCTGTGGTTGAAGCCTAATAGGGGATTTGATACTTTTACGGGTTCTCCCTGAACCGACCGTCATGAAGGGTATAGTGGTTTACCCTGCGCAGGTTCAATATTCCTGGCATTTTTGCACTCGACAAGCCGTTCCTCCGAGCATTCCCAGTCGCCCAAGTCAAACGCTTGCTCATGACCGGGCCTAACTTGCGAACGATGTCGAGCCCCCTTGGTTCTAAATCTAAAAGCATGGTCAACCGTAATCTCATTCGCAATCTCGAAAATGACGACACTCTCTTAGCGCAAATCGACGAGCTGGCAGCCGGTACCGATGAAAACTGGCTTGAAGGCACGATCGAGATGGAAGAATCCATCGAAATCAACAAAATCGTCGAAGGGCGAATTCTTCGGATGGACGAAGAATTCGTGCTTATCGACATCGGCGGCAAGAGCGAAGGCAGCGTTCCCCTTGACGAATGGGATGAGGATGAAGACCCGCCGGAAGTTGGCCAGACGGTCCGCGTGCTTGTCGAGGACGTTGAAGACGAATTCGGCCGCACCGACGATCCGCACGGCATGGTTGCCCTCTCGAAGCGCAAGGCCCGCAAGATCGACGATTGGGAACGGACGATGGAATCCATCGCCGAAGGCCAGGTCGTCAAGGGCGAAGTCACCCGCAAAATCAAGGGTGGTCTGCTTGTCGATATCGGCGTCAACGTGTTCCTGCCGGCCAGCCAGGTCGATATCCGTCGGCCGCACGACATTGCCGACTACATTGGCCGCGAAGTTGAGTGCGAAGTGCTCAAGATCGACGCCGAACGTCGCAATATCGTTGTCAGCCGCCGTTCGCTCATCGAACGCAAACGCAAGTCCGACCGCGAAACACTGCTCAAAGAACTGCAAGTCGGTCAAGTCCGCAAGGGCGTGGTCAAGAACATCGCCGACTTCGGTGCGTTCGTCGACCTGGGTGGCATCGATGGTCTGTTGCACATCACCGACATGAGCTGGGGCCGTATCGGTCACCCAACCGAAATGGTGAACATCGACGACGAAATCGAAGTTCAAATCCTGAACATCGACCACGAACGCGAAAAGATCGCGTTGGGTCTGAAGCAGCTGACCCCAAGCCCATGGGATGGCGTCGAAGAGAAGTACCCGGTTGGCTCGAAGGTCAAGGGCTCGGTCGTCAACGTCATGAGCTACGGTGCATTCGTCAAGCTCGAAGAAGGCATCGAAGGTCTGGTTCACATCTCCGAAATGTCGTGGACCAAGCGTATCAGCCACCCCAGCGAAATCGTCAACATCAACGACGAAATCGAAGTGGTTATCCTGGGCATCAACAAGGAGAAGCAAGAGATCTCCTTGGGCATGAAGCAAACCCAGGCCAACCCATGGGAAAACATCAAAGACCGTTACCCGGTCGAATCGGTGGTCAATGGTCGCGTCCGCAACCTCACCAACTACGGTGCGTTTGTTGAACTAGAAGAAGGCATCGACGGCCTGCTTCACGTTTCCGATATGTCGTGGACTCGCAAGATCGGTCACCCGAGCGAAATGCTCGAAAAGGGCCAAGAGGTCCAGTGCAAGGTGCTCAGCATCGACGAAGAACGTCGTCGTATCGCTTTGGGCCTGAAGCAATTGGAATCGGATCCGTGGGCGACCACCATTCCAGAAAAGTACCAGCCCAACCAATTGGTCAAAGGCAAAGTCACCAAGATCACCAACTTCGGTGTCTTCGTTGGCCTGGAAGATGGCCTGGAAGGTCTGCTGCACATCAGCGAACTTTCGGACGACAAAGTCGAGAATCCCGAGAACGTCGTCAAAGTTGGCGAAGAAATCGAAGTCAAGATTTTGCGAGTCGACACCGACGATCGCAAGATTGGCCTGTCTCGCAAACGTGTCCAATGGGCCGAAGACGAGAACCCGGAAGCCAACGAAGAAGGTCGCTCTGGTTCGCCAGCACCATCCGAACTCAAGGGTGGCCTGGGCAGCAGCGGTCCGCTGTTCAACATGCCGAGCGAAGGCGAAGAAGAAGAAGGCTAGTTCTCTCTTGCTTCTTCCTGAATTCACGAAAAGCCCCGAGCGTACGCTCGGGGCTTTTTTTGTTTCAACAGCGGTTTGCCGATCATAGCTTTGTCTTGTTTTCGGCCTCGGCTTGTTTCTTTTGCAGATGTCGAAGATAGGTCGGTGATGATGTCATATCGATTACCGGAGAATTGGCATCTCTCGTTTTATCGACAGGCGGTGGCGGGACGGAAGTAATCCACGCCATAACCCCTAGTCCCTCTTCAGGCGGTGGCACTTTGCGATTCCGGTTACGTTGGTCGTCGATCGGCACCGATTTGTCCAAACGGTAATGCAACAAGACAACCTTCTTATCGCTTGCAAATTTCCGAGTTTGGTTTGGATGCGTCCCCACGCCGCGGTACGCAATAGCCTCCCCGATTCTTTCGATACCAGGTTGTGGCTTAACGTAATCGAGGTCGCTTAGCTTGCCATGGCCGTAGTCTGCGATTAGCCGTAACTGCCAAGTCCCATCACTTGCAGGCCGAATGGCCACATGAACGGTATAAACGCGACCACCACCCAGCCCACCGGTACTTAAAATATGGTTATCCGGAAAGCCTGTTCGGGGAACCGAAACAAAATTAGCCTGAATCGCATAATTTCCCGGAGGCAAGTAAACTTTCCACTGCCAGGACTGGAGCACAAAAGTCTCTTCGCCAAAGACAACGATTTTCAATTCATCGTCGATCTGCAGCCCCTGCTCTTTTTGGAATCGCTGCTGCAGATCAAAAAGACGCCACGAGGTCAGCCAGTGCGACCACGCAAGCACGCCAATAACCATGATGACGAACATCGATAGTAGAGAAAATCGAAACCCGCGTTGACGCGTTGTCCTGTTGCCTTCGCTGAAGTAACTCATAGGTAGCGAATGTACCACGCCAGCTATCTGTAAGCGATGTTTTCCTGCCCGATATTCAGCGGCGGTCGTTCTCCGGTTCTTCTTCGCTCCGCTGAAGCCAAATCATCATTCCATCACTTGGATTTTTCGCTTCAGTAGGGTTCCCTTTCTCGTCATAGTCGAGCACGCGCTGCTCGAAAAGGACAACAGGTTTATCAGACGGAAAGCTGATCTGCTCAACGTCGAAGACTCCCTTGTTCTTAAAATAGAAGACGCGGTCACCGAATTGATTGGGGTGCTTAAATAGTTCGCCACGTGGTGCCAGAGGAAACTGCACGCGATCGTATTGCATCCACCAAGCGTCTTCGTCGGGAATTGGCAATGATCGGTTTCGACGAAAAGCGAAGCCCATCTCATGAATCAAGGTTCCGACAATGGTCGTTTCCCACTTCTGTTCGCCCGCGTGCTGCAAGCGAACGGTCACCAAAAATTCTTCCCCGCCTGGTAGGCTTACGCAATTCTGAGCCTGGGAAGGAAAGCCCTGTTGTGGCATACTGCCCACTTGGCAAGCAACTTCGTACGAATCTCCTGCGGGAAGCGCGATACGCCATTGCCACTCTCCCGCGAGGTTCGTTTCTTGAAGCAAGACCTGAATCTTCGCGGGGTCTGCGGGTGCCAACAAATGATGCGTTCGCCGCAGCTGGGCCACCTCTTCTTTCGCTTCAATGAGCTTCTGGCTGATTTGCCAATTAGAAATCGCCAAACCGACAACTGCCAAGAGCAACATCAACGAGAGAATCGAAAAACGAAGCCTCCACCTGGCCGGCGATACCGGAGCAATTTCATTCTCGTGCCGCTTCGTCTGCGTACTTTGACTCATGGCCAGCAGTCTACCGCAGGCCCGTTGCTGCGTCACTACAATTTAGGAATAGGCACTTCCATGTTCCCAGGCTTGCGATTCCGCACATCAAAATAATACGGCACTATTGCCGAACCAAACCCGCGTTTGATTTCCCAAGAAGCGCGGGTTGCCCAAGGCGTTCCCTTGTACTCTTCTGCCACTTTCGTCAAAAGCTCTTTGGCTCGCTCGGCATCGGACGAGGTTTTATCACCAGCGACTAGTTCTTTCCGCGTACGAAGTTCCCAGCCGCGGAATTCAAGATATTCGGCCCGTTTCGGATCTGGCGGAATCGGGTTCTGCAAGAACATCTCGGAACTGACGCCATACTCGTAAGCCCGGCAACGATAGGCATACAACTGCCCCAACATCAAATCAAAGTTGGCTTGCCAACGCAACGAAGTTGAATCGTTCCGCAGCTTCATGCTTTTCTCTAGGGTTGCAATCGCAGCATCCAGATATTGCCCATACGGCATAATTTGCGTCTGCTCGATCCGAATTTGCTTTGCGATTTCTGTTGGCTCTTTGCTATACCAGCGCCGAATGGTTAAGACATCCTTTCGATCCTCTTGGAATGGATTGAGGTCGTAAACCACTTTCGTAACCAAAGCCTTCAGCGGATCTCTCTTAATATCGGCAACTTGATCTTCACGGGGTCGCATGTCAGGGCGATAGAGATTCATCGTCGCTGGCTCATACTTCCGATCGGTGACGTAATGAATTTTGTCTTCCTGACCGGGCAGCATAAAGAAGCGACCACCAGTTTCCTTCGCCATACGGACTTGCTCGTATGGACCGAAACCGCTGGTCATCGCATCCCAGCGTTGGCCGTATCCATCGGTTTGAAGCTGCTCGACAAAGGCGGTCTCGGGGCCACGATCGATCTTCAAAAGGTGTAACTCGCCATCGTACGGATGCCGCCATTCGTAGTGGGCATATGGATAACCAAACATGGCCTCTCGCCCCATAATAAACAAACGGCAATCCATTTTCTTAGCAAAAGCAATGGTCGCTTCCAGTTGAGCCTGATTGTTCGCCGTGTTGCCACTTTCGTCGGTGACCACGATCAAAGCCACTTTGCGTTCTGCCGTTTGGGCATACTTCTTGTGCAGCGTCATCGCCTCTAGCATTGCTGCACAGCTCATTTCTTCGCCCGAACGGTCTACTTGAATCGCGTCGATCGCCGCTTGAATTTCTTTGAGATTGGACGTGGGGGCCTTAGTTAGCAGTTGAAAGCCTTGGCCGTAACTAGCCACGGATGTCGTCAGCATATCCCCCTGACCTTCGGTTGTTAGGCCAAGCTCAGCGTAGACCCTTCCGATGCGCTCGCGGATGCGTTTCTGGTCGTCGACCATGCTTTCCGACTGATCGAACAGCCAAATCGCGAGTACCTTATTCTTGGACAACATCCACACCAACTCTTGCGTGATCTGATCCATCGCTTCTTGATAATCGGAAACGACTTCCTGAGCCGAGCCTATCGTCGTACCGGAAGGAATCTCGCGAATGAGCGAGTCCGTGTCTTTAGAAATCATCGCAACGGCATCGTATTCGACTTTGATATGCTCGGTGGGATCGATGGCTTCCTGTTCAAGAACCGGCGCCGACATCGATGCTTCAACCGCACCGCCCATGCCGAGTTCCGAAGCAGGCAAGCTGGCCGTCGCCATTTCGGTCGAAACGATTTCCATTTCATCTAAATCGATCTCGAACGTCTCCAACTCTTCTTTGGCCATGTCAGGCTCGATAACCGTCAGAAGTTGTCGCTCCTTATCCATCCCGGTCAGCGCAAACATACCTAAGGCAAACAGCAGCACGAAATGAAAGAGAAACGACGTCAAGAACGCGGTCGAGCGATAAGCCGCCCGCGCAGCCGTATGGAGCAATCCCCGACGTGGTTCAGCAGAGGTTTCGATCTTAGGAAGAGTATTGGCAGCAACCGTGGCGTGAGGAGAAATCGGGGCAGAAGCATCCGACATGAATCAGACCTATCTCGCTATGAAGGAAGGGCAAAGCCACGAAGCGGGAATACCAAGTGCAAAATACATTCCAATGTATCTATATTGTAGTTTTTCGAGCCCAAAATCAAAGGTTTTTGATTAAAAACGATTTCGCCATGTCATGCTGAGCGACTTGCATGACATACAAAGCGACACAGGAAGTTTTGGCCTTAGGGAAGTGCTGCGCACGCACCCTCTTTTCCTGTCGCCAATCAGTCGTGAAACGGGCATTTACGAGCAAACGCTACGATTTTGATTTGACTCTCCCGAATTGCTTCGTGCTGCCAAGCAAGTTACGATAAATTTCTCTTCTATCTCCCTTCCTGCCTCGATGATTTCTTTCCCCCAACACCGGAGTTGCCCCCTCATGCGAAGTTCCTTATGCGCCGCAGGCCTGCTTGTTTGCTTAACCCTGATCCGTCCGGTTTTCGCGGATGACGTGATTAAGACGATTGGCGAAATTGAACGGATTGAGCCTGCCTTTGATGCGATGGTCCCGCAAGACGCGAAGATTGAGGTTCTCGCGGATGGATTTGCCTGGTCAGAAGGCCCCGTCTGGGTACCGGAGAAGGAATACCTTCTTTTCAGCGACATCCCCAACAACCGCATCGTCAAGTGGAAGCCCGGCACAGGAACCGATGTTTTCATGCAGCCTTCCGGCTACACCGGCGCCCAAAAGTTCGACGGCAAGGAGCCTGGCACCAATGGCCTAGCAATCTCTCCGGAAGGGCATTTAACCATGTGCTGCCACGGCGATCGCAACATCACTCAGATTGTTGATGGCGAACGCCGTGTGTTGGTCTCGCACTACGATGGGAAACGCTTCAATAGCCCGAACGATTTAGTTTATGACACCGCAGGCAATCTCTATTTCACCGACCCTCCATACGGCCTGCCAGGCGGGTTGAATGGACCGGAAGCGGAACTCGATTTCTGTGGCGTGTATCGCCTCTCCAAAGATGGCACACTGACTCTCCTCACGAAAGAATGTCCACGCCCGAACGGCATTGCTATTTCGCCTGACCAAAAGACCCTCTACGTGGCGGACTCCCAAGAATGCCACTGGAAGGCATTTCCGCTAAAGGAAGATGGCACCGTTGGTGCCAGCAAAATGTTTTACGATGCGGGCAACTGGCGAGGCAAACGTCCAGGGGGAAGTGACGGCTTGAAAGTCGATACCGCAGGCAACCTTTGGGCAACCGGTCCTGGCGGTGTGTTGGTCTTGAGTCCAGAAGGCAATCTATTGGGACGCATCAGCACCGGCGAACGAACCGCGAATTGTGCTTTCGGACCAGACGGCACGCTCTACATGACCGCTGACAGGTACTTATGCCGCGTAAAAACCAACGCCCAAGGGCTTATAAACTCGAAGGAGTAACTGCCGAGAGCAGGGGCGACTGGGCGGATCGCATATGGATTGGTAGTCTATAGCGTTTGCCCTAGCTACACTTCAGATCGATAAGCGGCCTCAATGCTATGCCTGCCAAAAGACAAACCACTGGTATCCCGAAGCTTGATGAACATCTGGGTGGCGGTCTCATTCCCGGGACCCTCACCCTGGTTATTGGGGCTACCGGAATTGGCAAGACGCAACTCGGCGTGCAATTTAATCACGCCGGGCAGGCAGCCGATGGGCACAAAGGGATTTTCTTCGATATGAGTACCCGTGGCGACTCGCAAAGCCACGTTGAGTACGCCGAACGAATGTTCGCCTGGAAGCCATCTATCGCCGATGCAAGCAAGCTTCCTGACCTCGAAAACTTTTACGATGCCAGCGTTTCCTATGGCGAGATGCTGCATGTATTCGACTATCAGGGCAAGCGGGTTTCTCGCCGTGAAATGGACTGGGACGAACTAGGGCACTGGCAGAAGCAGATCAACGAAAAGCTGGCCACCACGATTGGATTTCTCTACGGCAACTTTACGCGAGGCTGCCGTCGTGTGGTGATCGATGGCTTGGAACCCGTAGATGTTCCTGCAGAATCAATGCAGATCGAACTCTTCGAGTACGTCTATCACCAAGTCCTGCGCAAAGATCCTCTCTGGGTGGCGCGTGACCTGTTTCGCCAACTCTATCGCAAGAACAGCGAAGCGGCTGAAAAGCACAACTACGCCAGTGAAGAAATTGGCTGCATGATGCTGCAAACTTCAAAAGAAGCGATGCTCGAGCATCTTATCTCTCGGAACCTGGACGAAGGTGACCTTCTCTCTGGTGCTAACACGGTGATCTATATGGGTAAGATTCTCGACGGCACCAAAATCCGTCGGGCCCTCTATATCAGTAAGCACCGAGGCAGCGCCGCGACCGACGAGATTATCCCGTACCACATCGACGACGCTGGAATTCAAATTGACAGCTAGGTAGCAATGACGTGCGAAACTACATTCCACTCTGGTTCATGCTAGCGTGATGCTTGGCCTGTTCGGCTTTCTCGATATACATCGGATCGCGCGTCGCCTCGAAGGCCTTCTGGTAGGTCACACTCAGAGCAACAAAGTTGAACGAGTCGTTGGGTTCCAGCTGACAGGCCGTTTCCGCGTGTTGACAGGCTTCTGCAAATTGGCCAAGGTTGCTGTAGGTTGCGGCCAAGGCCATGTGCGAGAGGACATGGTCTGGTTTCGCAGCTAAGACAGCTTGGAATTTCTCGACCGCCTCGGCGTATTTCCCTTCGTCTCGCAGTTTTTCGCCTTCGTTATAGAGAGCAGACGTTTCAGACATGGGCTCACAATCGTTCTAATGAGGTCGGGGTTGGGTTGAGGGAACGTTCCTCGATTATAGGGCAAACTCCCCAATTTGACACGGGCCGCTAGCGTTGACTTGCTTTCAATGGCGCTGACAGCATTGGCTAAATCAGAGGAAGTCGTGGGCAATTTATTGGTTTCGATCGATCGGGCTGGACAGTTTTTACCGATAAGCGTATCTAAGACGGTTAAGCGCAAGTCGCGAAGGCCAGGATGGCCGCTCAGCTTGTGGTTGCCTCTCGATTTTTTTGTCTTCGACCTTCAGCAAAAGGATTTGCTGTGACTCAGATCCACCCTTCCGCAATCGTTCACCCTACCGCGGAAATTGGCCAGGACGTGACGATTGGACCGTTCTGTGTGGTCGAAGAAAATGCAAAAATTGGAGATCGGTGCGAGCTGAACTCCTTTGTCACGATCAAAAAAGGGACGCAGCTCGGCCCTGAGAACAAAGTTCACGAGCATGCCGTCATCGGCGGTCCCCCGCAACATCTACGTGCTGGAATGGAACTAGGGGAAGTTATCCTTGGTACGGGGAATGTCATCCGAGAGTTCGTGACCATTCACCGAGGTTTAGCTCCGGGCAAGAATACCGTCATCGGCAACAATAACCTGCTGATGGTTCAATCGCATGTCGGCCACGACACGATCATTGGCAACAACACCATCATCACGAACAACGTAATGCTTGGTGGCCACGTTGTGATCGAAGATCGGGCCTACGTTAGCGGTGCCGTTGCGGTACACCAGTTCTGCCGCGTTGGCCGTAACGCCATGGTTGGCGGTCAGGCTCACGTCGTTCAGGATGTCGCACCTTACGTAACCGTCGATGGCTGCAGCAGCTTGGTGGTCGGCCTCAACCTGATCGGCCTAAAAAGAAACGGCTTCTCGCCGGAACAAGTTTCCGATCTCAAACGAGCTTATCGAATTATCTTTCGATCGAACCTCACCAATCGCGAAGCTCTGGAACGTGTCCGACGCGAGTTCCCGCAAAGCCCTGCCCTGCACTTCGCAGACTTTCTGGCAGAAAGCGAGCGAGGCTTCATTCAGGCTCGCACACGGGGCCGTGGCGTCGATGTCAGTCGCCCACAACTTCGCGTGCTCTCGGACGGCAAAGAGTCGACTTCCGATGCCAATCGCCGAGCTGGTTAGAAGAACTTCAGCTCTACGCAAAAAGAACGAGAGACTGCCAATTACGGGATCAATCTCTCAATAACAAACCGGTTCCTAGAACTATTTTTCACGGCCACCGAGGCTCGCTGCAGCGGATCTCTTTCTGCAGGCGAGCACACAGCAACTCTACAAACAATCAGAACGATTAACGGCTGCGTTCAACCTCAAAGTTAATCGTGTTCTCCTCTGCTTTTACCTCTGCTTTCAGCGGGGTTTGCCCCTGCTCGCCAAAGCGAGTAGCGATTGCAGACTTTTCTCCATATTCGCTATTACCGACAATGGTCACTTTGTACTTGCCGATCGGAGCACCATCTGCTTCGTCAAAGGTGCCTAAGGTATAAGTACCGTCCTCTTTGATATAGCCAACCGAGCTGGAGTTTTCCACCAAATCGGAGAAGACGATCATGCCCCCAGAAACGGTTGATCCATCTTTGAACGTGACCTTACCGGTTACCTTCTCAGTTGGTCCGCCGCTGCCTCCACAGCCAGAAGCAGTAAGCAAAAAAGTCGCTACGAGCAAAAGACAAAATGAAACATGGGATGTTTTCATGGGGGTATTGTTCCTAATGGGGCACAGGAGTTCAGCCGCTTCTCAATAAAAAAACCTGCAGCCTAAGCACAATCAAGGCCACAGGTTAAGATGAACGCAAAGACAAAACGCTATTGATCGTAGTTATTAACACGACCATCGCGTCGATCGGCCATTAATAATGTGAACTCAGAGTTCACATTGGTGGGCACGTTCTTGACACTTCCGTCGGCCATCAGAAATTGGCAGATACCAGGATGATAACTTCCTAACTTCTTTTGGTAATCTTGATTCTTATCATTGCTCCCTCGTGCCAGTGGAAACTTCGAGTTGCGAATGATCATCCATGTCTTCCAATCGCTAACGTACCAGTAGTAAAGCGTGCCGTCGCCGTCTCGGGCATGCTTGTTGATGGAACTAGTTGGCACGTGCTTTTCGGCCAAAACCGAAGTATTGGAAAGGCCATCGGTAATGCTGGCAAAGTTGGTTTGCGACTTCCAATTGGTCAACACGCCGTTGCTGTCGATATTGCCATTCTTGGCAAGGATAAGCGCGCTATAGTGCCGAGCGGGAGTTGCGTTATCCAAATCCAGCCGGTCACACTCATTGGTGCTCTCTCGGTTGCCGGTGATTACATAATCGGTTGCTGCCCCGAGTTCAGAAATCTGGGTACCGCTGCGACGGCTGGGGCAAAGCACCATCGGGACTGCCGAGGCATCCGACTTAATAAAAGTATCGTTGGCTCCCGTCGTCATCTTCCGGGTTAGGTCAATCTGCTCGACCGTGTTGCCCATTTCCAGATAGGGCATAATTAGCGGGTAAAAACTGGCATACTCATTGGCAAGCGCAGCCGGTGGCAAACTACCGAACGTATCGTGAAAGTTATGGAACGCGAGCCCCAACTGCTTGAGGTTATTACTACACTGCATACGCCGAGCAGCTTCGCGAGCCTGCTGAACGGCAGGAAGCAATAACGCGATCAAAACACCAATAATCGCAATCACAACCAGCAACTCTACTAGCGTGAAACCTGCTTCACGAAAACGTCGTATCCTCATGATCACCTCAGAAAAGAAAACAATTGTTGCTTTAACTGCCACATTATTTACAGATAAAATAAAGTGCCTGAGTTTTAATTGTATTAAGCCGTAGTTTATTGACAACACGCCACCCCCCTCAAAGAACTGCCGTTTCGCGAGAATTACGACACTAAAACAGAGCTCAAGGCATATCAACCTGCCATAATTTGCTTGAGAGTTGTTGCGCCAATAAGCCGCCGGCCAGAATGGGCTGGAAGAAAATTCTTTAAAAGGCCCGGCCAGACACAATTCCGGTCGGCAGGAGCCGCGAAAAGAAACTAAGGCAGGATGACGGAATTTAGCCGTTGATCTGAAAGATCTAGGCGATACATGATCGTGTTGTAGTCGTAACGAGGCGTGGGAGATTGGGTGCGCGAAAACTGTTTGGTATAAGTCCCGTCGAAGTAAATTAGCTTGCCACCTGCTTCGTCCAAAAAAACATGATGTACCGGATTGTAGAAGGTGTACTTATTGTGGGTAACAATGTTCTTCGCCTGCTCCCAACGACCAGGAATTGTCTGAGAGGTCAAAAAATAGACTTCACCGAGGTTCGAGCTTTCTCCTCCAATCTCGGTGGCAATCATTACCCATCGATTTAGATACGTGTTCCAACGGACAGATCCGCGATGCAAAACCACGCGTCTCCCGTGGTCGACATCACGAGTCTGAAGCCAACCTTCCCCAGGCTCGAGATGTCCGGCCTGCTCTAATTGTTGCTGCCTTTCGGCATCGACGACCGCAGTATCTTTCCGCCACGCATAATCGAGCTTTCCTGCGGTTGTACGTTCAAGGGCAGGCTGGCTTACCTCAAAATCGGATCCCTCTTTCAGACAAGTCCACGCCTCGTACTGCTTAGGATCGAAGATCGCATCCCAATTCGCCGGGACGCGTATTAATGGGTAAGGCGTAGCAAAGTAAATGTACTCTTGCCCACCCTCTTGATGCTGAAAAGCTTGGCCCCGCGGAAAGAGCTTAGTGGTTAGCGGAAATTGATTGACTTGCAGAAACCGCTCTTGTGTTTCATCGAAGACGGCAAGCCCACTAGCGGATTCCTTTCCTAGCCCTTCACGTACCGAGTAATGCGTTACCGCTTTCAACTGGCCATGCTTGTCCTTCAGGGTGAATAAGCCGTGCATCCACACGACCGTTCCTTTCAGATCGTTGTGGAACAGCGGCCTGCTGAAGCCTGCGTCGTCGCGGATGTACTGTTGGTCGATACCGACAGAGGGAGAAAGCCCACCTTTCTCCGGCAAACGGGACCAAGCCCCGGATGAACCGAAGTTGCCCAAAGGATAAGAAACACGATTTGTGTCTCCCCAAGTCCACAGTACCCGATCTCCCAACACGACCGCTTGGGTGGAATCTTGCCCCATGACTTGAGCATTCAGGTTGGCATACCTCCAGGGGCTGGGCATTTCTAAACGCTGCGAGTGATGAAACTGACCTTGTCCCGTGATTCGATAGAGTCGCTCGGCAATGTTGATGCGTTTTACTTTTAGTTGCGATGTCTGGCCTGCTTGGACTACTAAGGCGCGGCCATGCATTCCAAATCCATCCGGGGGAAACTCATAGCCGTGGCCTTCAACGGAGAAAAAGACTCTCTGGCCAACCAAACCTGGCTCGTCGAAAGCAATCCAGCCAGCGTTGTCGGTCACCAAGCAAATACCGTTTGTCGTGCGAAGCTCGATCAAGGGAACGCCACGGCCAGTCTCCGCATCGATTACCTGAATTCCAAATGGGCGGGGCGACTCGGTGTTTGCATTGGACAGGTCGTCTGCCGCAACCCAGGCGAAACAAAATAGAGGCAAAAAGAAAGCCACTCCGGCCAATATCCCTCGAATTAGAGGCTTAAACACGAAATAAGAACCTAACTGACAGCCCCAATGGGGGTGTTTGAGCGGCAAAATCGACTTCTTTAAAAAATACTGGTTTACCAACACTCCCCCCCCTGAATACAATCACTCCATGGTCAACTTACACATCAAGTATGTTAAGAAGACTGTATGGTGACAAATTCTCAATCGCTACCTTGTCACATCCACGCATCTATCCCCTAGATACGAAATTCCGGAACCGACAATCCTAATTTGCCATTCGGGGAGGGCAACTTAGCTTGTTATTCCGGCAGGAACGTCCTATTTACGGCAACTAGGGGACCTATCGGTTGCGATAATCGTTAGCCGAAACCAAGAAAGGGAATCTCGCGTGTTTGCGCTCGCGTATGCAAGTTACAGTACCGTCGACACCCCCAACCTCGACCTTGACGGAATAGCCACCCATGCTTCAGCAAAAAATGCTGCACTGGGGATCACGGGCTACCTGTGCTACGACCATGGTGTTTTTTTCCAGTATCTGGAAGGTGAACAAAAGTCTGTTTTGCATTTGATGGGGACGATTGAACAAGACCCCCGTCATGATGTCATTAACAAAGTCATGCTGGGCGAACATGAGCGTCGGGTTTTCCCCGATTGGAGTATGCGCCACCTGAACCGCAGCGACCTACGCCGGGTCGATCTCGAGAACGTTTTGGAACACTCTCTGTTCCATATGGACCCCAAGTTATACGGACACGAAAACATCGTTGCGTTGATCAAGGCTTTGGTCGCCAACATTGCCGCACGCCAAGCTCAGCTGAAAGCCGTTTGATTTCCCCTTAGCGGCACAATAGGGACGGTCGCAACGGATTTTCAGCCGAAATTGACTAGCGAACGAGCATTTTGGCCCAGGGGGTCCTTGAACAAACAAGGTTGGCGAGGCATAAATAGTTCTTTCCTGCTCACCACAAAAGCCGAAGTGGCGGAATTGGCAGACGCGCTAGGTTCAGGTCCTAGTGTCCTTTACGGACGTGGAGGTTCAAGTCCTCTCTTCGGCACTTCTTAAATAGCAAGGACTTGCGTAATCAGACGCAAGTCCTTTTTTGTTTCTTGCCAATTGCCTGACACTCGCCCATTAAAAAAGCCACGATACCGTTGGCATCGTGGCTTTTTTCTTTGTGAAATGGATATCGCAACCTATTTGGCGAACATTTCATTCTCGCGGTCACCACGCGAAAGCATGTAGGCCATGAGATCCTTGATTTCTTCTTCGGTGAAGTTATCAAGCAGACCTTCTGGCATCATCGATTGCTCAGACGGCACAATCTCTTCCAGGTGATTGCGATTGACGTTGGTGATCGCGTTGGGATCGAGCATGTTCGTGTTGATCGCGATGTTGTCGCCATTCAGGTTCACAATTCGCCCAACAACCACTTTGCCGTCATCGGTCAACGCTTTGATGGCCTGGTATTGGTCGCTTACCTGCTTACTGGGCAAGATCACCGATTCCAGGATGTCGCGCGGGCTAAAGCGGCCAGAGAGAGCTGTCAGGTCGGGACCAATCGCCCCACCTTGGCCGGCAAAACGATGGCAGGCAAAGCAACTTGCTTCGGCAAATAACTGTTGTCCCTTGTCGAAGTTGCGTTGTTTAAGGTTGCCTGGCTCGACGATACCAGCCAAGTCTTCCACCGTCCACTTCTTGACCAACGTACGTGGCTTGCCGCTAAAGCTCGGCGCGCTGGACTGAGGTTTGAACTCGAGGACCGAGGCCAATTCCTGCTTCCGTTTGTCGGAAAGGTTATCCACAGCTTCCTTCTTAATGTCCTGGACAAAAAGATCGAAGCTGGCACCACCACGGTAGCTGGCAGCCTTGTGGAACCATTTGAAATAGCGTTCTTGTAATTCGTCGGTCCAACCAGCTTTGAGCAAGCGAATGCTCTTGGCCAATTCGATTTGCTCTTCCTGAGTCGGCGAGGCTTCCAACAAGGCCACCAGTTTCGGGGCAGCAGTTGGCGACTGCAAGCGAACCAACAATTCGGCCAACATCCGGTTTTCTTCCGGAGATTCGGCGGGCAGCAACGGTTCAAGTCGCTTCAAGTAGCGATCTCGCACTTCTGCGTCGTCCCCCATTCGTATGAGCACGAGTTCATAAGCACGCAGCAAACCAAGTTTTTGCTGCTTGGTGGCAGAGGCGTAATCGATGGCATCGAGCTTATCCAGCAACTTATTACGTAGCGAATCGTCTCCGACGCGGGCCAATGCGATGGCTGTTTCGATCACGGAATAGGTGTCGTTCAGTTCCAGTGCTTTATCTTGCCACTGGGCAGGATTGTGGTGTTCCAAACCGATTCGTGCCGCTTGACGGAGGAATCGATCTTCGCTTCCCAAATTCTGCAATGCCAAGTCGAGACCGGCAGCATCCTGGGTAACATGCAGTTTTTCAAGTTCGCGGCGAAGTTTCTGCGCGTCGGTCAGGCCCGTCTCTGCGACGGCTTCTTGCGCTTTGTCACCGGTGTAGGTAACCCGATACAAACCTGATTGCGTTTTACGACCACCAACGGTGAAGTACATCGCTTTGTCGTGCGGGTTAACGACAATATCCGTCAGCGGCAACGGTGTCCCGGTAATGAACTCTTCAGGCGTACCTTTGTAAGTTGCTCCGTTGGGCTCAAGATGGACGGCGTAGAGCTTGCCGTAGCTCCAATCACACGCGTAAAAGGCGTCTTGATACTTCTGCGGGAAGTCGGCTCCATATCCAAACGTCACTCCGGTCGGAGAACCAGGACCAATATCCACCAAGCCTGGTGCGCTGTCCTCGTAGTATTCAGGCCACTTGCCCGAACCATTACGCCAGCCAAATTCAGCCCCGCTAACGACGTGACAAATACGCGTCGGTCGATACCAAGGGGTATTCAAATCCCATTCCATGTCGGCATCGTAGGTGAATAGCTCGCCATCACGGTTGAACGCGGCGTCGTATTCGTTGCGGAAACCGGTTGCCAATACTTCCCAATTCTTACCTTCTGGGTCGATCTTGCAGATATAACCCCCTGGGGCCATCTTGTCCCGCATGAAGCCACGTCCGAAGATGCGAGGCAACACGAGATCTTCGTCCCAAACTTGCGGCACTCGCGAGGAATCGATCTTGGTCAAGTCGGTCTGGTTACCGCAAACAATCACCAAGTTCTTTCCATCCGGGTGAACCATAATCGCATGTGGGCCGTGCTCTCCCCCACCGTTCAGCTTTCGCAGTTCGGTGACTTTGTCGAGCTTGCCGTCACCATTGCTATCGGTGACACGGTGCAAACCACTGGGAAATTGCCCACTGTTGACCACCACATACAAGCTGTCAAAAGCCCAGATCAAACCTTGGGCCCCACCAATCTGTACATCGATCGGCGTGACAACGACTTCCCCTTTTTCTCCTGGGGGTGGCACCTCGACCGAGTACAGTTTGCCGTACTGATCGCAGACAATCAGATTCTTATCTGGGCCGATACACATGCTGACCCAAGAGCCCTGTTGATCCTTAGGAACCGAGTACAGTAGCTCGACATTGAATCCGTCAGCAACCTTGAAATGAGAAGGGTCGGTCGCACCTGGCTCTTTGGCTGCGACGACATTAACCATACAGCTTGCCATCGCGAGCAAGCCTAAAAGAGAAAAGGTAGAATGTTTCGTCATTGGCGGATAACTCGCTTGGTGGGATGAAAAACTCTTGGGATTGGTAAATAATTCCGTTTTCGGAAGACTTCCCAATCTAATCATAGCAGTAATGGATGTACACTGCCCCCATAAAAACCCCTAGGAGGGGACAGAAGACACCACAAAAAAGCTCGCCCAAAATGGTGTTAGCGACCTTTCATTAGCATGGAGCCCTGAAAATTAAGGGGCAAGATCGTAGCACATCAACTTGTCTTGTTCGCGAAGATACAACTTGCCGTTCGCGACGACGGGATGCGACCAGCTCTCGCGTTCTTGGTATTCTGGCTTGAACGAGCCTTTCAACACATACTCTTTTGGGTTGGCCTCAATCAGCGCTAACGTGCCGTCCTGGTAGCGGAAAATTAAGTTGCCATCCGCATAAGTAACGGCCGCCGAGCCACTTCCTACGGGACGAATGTCGCCTCCCCACTGAATTTCGCCCGTCTTCATCTCTACGCAAGTCGGAAAACCCTTGTTGTGTTTCGTCCCTGCGTAGATGTAGTCGCCGACTTGAATCATGCCGCCATGGTGGTTTTGAAACTCGTTAGCATTCAAAAAATAAACCTCTTCGGCGTTGATTTCGCCGCCGTTATTCGTCAGATGCAACAAGGCAGCCCCCGTTCCGTAGCCCGTGGAAGTGAAGATGTAATCTCCTGAGATAATCGGGTCAGGAATATTTGCCGTGTCGTTTGCGACCGGGTTATACGACCAAAGCAATTTCCCATTGGCAGCATCGACTCCGATCACCCCACGTCCAATCAGCTTGACGTATTGCTTCTTACCGGCAGCATTGCAAACCAAGGTCGAAGAGTAACCGGCTTCATCTTTACCTTTGCCGCCTAAATCCGCTTCGGCGCCAGGCGTGCTCCAGATTTCTTTGCCCGACTTCTTGGCTAAGCAAACCAACAACGCCTTGGCCGAACCGGCACCGCAAATTAGTCGGTCTCCATCGATGAGTGGTGACTCGGCAAATCCCCATTGCGGTTTCGAGGCACCATACTCCTCCATTAGGTTTTTCTTCCAATAAACCTTACCGTTCATCCGGTTTAGCCGCGCAATGGTGCCATCTGACATTTCAACATACAGATCGTTTCCATCCACCGTTGGTGTACAGCGTGAACCACTGTAGCCGTGCTCAGGCACCTGCGAGGTTAGGAACTGCTTCCAGGCGACTTTTTTCCGCTTCAGATCAAAACAGACCACTGCTTGGCCATCGTCAAAGTTACCGGTCGTGTATAGATTATCCCCGACAATTGACACACTGGCATACCCTTGGCCGAGTCCTTCTCCCATCCAAAGCAGTTCCGGCTGCTTTTCTTCCCAACTAGCCAAGAGTCCCGTTTCGGTCGACTTTCCATCCCGATCAGGGCCTCGCCATTGAGGCCAATTGGCGTCTTTCTCAGCAGCGAAGCTTGGTATGGCCCAACCGATACAGACCAGCACAATCGTCAGGACACGGGTACGCATAAACATGAAGAGATCCAATTTCAAGGGAAATAGCCAGAAGCCGGATAATGGCAGCACGACACTCCAACGGCTAGAATAAAGGTAACAGATCTGCCGGGAGGACGACTGTTTGAAAGTTTAAACTCACGAAATTTTCCTTGCAACGGTTGGCCAAATTCAATAACTCTTGATAAAGATAGAGAAGTTTCAACTTCACCGCTTATTGCCAAACGCTGCCGGATATCGTTCTCCCGAAGAAACTACTCCTCAATTCACCTTGTCTTTTGTCGTTGTTGAAATGGAATGGACTGGGATGCCGACGTCCTCTTCTAGTTCGACTCAATCTGAACTGCGCTGGTACTACGCAGTTGATGATGCCCATGTCGGCCCGGTGTCGGCAACGAAGTTTTGGCAACTGGCGGAAGAAAGAGTGATCAAAGCCGATACGTTAGTCTGGTGTACCGGATACACAGACTGGGTCCCAGCCCAAACGATAGATGGCCTCTTTCAAACGCGCAAGAACCGCGGTAGTGATCCTGGTTTTGTGTCGAGCTCGCCTCAGCACGCGGCACCGACTCCGATGAAAGCTCCACCGCCTGAGATTCCCTCGGATATCGATCGCGGTTTGCTGATGCAGATCGCGAAGTCAGGCATTTTATTCGGCTTGGTCTGTATCGTTTTCACACGTGGATGCGATCGGATTGATAAAGCACGTATCGAAGGCATTACTGGCGAACGAGCGATTTCCGAACAAGAGTTTAACGAACGCGAAAAATCGCAACTCCTTCCGCTGCAACAACGCCTCGATCAGTTACAGGCGATCGACTACGTCTCTGCCGAAGAAAAGAAGCAATTACAAGAAGCGACCGAATCGCTGCGAGCCGAAAAGATGGTGTTCACCTTGGAACGCAAAAAAATGGAAGCGGAAATCTGGAGCCCGCTCCGAGCCCGAGAGGCACGCGTGGGGGCGGAATACCAACAGATGCAAATGTTCCGTCGAATTGCCTCTTTGTTCGGTACGACGCTCACCTTGATTGGTATTGGGATCGCTCTATTTTACGCCCCTTCCGAGCAGCAACTGGGTATCTGGATCGTGCTGGGCGTGGTGATCGCAGCAGCCTATTTAGGTTGATTTGCCTCCGCTACTGCTCCAAGCTACCAGCAAAAATTCGCTACGGACGTTTCATTTTTTGATTGGCGTCTCCCCCCTTTGTCTTTTAAATTGAGCTTTCCCCCTCCCCTTCTTCTCTTGCGAATCCCTCCCATTTGAAATTTATTTAATCATGTCGCTTGGCCAAAATTCTCTTGGATTGGTTTCTCTTTTCGTTTTGCTTTGTGCATTGCCAACCGTTGCTGTGTCGGCTGAAAAAGAGGCTCCGTTCATTCCGCGTAAACAACAAAGCATCCCCGGGCCACCTCTTTCTCCGCCAGAGGCGATCCAAAAGATGGATGTCCCGGCAGGGTTTTCCGTAGAACTCGTTGCCTCGGAACCGGACATTCTCAATCCGGTGGCCATGACCTTCGACGAGCAAGGAAGAATCTGGGTGACCGAGAGTTTCGAGTATCCTCGTCACGAACCAGGACCAGGCCGCGATCGAATCAAAGTATTGGAAGACACCGACCAAGATGGAGCGATCGACAAGGTCACCATCTTCGCTGAAGGGCTCAATATTCCTTCCGGAATTGCCGTTGGGTACGGGGGGGTCTGGGTGGCGAATGCCCCTGATATTTTGTTTCTGCAAGACACCGATGGCGATCTAAAAGCAGACAAGACGGAAGTCGTCGTCACTGGCTTCGGCCGCACAGACACGCATGAACTTCCCAACTCGTTGACTTGGGGGCCCGATGGCTACCTTTACGGGCTCAACGGTGTTTTCAATCACAGTCATGTGAAACATCGTGGGAAAGATTACATCTTCACATGCGCACTATTTCGTATCGATCCCCGCACGCGTGACTTTGAATTGTTCTGCGAAGGCACGAGCAACCCGTGGGGCATTGCGTTCGATCCGAACGGTCAAGCATTCGTTAGTGCTTGTGTCATCGATCATCTCTGGCATCTCACCGAAAGTGGTTACTACCACCGCCAAGGTGGCCCCTATCCACCGCATACTTGGAAGATTGAATCGATCGTCCAACACAAGCATCAAATGGCCGCCTATTGCGGAATCGAGTACTTCGATAGCGATGCCTACCCTGAACCGTATCGCGATTGCCTGTACATGGGCAATATCCATGGTGGCTGCGTGAATGTCGATGTTCTTCAGCGTGACGGCAGCACCTACTTCGCCAAACCACGTCCCGACTTTTTCACGGCGAACGACGTTTGGCACATGCCAGTCGACCAAAAGACGGGCCCCGACGGTTGCCTTTATATCCTCGACTGGTACGACCGGTACCACTGTTACCAAGATGCGATGGCCCGGCCAGGTGATGTCGATCGCTTGAAGGGACGGCTGTATCGCGTTCGTTATCAAGACACGCCCCGGGCCAAGCCATTCGATCTGTCTCGTGAATCGGACGAGCAATTGATCGCCCGGCTCCATTCCGGCAATCGGTTTTATCGCGACATGGCCCAGCGAGTCTTGAGTGAGCGTGCCAGTACAGCAGCGATCCCCCCACTTCAATCGTTGGTGCTTGATTCTTCCGCGTCACTTAAAACGCGGTTGCATGCGTTATGGTCACTTATTGGGGCAAGACAAGTGAGTGATGCATTCACTCTGGAATTATTGGCAAGTGATCAACCGCAGCTACGTCGCTGGGCGGTACGCTACCAAGGAAATTCCTCCTCAACGAACCCCGAGATTGCAAAGCAGATACAACAACTCACTAACGATTCGTCTGCAGATGTGCGACTGGAAGTTGCGATTCAGGCTCCCAAATTAAACAACCTACCGACCATCCCTACTCTCCTAGAAGTCCTCCACAACTCCCCTCAAGACAAACTCATTCCCCAAATCGTCTGGCAAAACCTGCACCCGCTGTTGGCCACCAAGACACCTGAATATCTCGCATTGATGACCCAAGATCGTTTCGCAAATAGTGAAACGACTTTGGCACTGCTTCCGCGAGCCGCCGACCGCATCCTGGCCACGCCGGGTCTCTCGGTCGAGCACGTAGCAACCCTCGTAAAATTACTAGCGGCTCACCCAGGTCAGCAAGAGAAACTCGCCACCTGTTTGCAGCGGATCGCCGAGCAAGCACAATCGCGAGAACTGACCGGCGAACGACTAACGCAATTGAAAACCGAACTCGCCAATTCTCTTTCTAAGATCCTCGAGCAAGGCCCCAGTCATCCTGGCTACTATAACGCGGCCAACCTTGCCCTGGCCTGGCACGACCCTGCGGCAATGCAAATTGTTCCTCAGGTTTTCGCTTCCCCCCAACAGCCGGTCGCACGCCGTATCGCGGCTCTCGATTCGCTACTGACCACGGGGCACCCAGAATCGCTAGATTTAATCCGTCAATACTTCGAGACCGCTCAGCAAGACCAGGCCGAAGTCGGTCAAGTGATTCAAACGTTGGGCAAGTCCGATTCTGATGTCGTAGCCGATTTACTCTTGCCACGGCTCGACTCCCTCTCCTCACAAAACCGCCCTAAGGCGATCGAGGTTCTCCTCCAACGACCAACTTGGGCTTTGCAGCTGCTCAGCCTGATTGAAGATGGCAAACTCGATAAAGACACACTCAGCATCAATCAACTTCAGCGTCTGGCGAGCACTTCCAGCCCTACCGTCGCCAGCAAGATCAACGAGATCTATGGGACCGTTCGCAGTGGCCGAGATCCTTCCAGAACTTTTGTTGTCTCTCAAATGCGTAGGCTGGTTACGTCTCAGCCAGGCAATCCGCATAAAGGAGTGGAAGTTTACAACAAGCTGTGCGGACAATGCCACAAACTACATGGGAAAGGGCAAGAGGTTGGTCCTGAAATCACTGTTAATGGTCGGGGCAACTTAGATCAATTGCTTTCGAACGTCTTCGATCCCAGTCTAGTGATCGGCAAAGACTATCAGGCCGTCAACGTATTGACACTTGACGGACGCGTGCTCTCGGGGCTGCTCATAGAAGACAGCGATGCTCGCGTTGTCTTGAAGATGCAAGGTGGCAAGCAAGAAACGATTGCTCGTGACGATGTCGATCTCATGAAGACGTCCGATACGTCATTAATGCCAGAAGGGATAGAAAAACAGCTTCAGCCGGAGGAGATCGTCGACCTGTTCGCCTATCTCACCCTCACCAAACCGCCAGAAGATCCCACAACCGAATTGATCTCAGGAGCGGGGCTCGTCTCTCCCGAAAAGATCGTGCTGTCAGAAGATGCTCAGAACCTTCTTTCGACAGCCCAGATTAGCACCAATGTCGATCACTTCGCTGCAGGCAAACGAGGTCAACCAAGCGACCTGATTTATCTCCCAGAGTCTCAGAAATTCCTTTCAAACTCGCAGTGGCACGAGATTGGCGTCGGTGGCGGGGCAGACCTCGGCGTTCTCACCCAAGAGAACGGAGTCACTTGGACGGCAACCTGGCAACAACCAGTCTCGGTGAACTTCATTACCCTCTCTGGCACTTATCCCAATCAACCACAGCCAAAGACCGCTTGGGCGATTGAAGCCAAAGTCGACGGTAAGTGGCAAACGCTCGAACAGGGTGAAGGAGACTGGTACAACAGTGGCCGTTACGTTTGGGGGTGGCCTGGTGCGGTAAGCATTTCCATGGAAGCGTTTCGGGTACGCATTTTCAGTCCCGACGAAAAAACCCCTCTACGCAGCATTCATTTTCGCGGCGAAGAGGGGTTCTCGTGGTTCGTTGGCAATCTACCGCCCGAGGTAAACATCGTCAGGCAATAGCAACCGTTGCAATGGTACTAGCCCGCCTTGCGATTGGCGACGGTCACCGAACCTTCCTTGTGAGCGTGGAATACGCCAGGGTCGTCCGTTCCGTTGCCGTCCCAGTCGCCTACCGTGGGAACGTCGTCCCATTCCCCAAGCTGGAACACCTTATCGGTGGAGTCTTCGACACCGTTCCCGTTGTCGTCGACAATCCAGTGTCCTTCTCGGAAGACACCAATCTCGTCGACTCCGTCACCATTCCAGTCTCCGACAACCGGAATATCCCCGGCTTGCCCGAAATCGAACGCTGCGTCAACTTCCGGGTTCCAGCGACCATCGCCATCACTATCGATGTGCCAGGTTCCGTTCCGGAAAACGGCAATGGTGCTGATGCCGTCCCCATTCCAATCTCCGGCGAGAGCAAAGTCTCCCCCCACACCAAAGTGGAATGTATGATCAATCAGATCCTGCCGGAACTTGCCATACTGAGCAACTTTCAGCACGCGAGTACCCAGCGGGGCATGCTCGATCTTGGGAGGAATGTTCTTCGGCTTTTCGAGCGAAACAATCCGATTGGTCGCTTCCGGTAGGCCGGGGTCTTCCTTCACGGCACGAGGGTCGTTCGGCCAGGCCTTGCCAAAGATACCGATGTCGTCTTTGCCGTCACCGTCCCAATCACCAACGACCGGCTGGTCTCCATCATGCCCCAGCTTGGCATACATATCTTCATCGTCCCATTGGCCGTTGCCGTTCAAATCGATGAACCAGTGACCATCGATGAAGACGCCAAGTTCGCTAACTCCGTCACCATTGAAGTCACCTGCGACGGGGATGGCATTCTTCGATCCAAATAGGCGACTGAGAAGCTCTGCTTCCTCGCCGTCCTCCCCTTCGAGTTGTAGTGTCCAGCGTGCTTCGCTTAGGTTCTCGGTATTCCAAGGGTTTAAATCCCCATTGGCCGACGTTAACCAGTATGGGGCGTCCGAAGAAGCAACCGGCTCTTTACCACGCGGATCGCCAGCATTGACGACACTCAGGTGCCAAGTGAACCCGTTGGCTCCTCCACCATACGGTAAGACCTCGTAAGGCAATGCCAATAAAGGCGCCGGAGGTAGCAACTCAGGCGAAGGTGGAGGCGTAACAACCGGAGGAGGTGTTACCGGAGGAATTCCAGGCGGAATTTCCGGAGGTGGAATGAAAGGAATCACGCGTACTTCGCTGAAGTTGTTTTCCCGCGATTCGGTCCCTCCCACAACAAAGATACGAATGATCGCATCATTGCCAGGGCTAACCGCCAACGAGGAAATCTCAGCGGACGAAGTCCCTGGGTTAACGGCTAACCCGCCGGTAGTACCGACCGTATCGATGCTGTCGACGAATCCTTCTGGCTGCAACTGATAAACAGCGTAGAACCCCGTTTTCAAGCCAATAAACTTGTAATAGCCGTTGGCATCGGTCGTTATCCGGATGGGCCCGTCACCATAGATGCCTTGCAACACCGAATCGCTGTTGCCCATGATCGGCAAACCTGAGAAACCGTCGCGCAGCTCTAAAACAACATTCCCTAGCGGTGTATCGTCAGGTGTCCGCAGACCGTCGCGAATAGACGAGATATCTTCTGGCAATTCACCAGTTGCACTTGAGATAACATTGCCATCTTGAAAGACATACCCCGAGAGTGCTGCCGGTGGAATCTCGCAGAAGTTGTGTTCGTCGAGATGCTCCCCAGAATGCGTCACGATGCGTGAGATTCGATCGGTTTCCGTAGCGTCAGCCAAGCCGTTGCGATCGATCTGTCCACCTTGAAAGTAGCCATCCGGTTGTGTCTCGACCACGGTGTATGTTCCCGGAGGCAAACCGGTAAACGTATAGTGACCGTTGGCGTCGGTAGTCGTGGTTGCAATTACATTGCCGTTTCCGTCGAGCAGCGTAATCGTGACCCCAACAATCGGATCTTCATCCGGATCAAATACACAATCCTGGTTCGGATCGACGTGAACAAAACCACCGATCGACGTGGGTAGCACTTCACCAAAATTGTATTCGATCCCAGACTGGCCGAACTTCAATTCAATCGTATGAATCACATCGCCCGGATTCGTAGCCGAACCGACTGCTGCGCCGGCGATTGTCCCTGCCGTGTCTAAGCCGTCGAGATAACTCGTCGGTTGTAGTTCGACTATGCGGTATTCACCTTTAGACAATCCGGTGAAGTGATAGAAACCATCGGCATTGGTAACCAGTGTGTCGACCAGATTGCCGTTTTTGTCAAACAGCTGAACCGTCGTTCCGCCAATGCCTTCTTCGCCAGAATCACGAACCCCATCGTTGTCTCGGTCGTGATAGACATAGCCAGACAGGTCGGCAGGTTCACTCTCGCAGAAATCGTACTCTTCCCCATGCTGGCCTGCCGTCAGTGTGATCGACTCGATGACATCGTTTCCACCGAAGGAGCCGACATGAATCCCGTTGATTGTACCAATGTGATCCCCCCCATCGATTAAACCAGGAGGAGTGATCTCAATTACCGTGTACGTGCCTGGCAGCAATTCTCCGAAGAAGTATTCACCGCTGGTGTCAGTCGTAGTCGTTTTCAGCAAATTACCATCCGCATCGAACAACTGAATGGTGACCCCAGCAAGAGGACGCGATGTCTCCGATTCGTGATCGCAGTTGCCATCGGCATCGGTTAGATAGACACTTCCCGAGATCGAAGCATACAGGTACTCACCAAAATTGTAGTTGACACCGTGCTCGTCACTACCGATCGAAATGCTGTTGATTTCATCGCCAGGATTTACGGCCAAGCCTCGAATCGAACCGTTGATCGTCCCTGCGGAATCGAGCCCGTCTTGATATTCGATTGGCTGTGTTTCAATGAGGCGATAGTTGCCTGGCACGAGATCGTTGAACTCGTAGTAACCGTTGGCGTCAGTGATCGTCACTAACGTTTCATTCGTATCGGTATTGATCAGCGTCACGGTGACGCTTGGAATTCCTTCCTCGCCGCCATCTTTGAAACCATTAATGTTCTGATCGTGATAAACGTATCCGCTAATCGAGCCGAGCTTGATTTCGCCGAAGTTGTACTCGATACCTTCGTCACCCCATTTGACATCAATCGTGTTGATTTCGTCACCTGGGTTTACGGCAGATCCCACAGTGGTGCCAAAAATGGTTCCTGCTGTGTCCAAACCGTCGACATATTCAAACGGTTGTAGCTCGACGATATGGTACTGCCCCTTGGACAAACCAACGAACTCGTAGAAGCCATTCGCATCGGTGATCGCCAGACCTGCTTGGATCCCATTCTCGTCGAAAAGCTGAACGAGCGTTCCTTCAATTCCTTCTTCGCCTGCCTCGCGAATACCGTTGTTGTTCCGGTCGTGATACACGTACCCGGACAAACTAGCGGGGAGGTGTTCGCAGAAATCGTAGTGAACGCCAGAATCGCCCGACAGAAGTTCGATGCCCGCGACCCGATCGTTACCATCAAGTTGACCGACCTTTATGCCGTCGATCGTCCCCACATGATCGCCACCATCAATCAAACCGGGTGGCGTGATTTCCTCGATGGTGTACGTCCCGGGAAGCAAGTTACCAAAGAAGTACTCGCCATTGGCATCGGTTGTGGTCGTAGCGATGAGCGTGCCGTTGCTATCGTACAAGTTGATAACCGCACCCTCTACCGGAGCCGTCTCGATCCCATCGCCGTAGCAATTCCCATCTGGATCGGTTAGCTGAACCCGGCCACGAATTTCAGCTGGTCGGATTTCGCCGAAGTTATAGTTAACCCCCGACTCTCCTCCTTTGAGCGAGATGGCAGAGATTTTATCTCCGGGATTACTAGGCGATCCTTTGGTGGCTCCGTTGACGGTACCTGCGGTGTCTTTACCATCCTGATAAGGGGGCGGCTGCACGACTTCCAGCACTTCGTACACACCCGGAGGCATATTGGTCACTTTGTAGTAACCGTTGGCGTCGGTTGTTACAGTAAACGACTGAGGGTTGCCAAGCACGTCGACACCTTGCACGCGGATCTGCACGCCTGCGATCCCCTCTTCGCCGGCTTCCTTGATCCCATCGTTATCGCGGTCATGATACACGTAGCCGTCAATCATGGCCGGGGTTGCTTCGGCAAAGTCGTAGTCAACCGCTGACGTGCCACCCAGGGGAATACTGATTTCCGTCAATACATCCGGATCGCCGGAAACCGTGGATCCGGTCGAAGCCCCCTCCACCGTTCCCGGAACCGCGCCCACGCTGAAGTAGCCAGTCGGTTGTGTTTCGCGAACCTGGTAAGTGCCCGGCTTCAGTCCGAGTTCTTCACCAAAGACGTAATTGCCGTTGGCGTCGGTCGTAACCGTATGCCCAGTGTTCACAAAAACGCCGTCTTCTTTCTTCCACAGCGTTAACGATACGTCAGCGATCCCAGCTTCTCCGGCATCTTGCGTGAGGCTTAGGTTCGGGTCGTGGTAGACGGTACCGCTGATACTAATAGGCAACGGGTCCTGGACGACAGAACCAAAAGCACCGTCGGTTCGATCGCGGTGCCCCGTCGAATCGTCCGCTGGCAAATCCAAACCAGAAGCGATCAATTTGGCGTCGTATTGGTCGTAAAACTTCGTGTTAACCGTGGCATCTTTGTAGTGCTGGGCGGAAAACTCCCCGGTCATCAAAGTCCCATGGAACTCGGCCCCAGATGCGATCGGATCGATCAGCGTTTCTGCTGGGTTGCTAGGATCGTAGATGATAACTTCGTCAACGTCGATCGAGAACCGAAGTTCTTCCCCGGCATCGAAGCCTTCAAATTCCAGGATCAGCAGGCTTCCACCATCCGAGACGATCGCCTTTACCGAATCGATTCCATCGGCGGAAATTATTTTGAAAGGGAATGACGCATCAGCCCCTAGCCCGCCCGGCGTGATATCGAAGATCATATCCCCAGAGCTTAACCCCGGCAGGTTGCCAAAGTTCTCGATCTGATCGCCATCGATGATCAAGCGAGTCAGTTGCGTGCCAGCGGCGCCACCATCAAAGGTAACGATGAACGTATCGCCGTGTTCGTCACCACCGGCTCCGTCCTCTTCATGATAAACGGCACCCAACTGAATCGTATCAGCCGCCATAACACGGCGTGCTTCTAGCATTTCGAGACCGCGACTGCGGACAGGACGATTGAGGGCTACGTTTTTGCCACCACCAAAGAAATTACGAAAACGACGCAATGCGTCTTGATAATGGAAACCCATCAGGCGACTCCTCTGCCTTACTTTCGCATCCGTGCGAAAATGGTGACCGAACTAGTTCGAGAAACGGCTGACCGGAACCGTTAACACGGGGGGGGGATTATGCTGACCACCCAAATCCCACACGCGGATTGTCGTATCGAATCCGCTTGAGATCATTGTTTGCCCATGGGTAGTCAAAGCTGCGACAGTGCCGTTGTGGCCTGCCAAGTGATCGACTTCTTTGAGTGTTTCCAGATTCCACATCCGAACCTGGTTATCGCTTCCACCGGTGGCAACCTTGTCTGATTGCACAAGCGCAACCGAAAAGACCTTGGCATCCCCAGTCGAGATCGCGGCGAGTTGCTTGCCGGTTTGCGTCATGAACGTTTTCAGCTGGCGATCTTCTCCACCGCTCACGATTTTTTCGCCATCTTCAGAGAAGGCTAGTGCATAAATACGATCGTCGTGAGCACGAATATCTTGGACATGTTCACCGGTTGCAGCATTCCAAATACGAATGACGCCGGTGCGTCCTGCCGCTGCCACAAGCTTTCCATCTGGCGAAAAACGAACGGTACGCAAATCATTACCGTCCGCTTCAAGCGATTTAATTAGCTTGCCGGTCTGGGCATCATAGATCGCGATCGACTTGTCAAAGCCCGCCAGGGCCAGTTGGGTGCCATCGTGATTGAAATCTAAGTCGTTGACGACCGAAGGAAATGTACTTCGACTGCGTAGCTGAATGTTCTCTTGAACATCCCACAAGAGAAGTTGATGATCTTTGCCGGCGGTTGCCAAGGTTTTTCCATCAGGCGAAAACTGGAGGGCACAAACCCAATCGGCATGATCACGGAGCGTTAAGATCAGACGGCCCGTCGAGACTTCCATGATTCGGACATAGTGATCATCACCGGCGACCGCCATCATCTTACCGGCCGGGTGAACTTCGACATCGGTCACCACAGGAGGGTGCAAGCGGTCAACACCGGCCTTTAGCTGGATGGTATGCGACAGCTTAACGAGAGGCATCTGGGCCGACGCGATCGTCGGGGCGACCATCGTCGTGACTGCGGCAGTTGCGCCGAGAATGTACTTATACATTGTGAAGTTGCATCTCCCTCGCTGAACCGAATCCCCAGACTTTCCGTAGACTGAGGGCGTACGAGGGTATTTATCGACACAACCTCACGAACATCCGTAAGAGAAGACCGAAAGTTCGCGGATTTAGGTAAACTTTTCCGGATACGCTGACGCTATCGCAGCAGTTATCAGAAAAAATCGCCGCCACGGCTCAAGTTACCGGCTCCGAGCGCGGACACGAAGATGTCCGCGCCATGTAAGAAGTGATAGCAAGTCTAGCGTCTATCGTTTTTCGATCGGGACAAACTCCCGTTTCTGTTGACCAGTGTAAACCTGGCGAGGTCGGCAAATCCGTTTAGTCGGCGAGCCGTGCATTTCTCTCCAGTGAGCAATCCACCCTGGCAGACGTCCCATCGCAAACAACACCGTGAACATCTGAACCGGAATTCCGATGGCTCGATAGATCACGCCGGAATAGAAGTCGACGTTGGGATAGAGCTTACGTTCGACAAAGTATTCATCGTTTAACGCCGCGTATTCCAGCTTTTGCGCCACCTCGAACAAGGGATCCTTGATATCCAACTTGTCGAGCAGCCGATCGCAAGCTTTTTTGATGATCGTCGCTCGCGGATCGAAGTTCTTATAAACACGATGTCCAAAGCCCATTAAGCGGACTTTGCTCTTCTTATCCTTGGCTAGTTCGACATACTTATCGACGTCGCCACCATTTTCGATGATTTCTTCCAGCATGTTCACCACAGCTTCGTTGGCACCGCCATGCAGCGGTCCCCACAAAGCACTGATCCCTGCTGAGATCGATGCAAATAAGTTCGCATCGGCCGATCCCACCATTCGCACAGTGGAAGTGCTGCAGTTCTGTTCGTGATCGGCATGCACAATCAACAGCAGGTTGAGGGCATCGACAAAGTCCGGATCAACATGAAATGGTTCGCTTGGCACAGCGAACATCATCTGCAAGAAGTTCTCGCAGTAAGATAGATCGTTCTGAGGATAAATGAACGGCTGACCGAAAGACTTCTTGTAGCTATAGGCCGCAATCGTCGGTAGTTTGGCCAACAACCGATGGATCGAAACTTCCACTTGCTCTGGGTCGTGTGGGTCGAGCGAATCTTGATAGAACGTCGACAAAGCGCTCACCACGCTCGACAAAATCGCCATCGGATGAGCATCGCGTGGAAAGCCATCGTAAAACGACCGCATATCCTCGTGCAGCATCGTGTGGCGACGAATCGAATTGCGGAAGTTGGTGATTTGCTCTTCAGTGGGAAGCTCGCCGTAAATCAGCAAGAACATCACTTCCACGAAGTCGCAATTGGCGGCCAAATCTTCGATGGGATAGCCACGGTAACGTAAAATCCCAACTTCACCATCTAAATAGGTGATTGCGCTGGTGGTTGACCCAGTGTTGACGTAACCTTCGTCCAAGGTGATGAAGTTGGTCGAGGCTCGCAACTTCGAGATGTCGACCGCCTTCTCATGCTCGGTTCCTTCAACAACCGGCAGTTCGATCTCATTACCTTCGATGATAAGCTTGGCATTCTCGGACATGCAGACTTCCTCACAGGGGCGTGCGCAGTTTATCCCGACAGGCTTGCCGGGCAGCATTTCCGCGGAGATGGACGCATCGGCAGAAGGTCGATGCTGCGAGTAGTCGGCGCGGAAGTAAACTCTGAATGTTATCTTTTGACCGCTACTTTACTCGATTGTAGAGGCCAACAAAATAGGCGGTACTCCGGAATCATACCGCATAAGTACCACTTATCTTAGCCGTGCTACCGAAAATCGGTATGCTCGCTAAATTCTTCGCGGCTAAGCCCTGCCAGAAAACTAGAATCTTGGGGGGAAGCGTGGCAAAATCTGATAATTACAGCATCTTTTCATGCCGCCATACCAGCTACCTGGGTGGTGTGTTCTGATTCTCTTCGTCGAAAATGGTCCAAACCTGTGCCTTCGCTTTCACTTCCTGAATGTACGCTTCGGTGGCTTTTTGTTTCCGCTGCTTCTTAATTTGCTCTTTGATTTCGACCTGAGCTTCGGTGAAGGGGACCATTCCTTCCTCTTCTCGCTCGACCACGCGAACAATATGAAAGCCCTCTTGGGATTCAATAATTGGGCTCAACTCGCCTACCGGCAGCGTAAAGATTGCTTGATCGACCGTTTCATTCTTAAGGCTCCCTTTACTAGTCCAATCGTATTGGCCACCCCGAGAAGCACGAATTCCTTGCGATTCACGTTTAGCCACCGCATCTAGCGGAGCCCCGCGTAACACGCGGTTTCCCATCGCGGCCATTGCTTCCCAGGCAGCTTGCCGATTTGGAAACTCTGAGAACTTCACCATTAACTGCTCCCACTTGGCCCGGGCAGGCTTCTCGTAGTCGCTGGAATGCTCGCTGTAAAAGTCAAGCATTTGCTGATGGGTGACTTCTTCGTCGCTCCGGACGTGCCGCTGAATCTGTTGATAGGCCACGACTTGTTCAACGTAACGTTGCTTCTTCTTTTCTAACGAGCTTCCCGTTTCCCGCAGTTTCATATCGAATTCGGCCCGGGACTGTACTCCAGCTTCCTTTAGGTCCGATTCCAGCTGATGCTCGTAGTAGTTCTTGTCCAGCATCTGCTGCATGTCGGCACGACGATCTTGCGGCACATTACGGAGAAATTCGAGGTAGACAATCTTGACATCGATCATGCCAGGCAACATTTGCTTGAGGGCTTGCTCTTTAAATTTCTCGATGTCATCTTCGCGCACGCTGGCCAACTGTTCTTCTGTCAGCGACTCCAACTTTTGCTTAATTATTTGATTCACAGGGCCAAGCACGTCACCAGCCAGGATAGGCTCGCCATTCACGATGGCAACAATTCGTGCCGGTTTAAATAGATCGTTCTCGTCGACAGCGGGCGTTTGCTGCGGAAGATTCGCGACATGGGCAACTTCAGCTGGTGCTGAATAACCTGGCGAAACCATTTGTGTGTTTGGATAGCTGGCCGGCATCGCAGGCGCATCATTAGCCGCTGGCATTTGATTTTGCGGAGCAGAATAGCCTGAAAACTGCCCTGCAGCTGGTTCGTACCCGTAGGCTGAATTGTTCCCCGTCGAGGGATAGACCCCGGTCGCAGGGTAGCTGTTCGTTTGAGCCGGATAAGTAGCCCCTTGGGATACAGCGGCAGGATAGGCTGCTGGATAGCCAGCCCCGGCAGGAGGTGCCATTCCCATGTTCGATCCCATCGTGCCTTGACCGTAGGCTTGCGAATTAGGTGGCGAATAGCCAGTCGGTTGCGTTTGCGTCGGTCTCGCTGGCACATTGGCCATGCGATACTGCGGCTGGCCAGCGCCACGTCGCTCTGCAAACGGATCGGGAGGCGTTGCTTCTGCAGTCGCCTCCTGTTTCCAAGGATTCCACCGAGAAGGCCAACCGAACTGTGCGTTTGCCGCAGATGGTAAGACCAAGCATGCTCCCACAACGAGGCCGGCAAGAACGATACGAGACCGGACCGATTTGTTTGTCAAATGCGTTGCTGAGATCACGTTGTTTGAAGTCCCATCCATGAGCAAACCTTCAGGCAGTGGCGTCCTGCCACATTTCGCGCGAGAAAAAAGCCGGCGGAGTATAGAAACGCAGTTAACTTGGCTGCAACATCAGTCTGGCAAAATCGAGCAACTTTGAGCCATCCATGCTGGAATCGGGCAGCGGAATGTATGCTTTTGAGTCATCCACAATGCGCAGCTTTTTCCCTCGCAGCTTTGCTAGCTGTTCGATACGCGACCTATTTGTATATACGAACACCAGAAAAGTTTGATCGACTTCCTCTTCGATATAAATCGAAGACACTTGCCAGAAAGCAGCATCTAACTTCAACGTAACGAGTCGCAACAACTCGTCCACAACTTCCGGCGGCGAACCAAAACGGTCGCGAAGTTCTTCTCGTATCTGATTTAGATCGTCATCGGACGCAATCCGCGTCATTCGTCGATACAAGTCAATTTTTTGCCGCATATCACTGACATAATCATCCGGCAGGTAGGCTTCCACCGGCAGATCGATGTCGACGTCAATCGATAATTTCGGAGGTAATTTTTGCAACCGCCGTACGGCACTTTCCAGCAGTTGGCAATAAAGCTCGTAACCAACGGTGGCAATATGTCCACTTTGCTGAGTGCCGAGAATGTTCCCCGCGCCCCGGATTTCCAGGTCTCGCATAGAAATCGCGAAGCCAGCCCCCATGTGGCTGAACTCTTCGATGGCATGCAAGCGTTTGCTAGCAATTGGCGTAAGATGCTTGGCTGGCTCTAAGAGCATGTAACAATAACCACGATGATGCGATCGCCCGACTCTGCCTCGCAGTTGATGCAAATCGGCCAAGCCATATCGGTCAGCCTCGTCAACAAAGATCGTATTCGCATTTGGAATATCGAGCCCGCTCTCGATGATCGTCGTCGCCAGCAGCAAGTCGAATTTCCCCTCAATAAAATCGACCATGACCTGTTCGAGCGCCCCTTCGGCCATCTGCCCGTGACCGATTCCGATTTTTGCTTCTGGTACGATATGCTGCAACTTGGCCGCAACGACTTGAATGTCCTGTACCCGGTTATGCACAAAGTAAACCTGCCCACCACGGTTCAACTCACGCAAGACCGCGTGGCGAATTAACTCGTCACTCCAGCGAGAAACTTTGGTTTCGACTGCAATGCGGTCCTTCGGAGCCGTTTCTAAATTGCTAATATCGCGGACACCCACTAACGACATATGAAGTGTCCGCGGGATGGGTGTGGCGGTCATCGTCAGGACATCAACGGTCGTACGCAACTGCTTCAAGCGTTCCTTAACTTCCACACCGAACCGCTGCTCTTCGTCGATGACCACCACACCTAGGTTTTGAAAGACGACATCTTTCGAGGCCAGGCGATGCGTCCCGATTACGACATCAACGGTTCCGTCCTTCAGGCCCTTAATCACTTCCCGTTGCTCTTTCGCAGTGCCAAAGCGGCTTAAACGCGCGATCGAAAAAGGAAACTCCGCCATCCGCTCGCGGAAGCTTTTATAGTGCTGCTCGGCCAAGATTGTCGTTGGCACGAGTACGGCCACCTGGTATCCGTTATCTACGGCTTTGAAAGCTGCCCGCATGGCAACCTCGGTCTTTCCAAAACCAACGTCACCGCATAACAGACGGTCCATTGGTCTCGGCTGCAGCATATCTTGCTTGATCGCTGAAATCGCCAAGAGCTGATCGTCCGTTTCCTGATAGGGAAACGAGGCGTCGAACTCATATTGCCAGTGGGTATCTTCCGCGAAAGCAATACCTGGGCGACTTTTCCGCTCTGCTTGAACATGTAGCAGGTCAGCCGCCAGATCTTTTACTGCCTTCTCGACGTTCTCCTTCTGCTTTTTCCAGACCACACCACCGATGCGGGCCAAGGGAGGACGCGTTTTACTTCCTCCGACGTACTTCTGGACCAGATCGATTTTCGAGGCCGGGACAAAGATCTTCGTTTCGCCATGAAACTCAAGGACCAAATGTTCTTCAGCACTCCCCTGCTTATCAATGAGCCGCAGCCCGCGATACCGTCCAATTCCATGCCCAAGGTGAACGACAAGGTCTCCCTTCTTCAAGTCGAGAAAACTATCGATCACCTTTCCTAGGCGTCGTGTCTTCGTCCGGTGTATGGCCCCCCGGTGAAAGATTTCGTCGCCACTAATCAGCACCAAGCGACCTTCGCGAAAACGAAACCCTTGGTGCAGCACCCCAAGCACATAATGCAGCCGCCCCGACTTGGCGACCTCGGTGGCATCCAAAATTTCGCGCAGCCGTTCGACTTCGGCCTCCATGCGGCAGACAATGATGACATCTAAGCTTTGGCTTACGACATCAAGTTCACCACGCACCCGCTCGATATCGCCACTGAACTGCTCAACCGACTCGAAGTTCAGATTCGCCGTTACGTTAAAAGAACCACTGGAGATTCCCGCCAACGATACTTTGCGAAATGCGTTTAGCCGAGCGATCGTTTCTGCGAACTCAAACGCATCACGCACATCGTCAACACGTTTGAGATAGTCGTCTGCAGTTTGCTTCATCTGATCAGGTTCGATCAGCAAAAAGACCGTGTCCGCTGGCAAGTAATCGACAAAACTGCCTTGATAATCTCGCGAGTGCCGCAGCGCCGTTATGTCGATTTGCTTTAATGCTTCGACACTACGCTGTGTTTCTATGTCGATTTCACGAATCGATTCGATCTCATCCCCAAACAGCTCGACGCGAACCGGACCATTCCAATCAGGGGCGAAAACATCCAAAATTCCGCCGCGGAGCGAAAACTCACCAGGTAATTCGACCGCGCTAGTCGAATGATATTTATGCGTCAGCAACCATTTCGCTAGTTCTTCAGGTTCCAGCCGTTGCCCGATCTCTAAACGACGACTGTTGGCACGAATGTTCTCTTGACCGGGAACCGGCTGAATCAAACTCTCGATCGAAGTAACCAGTAACGCTGGACATTGGTCGTAGACCAGTTGCTTTAAGATCCGCAGTCTCGCTGCGTAAATCTCGTCGTGCAATCTGCGTTCGTCCGGCGACGATTCCCAAGCCGGAAAAGAGGCAACCTCGGTATCGGTGAACAGCGGCAAAGCATCGGCCAGCTTGTCGATTTCACTCAAATGAGGAGCGATCAACACAATCGGGGACGTGACTTCCGCACGAATCGCAGCAGCCACTAGCGCGCACGCTGACCCCCAGACTCCTTCCAGCGAGACATCATTCCCTTGGTTCAGGGCTTGAAGTACCTGCTGAAACGACTCGTTCTGCTCAAAACATTGCGGCAGGCTTTTGAGCATCGCCGCCGCTTGCTGGGATGTCGCAAGGCTCATCATGAATAGCTGTGAATTTTAGGGGGGATGTTAGAATCGGGCCAAGATGACCTGCGGTAGTTTTGTGTTCTTTTTGTATTTCAGAAGGAGTCCCTTCATGCACCTGCGCTTCATGCTGAGTCTGACAATCTGCAGCCTCTTTGCCTCACTCCTCATCGCTGAGGATATCCCAGGCTGGGGGACCTTCGTCGATCCGGTAGGCAATTGTCCGGTCGATATCACCAAATCGGGCATCACCATGGAAGTGCCTGCGGGCATACACGACATGAACCCTTACTTACGCCAAACGAATGCTCCCCGTATCTGGCAGGAAGTTACTGGTGATTTTCTGTTTGAGGCCCGAATGCTTGATTTTCCCCGGCCCCAGGCAAACACCGGAGCCAATGGGCATCAAAGCTACATCGCTAGCGGACTGCTTGTGTGGCAGGACGAAGGCAATCTATTGCGTTGGACACGTTCGGCCAGTGGCGAGGCCAATCAGATCTATTTGAGTTGCGAGCAATACAAAAACAACGCCATCGTTGGCGGTGGCAACTTTCCCCTTGAAGACAAACCTGTTTCCCTGCGAGTTGAACGAAGAGGAGACCGGATACGTATGTGGGCTACGTACGACACAAACGGCTGGAAAAAACTCTTAGACCGACAATGCGACTACTCCAAGAGCCTGCACGTTGGCGTTTTTGGTCTCAACGTGACTGATAGGGATGTCGAATTCCGTTTTGAAGATGCCTATCTGCTGACCGAAAAACGCCAGGAACAAGGCGAATAGCAACCAACAACCAACGTTTATCCCCTTACACAGACAGCACTTAAGACGCATAAGACGACATGCACATATACTGCCGCACAAAATCCAGCCTAGTCATGCCACTTCTCCTCGCGTTCTTTTGCAGCCCCTTGGCCGCCCAGGAATTCCCTGGCTGGGGAGAGCTGGTAGATCCGGTCGGCGACTGTCCAGTCGACCCTCTGCCAGATGGAATCCAGCTAACCATCCCCGCTGGCATTCATCAACTGAACCCCACCATGGATACCGTGAATGCACCTCGGGTTTGGCAATCTGTGGAAGCTGACTTCCTCTATGAAGTCCGCGTAAAGGACTTCCCACGCCCTGAAGCGGACAGTGGAGCCAATGGAAATCGCAGTTATGTCGCCGCAGGAATCGTGATTTGGCACGACGAAAACAACTTCCTGCGCTGGACACGTTCGGCAAGTGCTGAAAAGAACGCCGTTTACCTAAGTTGCGAACAGTTTGAAAACGGAAAACATGTCGGAGGTGGGTACTTCCGCATGAAAGACGAACCAATTTGGATTCGCGTCGAACGAAGAGGAAACACACTTCGCATGTCTGCCTCCGACGACGGGAAGAAGTGGCAACAAGCAATTGAGCGTGATTGCACCTTTCCAACAGCGCTCAAAGCGGGCGTATTTGGACTGAACGTGACGGAAAAGGAGTTCCAGTTCCGATTCAGCGATGGATACCTACTCAAATAACAGTGAGCAACTAGCAGAAAAGACCGCTCCGCTATTGTCCTCAAGCAAGTTCCCGAGACATTCCCGAAAGTTTTTCATCGCCCTAACACATTACCAGGCACCACGTTACAGATCATTTTGATTTTTGCCGCTCAATTTCCCGCCACCCCCGTTTGACAACAGGGCCCCGGCGGTGATACATTGCGTCCTTCCAGTTGAGGGTAAGACCTTGACAGGGAAAACTCACTTCCCAAACGAAGTGCGATTTGATCTTTGACAATTTGGTTGGTAGATGGCATTTTGTGTGACGAAGTGCTGTTTGATTGAGTTGCTTGTCGCTTGACGAGTAACGCAACGAACAAAGCTTTGTCGCCTAAAAACGATGCAATTTC